>QCDL01000003.1 GCA_003280915.1 Prochlorococcus sp. AG-355-I04 | reverse complement strand
TTTGTTTTATTTGCATAGCAATTTTTCTTAGAAAACTGTATGGTGCATTATAAATAACACAATATTTAGGTTTGAGTTCTGAGCGTTATTTAAACCATCCAACATTTGGTATGTTGTACCAAGTTTCTTCAGGAAACGATGGGAAAGATATTTATGCGACTTTGTACGCTCAAAAAATGTTTTTTTTGGTAGAAGTTAAACAAAGAGAAGTTTTTTTTGAGGTTATACCTTATTTAGATGCCCGTAATCAAGCCGAATTTAACCTTCAAAAAACTAGAAGACAAGGATCTGAAGAGTTATCTAAATGGGAGAATTTATTTGCGCAAACTTTCTTATAAAAAGTGGACACCGCAAATTATTTAAAACTAAGAAAACAAATTCCATCAAATGTAAATATTCTTGCAGTAAGTAAAGGATTTAAAAGTCAAGAAATCAAAACCATTCAAAATTTAGGCCAGAATGATTTTGGTGAAAGTAAGTTTCAAGAAGCGTTTGAAAAACAAGTAATCTTAAAAGACCTTAAACAAATAAATTGGCATTTTATTGGAAGAATACAAAGTAATAAAATAAGAAAAATAGTACAAAATTTTAAATATATACATTCAGTAGATTCATTTGAAAAGTTGCAAAAGATTTCTAATATTTCATATGAAGAAAAGAAATATCCATTAATAATGTTGCAGGTTAAGTTGAGTGAAGACCCTACTAAAGGAGGATTTAATCCTGAATTTTTAAAATTCAAATGGATAGAAATTCAAAATTTGAAAAATATTTCATTAATTGGTTTGATGACTATCAATCCTAAAGGACTTACCTCTAGAGAAAATTCAGGATTGTTCAAGAAATGTCGTGCTCTCGCTGATTCACTACAACTACCAGATTGTTCAATGGGGATGTCAGGTGATTGGGAGGAAGCTGTTGACGCTGGATCAACTTGGTTAAGATTAGGGTCATTAATTTTTGGAGATAGATGCTAATTAGTTATTTTTTTATAAAAATCTTATCTATAAACTTGCAGTAAAGTTCAACTAACGTTATCTAAGTATAGGTAGTTTATTCATTTAAAAATGAATCTATTGCTTGAGGTTCTTAAACCTTAGTAATCAATTTCAAGAGGATTTAAAAGGTGTCACTTATTTCTAAATTAAAGGCAGTTGTTGCAGGGGACGAGTACCTCGATGATGATTTTGGTGATTTGGATTATGCTTCAGAGGATGAATTAAATGATATTAATAATTTCAAACAAAATCAAAGGAATGAAAATGCCCTCGCAAATTCAAACCCATTCGATTTTATGAACAACAACAGATCATCAAAAGTGGTTGGTATGCCTGGAATCTCAAATGCTTCCTCAGAAGTAAACTTAATAGAACCAAGAAGTTTTGATGAGATGCCTCAAGTTATACAAGCATTAAGAGAGAGAAAGACTGTAATTCTCAATTTAACAATGATGGATCCTGATCAAGCGCAAAGAGCCGTTGATTTTATTGCTGGGGGGACATATGCAATTGATGGACATCAAGAGAGAGTCGGTGAAAGTATTTTTCTCTTTGCGCCAAGTTGTGTAAATGTAACTAGTTCTTCCCCAGATGAAGCTTCTCCTTCTTCTGTGCCAACAGAAAATCAACCACAATATAGTTTGGGCAAAAATACTACTCCTGAACCAGCATGGGGTAATTCTAAATTAAGTGCTTATTCATGATTAATCTGTGACTCATAATATTGCGATTATTGGTTTTGGTAATATTGCAAATGCTATAGTAACTCCTTTATTAGATAAAAAAATAATTCAGCCAGAGAATGTTTTTTGTGTTGTAAATACAGAAAAAAGTTTAGAAAATATAAAAAAAAATTATAAATATGATATAAATGTCTATAAGTCAGATGCAAAAGAGTCAAAAATAATTTGGGATTGTCAGTATAAACTTCTTTCGATAAAACCCCAACAATTAAATGATATAAATGAGGATCATTATTTAAAAAACAAGGACAATTTACTAGTTTCAATTCTTGCGGGGGTCTCAATAAATAGACTTACTCAAAAGTTTCCTAATCATAAATGTGTGAGGGTGGTTACAAATATTCCAATAACTATTGGAAAAGGTTTAACAGGGATTTCTTGGGGAGAAGGAATTACACAAGATCAGAAACAATTTACAAAAAAATTATTTGAAAATACTAGTAAGATTTATGAATTTACTGAAGATTACCTTGATATATTTTTAGCGTTAACTTCATCAGGTCCGGCAATTATTGCATTAATCATAGAAGCATTAAGTGATGGAGGATTGAGCGGGGGATTACCCAAAATACTTTCAGAGGAACTTGTTATGGAAATGATAATAGGTACTACTAATCTAATAAAGGAAAGTAAACTTACTACTTCTGACCTTAAAAATTTAGTAACCTCCCCTGGTGGAACTACTATTTCTGCATTAAGGGTTTTAGAAAAAAAGAGTGTTAGGTCAGCATTAATTGAATCTATAGTTTCAGCTAGTAATAGAAGTAAAGAGTTTCGTTAGTTGGTGAAATTACTTATTAAGTTCATATAAACTTTCTCAAGTGAATTTATATTTTTAGTAATTGTATATCTATCAAGTACTCTTTCTCTTGCTTTTTCCCCAAGATCTTTTGTAAATGAGGGGTGTTCCACAAGAATTGGGATTATAGTTTTCAATTGCGCAGACACATTATCGGTTGAAATCACTATACCTGCTCCGTTATCAAGAACTTCACCATCAGCCCCCGCATCTGTGGCTACACATGCAGTACCAGTAGACATTGCCTCTAAAAGTGACAATGACAAACCCTCTACTAAGCTTGGTAAGAAAAAAACCTCTGCTATTTGCATTATCGCCACCCTAGTTTCTAAATCTAACTCGGCACCCCACCAAATTAATTTCTCATTATTAAGGCTAGAAAAACTATTTTCAAGAGTAGGCTTCATTGGGCCATCACCAACAATAACTAATTTGCAATTGTTGTTTTTTGTTTGGCGCCAAGAACGTAAAAGTGCCTCGATATTTTTCTCATTGGCAATCCTTCCCATATATAAAAAGATTCTTTTATTTCCAAGTTTGTTTTTTACCTGATCATACTTTTTATTTTTTTTGCAAAAAGGTTTCCAAATATTTTCATCAACGCCGTTTGGAATAATTATTTGTTTTTCTTTAGGTACTCCTAATTTCTCAAGAACATTTTTTTGAGGTTCAGAAAAAATAATTATTTTATCGAACTTTGCCAAAGATGGAGCATAAAGTTGATAAGTTAATTGTTGAGTGCTAGCAGTTAAAGTTCTATTTTTTTCATCAAATGGCGGGTGAAATGTTCCTATAAGTGGAACATTTATGTCACTGCAAACCTCTGGAAGTCTAAAGTCTAAGGGAGATAAAGTTAGACTAGCGTGAACTATATCAGGTTTTAATCTATCTAAAGATAGCCTTAGCTCTTTTTCTGCTCTTGGGGAGGGTATTGTATAAACTTGAGACTTAATTAAATATGGGAGACTTACATCAGGATCATTTGCCAGGAATAATGGTTTTGATGAATTCGAATTAGTGGGATTATCGAAATGAATAAAACTAATTTTATGACCTCTGGCCTTTAATTCCTCAGTAGTTGAATTACCATAAGTTACATTTCCACAAAAAGGGGATTTTTTACCCAACCAGGCAATATGAACCACTTTGATTGAATTAACTATTTATTAAGTTAACAGTAAAAGCACCCAAGATCATAATTTTAAAGTTTATAAATGGTTCCTAAAAATGCTAGTTGTATATTTCTCTCAACATTTTTAGTGAAGATAAATCTTTCTCTAATTGAGTAGAGATCCAAGTTTCAATGATAAATAATATTTTAAGCCAGACTTTTTTAGGGCCTAATAACTCTCCATTAGATTTTATTGGTAATTCGGGGAAAAGAAGTCTCTGCAATAGCGCAACTTCAGATGCATTTATTTTAAGATTACTTTGAGGATCTTCCATTGACGAAAACCCTTCACTTGGCAAATAATAACAACTCCATTCCCAATCTCCTAAAGGCGGGATAATAGGTTCTCCAGTTTTGCAGCAATGATGAATTGGTAAATTTATACCTCCAATGGCTAATAGATGGATTAAAGATTGAATACTCATTGAAAGCATTCTAATATCTTCTTCTTTAGATTCTTCATATAAATAAATCCTATCTAGATGTGCAAGAACACAAGATAAATAGTTTTGTTGCTTGTCATTATTACCTACTAATAAAAAAGTTAATTCAGTTATTGCTTGCGCGGCTGCAAGGCATTCAATATTTTTCCCAAGGCCAGAATAGCTTTTTAATATTTTAATTTGACGTACAGATTTAAGATTTCTTTTCCCAAAAATCTGCAGACTTAAATATGTTAATGGAGTAGCTGCTGCAAGACTACTTTTAGGACGCCTAGCACCAGGTACCGCTAATCGAACAATCCCTTGCTCATCAGTAAGAATAGTTATTAATCTATCATTCTCGCCTAATGGAGAAGCTTTAATACAGAGACCTTTTAGTCTGCACTCACCAGAACCAGACATTTAAATAACCTTTAATTCTTGAAAAATCTCACAAAAATTAGAAGTACCAACGCAACTAATCCCATTATCAAATAAATCAATAACTTGTGTCAGTTTTTTGATACCACCTACAACTTTGATTTGATTTTGGGAGCCGGTTATTTTTAGTATTTCTGCTACATCATTTGATCTAATAGGAGGCCCAAACCCGTCCCCAAATTGAAAATTTTTTATTCCTAATTCCAAAGATATCTCTATCGCATTGTACAAAACTTCTTGTTGTAGTTTTGATTTATTAATGATTATTGAAACTGGTAATCCAGCTAACTTTACTTGCTCAATTTCGGCAGCGAAAGTTTCTAAGTTTCTTTTGGATAAATTGATGAAGTTTGGGATATATTCAATTCCGTTTGCACCTCTATCTTTTGCAAAATTAACTAATTCTTCAATAAATGTAACTGGTAAATCTGCTAACGGGTAAGAAATGAGTGCGTTTATGTTTGCACTGTAATTGCTCAAACGGTTTTGAAAATCATTTAAATAATTAAGTGAAGTAGAAATATTCTTTACATTATATTTTTCTATTAAATCGCAATTCGCGCAGAAATCTTCCCAAGTTAAATACGGGTTAATAATAATGGCATGAATTTTTTCGTTTAATTCATATTCAATATTGGGCATTTAAAACTTATTTAGATTGAATCAATCCATAACCTCCATGATTCCTTTTATATATAACTTGAAGTTCATTATTTTTCTTGTTTCGAAAAACATAAAAATCATGATCAATTAGATCTAATTGTTTTCTTGCTTCGTCTGATGAAATTGGAGTCATTTCAAAGTATTTATTTTTTATAGATGGCTCAGGCAGACTTGCTTCAGTTCCTTCTTTAAAAAAAGCTTTATCTAAAAAATTTGATTCCATACTTTCAATTGGTAAAGAATCTTTATTTTTAAATTGTTTATTATGAATTGTTTTATTGTTTCTTTCTTTGTATTTGCGTAATTTTCTACAAAGTTTATTTGAAACTAAATCAATGCTTGAGTATAGATTTTCAGTTTTTTCTTCAGCTCTAATTACGGTACCATTTGCAAAAATAGTAACTTCTGCAGTTTGGAACGAGACTCTTGGATTCTTTTCAATTGAAAGGTGTATGTCAGCTTCTTTAACGATATCCTTATAGTGATGTGTTGCTTTTTCTATCTTTGCCTCAGTATATTCTTTTAATGCTCCAGTGAGCTCAAGATTCTTTCCATGGATTAAAATTTTCATAACAAATCTAAAAATATTTACTTACTTTCTAAATCTACTTAAATATGGATAATAGAACAGCAATAATTAAACAACCTGATAATATTTCTTCTTTTAATGATGTTTATAAATTACAAAAAGAATATCAGGAGGCATTGATTTTAGATAATTCTAACCCTGATTTTATTTGGATAGGGGAGCATCAACTCTGTTATACATTGGGGAGAGGATCTAATTACGATAATTTATTATTTTCTCTAAATGATGCTAAATATGATGTTTTTAAGATTGATAGAGGTGGTGAGGTAACTTGTCATATGCCAGGACAATTAGTAACGTATTTGGTTTTAGATTTGAAAAATTTTAATAAAGATTTAAATTGGTACTTAAGAAAAATTGAAGAAATTATTATAAAAATCCTTGGTGCTTTTAATATAGATTGTCATTCAAGAGAGGGGTTTACTGGTGTTTGGATAGGAAGTAAGAAAATCGCATCAATTGGAATTGGTTGTAAAAGATGGATTACGATAAATGGATTTTCAATCAATATTGACTGCGAATTAGAAAACTTTAATAAGATTGTTCCTTGCGGAATAGAAAATTGTCTTATGGCAAATATGATTGATTACAACAAAAATTTAAATATTCAAGAAGTCAAGAGAATTGTTAAAAAAACCATCGAGGAAGAATTTAATTTTGATTTTATATCAAAATAGAAATTAAAATTTCAAAATCAATTTAATATGGGTGATTTAGCGTATTGGCCTTCAGCCAAACCTCTTTCTAAAAAAAATACATTTGCCAAAAATAGAGATTTTATTAAGAACCTTGATCACATAGATCAAATTTGGGAAAAATTAAAATTAAAATGTGGTGATACTTTAGCTGTTTGCGATTTAAGAGGGAAATACAAAGAAAAATTTTCTTATTCTGAGCTGGCTGATTTAATAACAAAAGTCTCTTCTTCTTTCGAAAATTATGGTTTAAAAAAGGGGGATGTAGTTACTGTAATATCTGAAAATTCTCCAAGATGGCTAGCAGTGGATCAAGGCTTAATGCGTTTAGGAGCTATAAATGCAGTGAGAGGTATTAATTCTCCTTCAGTAGAATTAGACTATATTATTGGGCACTCTAATTCAGTAGGACTAATAGTTCAATCTAAGGAAATTTGGCTAAAGTTAAACAACAAAGAAGAATTAAAAAAAAGACTGAAATTCATAATTAATTTAGAAGATGAACAATTTGAAAGTTTAATAAGTTGGAGTACATTCATAAGTTCAGTAGAAAGAGAAAATTCACAAAATAATAGTCTTGAAAAATTTAATCCAGAAATTGAAGACGTCGCTACCATTCTTTACACTTCTGGGACGACCGGAAAACCTAAAGGTGTGCCTTTGACTCATGCAAATTTTTTACATCAAATAATCAATTTAGCCTATATCGCTGATCCAGAGCCAGGTACCTCTGTATTAAGCGTTTTGCCTATCTGGCATTCTTATGAGAGAAGTGCTGAATACTTCTTTTTTTCATGCGGTTGTTCTCAATACTATACAATTCCAAAATTTCTTAAAGATGATATTACACAAATAAAACCCGTTGTTATGGCCACTGTACCGAGATTATGGGAAGCAATACATGATGGTTTTTTTCAGGCTTTGAAAAAAATGCCTTCCAAAAAGCAAAAACTTATTAAGTTTTTGATAAGCAATAGTTCGGTTTTTAAAAGAAGTCTTAGAAAGATAAGAAATATAGATATAAATCAAATAACTTTTAAATCAAAAATCCCCTTACTGGGTTCTGTTATTAGCCGATACCCTTTACATAAATTGTCTACTATTTTTTTATGGCCGAATATTCTTAGACAACTATGCGGAGAAAAACTGAAATTTCCTATTAATGGTGGAGGTGCATTGCCAGAACATGTAGATCTTTTTTTTGAATCTTTAGGTGTAGATGTTTTGGTGGGATATGGACTCACAGAAACTAGTCCAGTATTAACTTGTAGGAGAAGAGAATTAAATGTTAGAGGATCATCTGGGCAGCCTCTTTCATTTACTGAAATCAAAATAGTGAATGATGATAAAAAAAAGATTCTTAAGTTCAGAGAAATCGGGAAAATTCTTGTTAGGGGGCCGCAAGTAATGAAAGGTTATCTTAATAATGAAATAGCTACAAATGATGTTTTATCCAAGGATGGTTGGTTTGATACTGGTGATTTAGGTTTTCTAATACCAAATGGTTCTCTCTTTATAACCGGAAGAGCCAAGGATACAATAGTGCTATCAAGTGGTGAAAATATAGAACCGAATCCCCTGGAGACTGAAATTCTTAGTTCAGAATTTATTAATCAGATTCAATTAGTAGGACAAGATAAGAAATGTTTAACAGCTCTCGTAGTTCCTAATGTCGAATTGGTTAAAAGCAAGTTTTTGGAAGAAGACCTTTCAAAATTAAACCTGAATAAGAAAATTTGTACATTTTTCAAATCACAAATTAATAATTTGCTTAAAAGTCGATTAGGAGCAAGGTCAGAAGAACAAATATTAGATTGTTATTTTGTTGATGCCTTTACTCTAGAAAATGGGTTATTAACACAAACTCTTAAACAAAAAAGAAAAGAAATAGAAAAAAAGTATTCATTACAAATAGAAAATATGTATGAAAACAAATTTAGTAAGAAAATTTGATTTGTTCTATCTATATTAAAAAGGCAATTTAATTTTTTATGGAAACAAAAAACTCAATATCTATAAAGCGCTCAATAGCTATTAAAGCTGTAGTTACACCAACTTGGAAGGAAGATGCTGAAAAAGAATTAAGTAAAGCAATCTCAAACATTGATCAGCAATTATCGCAACTGGAGCAAGAGGGGCAGCAAATAGTAAATAATATTAGATCCCAATCGGTTAATCCCCTAGATCCAAGAGTTCAAGAACAGGTTAGTCAGGTGCAACAACAAGTCGCAGCAAAACGAAATGAAATTGAAGAACAAAAAAGAAATCTTCTTCAACAACAGAGTCAAGTTCGCGAATTAAAAATGGACGAAATTGTTGATCAAGGGCAAGTGGATAGTTTCTGTGATGTCACTGTGGGAGACAATCTAATTGAAAAAATGCAAGTATCGATTACGGTTAAGGATGGAGTTATTCAATCTATAGATAATAATTAAAGAGAAGATTTAGTATTTTTGATAAATATAAGTAAATCTTAATTTCGAAAGGTTTTTAAATTCTAATCGATCTAAATTATTACTTTCTTAAGTTTTAAGAGTTCCCACTGTGAACATGATTTCGTATAATTAAAACAAGAGTTTAAAGGGTTCTTAACTATAAAAACTTTAGGAAGTTTGGTAGAAATCCCTTGAAACTTATGCAATAACAATTTTCTTATGTCTCACGAAATATTCATGCCTGCCTTGAGTTCTACTATGACAGAGGGCAAGATTGTGGAATGGTTGAAAAATCCAGGAGATAAAGTTGAAAGAGGTGAATCTGTCTTGGTTGTTGAATCTGACAAGGCAGATATGGATGTTGAATCTTTTCAAGATGGATATCTTGCAGCTGTTTTAATGCCCGCTGGCAGCACTGCACCAGTGGGAGAGACTATCGGTCTTATTGTAGAAAATGAGGATGAGATAGCTTCTGTTCAAGAACAAAATAAAGGAAAACAACCCGAAGTTTCTAGTTCGGATCAACTTGAATTGGTAAGCAATAAAACGGAAGAAAAACCTGAAGTTCAAAGTGAAATTGTTGAAAAAAAAGAAAAAGAAGTTGTATTAATGAGTGAAAAGGCAGCCCCATCTTTCAGCAGCGATCAAATAAATGCAGCTACGAGTAATGTTTCTTCGAGGGTGATTGCATCTCCAAGAGCTAAAAAACTTGCCTCTCAAATGGGTGTTGATTTAGCAAAGGTTCATGGATCCGGACCTCACGGAAGGATTCAAGCCGATGATATTTTAAAAGCTAATGGCCAACCAGTCTCTATACCATGGATAGGTGAAGGTGGTTCTCCTGCAAGTGTACCTGGTGCAAATTTGGGAGTTGAAAGTAAACCAGAAACTTCAGGAAATAGTTTTGGTAATCCCGGAGAAACAGTTCAATTTAATACTCTTCAAAAAGCGGTAAATAAAAATATGGAATCTAGTTTAGATGTGCCATGTTTTAGGGTGGGTTATTCCATTAACACAGATAAATTAGATAATTTCTACAAAAAAGTAAAACAGAACGGAGTTACTATGACTGCTTTACTAGTAAAGGCAGTTGCAAAGATACTAAAGAAACATCCTCAAGTTAACTCAAGTTTTTCAGAAAATGGAATTTCTTATCCAGAAAATATAAATATTGCTGTTGCTGTTGCGATGGAAGATGGTGGACTAATAACTCCAGTTTTAAAAGAACCATGCAATACTGATTTATTTGAATTGTCTAGGGAATGGAAAGATCTCGTAAAAAGATCAAGATCAAAACAATTAGAACCTGATGAATACTCAACAGGAACCTTCACTTTATCTAACCTTGGGATGTTTGGCGTTGATAGATTTGACGCAATTCTTCCTCCAGGTACCGGTGCTATTTTAGCCATAGCATCATCGAAACCAACCGTTGTTGCTAATAGTGATGGTTCAATATCTGTTAAAAAAATAATGCAAGTAAATCTAACAGCTGATCATAGAGTGATCTACGGAGCTGATGGAGCTTCATTCTTAAAAGACTTGGCTTCCCTAATTGAAGATGAGCCAGAGACTCTTGTCTCCTAAATTTAATTGATTTCTCAAATTAATAATGAAGAAAGAGATTATAAGCTTGAAGCTTATGATTATTTCCTTGATCCTTCATTAATTGCTAGTAAACCTTCTGCAATTAGGCATGAATCAAGATTGATGATAGTTAGAAATAGTTTTTTAGAAGAAGACTGTTTAACTAATAAATTTACCAAGAATCTTTTAGATGAATTTAGAGAAGGGGATCTTGTAATTGTAAATAATACTAAAGTTATGAAAGCTAGGTTAAAGGTTGAATTAGAAAATAAGACATTAGTAGAATTATTAGTCTTAGAAAGATCCCATGAATGTGTTTGGTTATGTTTGGCAAAGCCAGCAAAAAAGTTAAAAATAAATAGAAAATTAAAATTAAAATCTCCATTAGCACAAGATATTAATTTGATTGTTGATGGAGTTGATGAAGAAACTGGAGGGAGATTTATTAAATTTCCGGAAAATATAACTTGTCTTAATTCAATGAATGAACTTCTTGATAAATACGGGGAAATCCCTCTTCCTCCTTATATAAAAAATTCCGAAGAAGAATCTTTTCATGAGAAAAGTTATCAAACTGAGTATGCAACAAATCCGGGGGCAGTTGCTGCACCAACAGCTGGTTTACACTTAAGCAAAAGTCTTATTTCCAATCTAAAAAAAAAAGGCGTAATAATCTTACCGATAACTTTGCACGTGGGTTATGGAACATTCAAACCTATTGATCAAGAAGATTTAAGTAACTTAAAACTTCACAAAGAATGGGTAAGTGTTAACAAGGAAGTAGTGGAGGAAATAAAAAGAATAAAGAAAACAGATAGAAAAATAATTGCTATTGGTACAACTAGCGTAAGAGCTCTTGAAAGTTGTTATTCTCACGAAATTAATGACTTTATTCCCATAGCTAAATACGTAGATTTAGTAATTAAGCCAGGTTATAAATTTAAGGTAGTTGATGGATTATTAACTAATTTTCATCTCCCTAAAAGTTCATTATTACTTTTAGTTAGTGCAATGATTGGTAGAGAAAGATTATTAGATCTATATAAAAAAGCCATAAAAGAAAAATTTAGATTCTTCTCTTATGGCGATGCGATGTATATTTCACCAGATTCATTACTGGAGAAAAAATTGATTTAGGCTTTGACTGGTTCTTGAATGATTCCGCTTGGAACTTCAGTAAACATAATTGATGATAAATACCTCTCTGCTAAATCAGGTAGAACAACTACAATTGTCTTTCCAGCATATTCATCTTGTTCAGCTAATCTAACCGCAGCTGCAGCAGCGGCTCCACAAGATATTCCTACTAATAGACCTTCCTCTTTGGCTAATCTAAGAGCCATCTCTATTGATTCGTCATTTGTTACTTGTTCAACCTTGTCAACAATTGATAAGTCAAGGTTCTTAGGAATAAATCCTGCTCCAATTCCTTGGATTTTATGTGGTCCGGATTTAACCTCTTCTCCATTCATTGTCTGTGTAATAACAGGACTATGTGATGGTTCAACAGCTACAGAAGTGATATTCTTGCCCTTCTCTTGCTTAATGTATCTTGAAACTCCTGTAATTGTGCCGCCAGTTCCAACCCCTGCAACTAGGACATCAATTTCGCCATCACAATCATCCCAGATTTCTGGTCCAGTAGTTTTGAAATGAATTTCAGGGTTGGCTGGGTTATCAAATTGACCTGGCATGAAATATTGAGAAGGATTACTTTCTGCAATTTCTTTAGCCTTAGCTATTGCTCCAGGCATACCTTTAGATGCCTCTGTTAAAACAATTTCAGCACCCAACACTGCCATAACCCTTCTTCGTTCAATTGACATGGATTCTGGCATTGTAAGGATCAGTTTATAACCTCTTGCTGAAGCAGTAAAAGCTAGAGCAATTCCTGTATTTCCAGAAGTTGGCTCAACAATAGTTTTGTCTTTTGTAAGTTTCCCACTTTTCTCTGCATCCCAAATCATGTTTGCGCCAATCCTACATTTGACACTATAAGCGGGGTTTCTACCTTCAATTTTTGCAAGTACTGTAGCTTTCGCGTTTTTAGTAACTGATTTTAATTTTACTAATGGAGTGTTTCCAATAGCAAAACTGTTGTCCTCATAAATTTTTGCCATTTATTATATTGGGAAAATATATATTAATACTAACTATTATTCAGAAAAAGAGTATATAAGTTTCTATACGGTAAATACTAGGAATTTAGAAATTATTTAGTGCTTCAGAAAAGCTTTTCCATAATTGATCTTGGTCTTCTAATCCAACTGATACTCTAATAAGGTGCGAGGGTATACCAAAACTTTCAGCCCAATCCAACTCGTCATAATGAGCTAGTAAAACATAAGGACAAACTAGAGTAAATTTCGTACCTAAACTAGGTCCTTTAGATACTTGTAGAGAATCATAAAATTTCTTGGCTTTTTTCAATCCTCCATTTAATTCAAATGATAATAAGCAGCCGTATCCTCCATCAGAAGTAAGTAAAGAATTAAAATTTGGACAATTTTCAGGATGGAAAATATTCTTAATCTCACTATGAGTCTCTAATCTTTTTTTTAATTCTAAACATGCTTTATTTTGTTCAAAAACTCTTTGATTTACATCTCTACTAACTTTCTCTAGATAAACTATATCTCCATCCGAAAGTATTGGAATATTAATCTCGTTTAATGCATTTCTAAACTGATCAATCCATTTGCTTTTTGGATTTAGTATTAATGATCCGGCAAGAATATCACCACTACCTGAAAAAATTTTTGTAAGTGAAGTAAAAACTATATCTGCATGTTCTATGGAATTTATATTTAAATTCGAACCAATTGTATCGTCAACAATTAACGGAATATTTAGCTTTTTTGCAATTTTTGAAATTTTTTTAATGTTTACGCATTTGAGCATTGGATTACTTGGAAGTTCAATAATTAATGCTGATGGATTTATTCTTTTGATTTCTAATTCAATATCCTCGCAATTTTCTTCTGTAATTAACTTTGCTCCGTGAAAGATTTTCATTGGTAATTTAAGTACATCTACATATGGAAAACCAACTTGGAGTGTTGGTTTAGCTGGAAATAATTTATATATGATTTCTAATGATGTATGCAATGCAGACATTCCAGATGAAGTTAAGTGAATATCATTAGAGTCAATTTTTGTAGATTTAGAAATTCTAATTTTAATTCTTTGAGAACATTCATTTACGTAAGATTTTGGAGGGCAATCTTCAAGACCTAGTTCTATAGCGGCAGCTCTTGAAGATAGACCAAGACCAGTATGTTGCCAAAAATATTTTGCATAAATACTTCCTTCTTTTTCAGTTATTAAGAAAGCTAAATTATTTCTTTTTTCTATTAACGAGAATTGTTCAGAAGTATTTCTATCAATGTATTTTTTAGCTTTAAAAGCTATTCTTTCATTCGGATATGGCCAGATACTTTTATTGTTGTAGTAATTTTGTTTTTTTACTTTTTCGCATAATCTTTTCACTATGGGGTTAAGCCCGAATCGTGGGTAAATGGACTTCAATAAATTCATACATTCTTGATCTTTTTCCTCGTAATTTATTACATCATTCCAAGTTGGTAATGCTACAGAAACAGCATGAATACTATCAGGAATTGCATATCCCAACTCTAAATTTTTCCATATAGGTTTTTTAAGTAAATCTCTCAATTTTCAGAATTTATTTAAAGCAAATAAAATGTCCGAGATTAAATCGTTTGTATCTTCACATCCAATTGATAATCTGACAAGAGCATCATCTATCCCTAGTAAATTTTTTGTTTTGTCATCAACAGAAGCATGAGTCATCGTTGCAGGGTGACAAATTAAACTTTCAACTCCTCCAAGGCTTTCTGCTAGAGAGAAATATTTGAGAGATTTGCAAAATTTAAAAGTATCCTCTTTATTTAAATTTAATTTTAGGGTGATCATTGAACCTCCAGATTTCATTCGCGATTTTGCTAAATTAAATTGCGGATGTTCTTGATTAAAAGGGTAAATTACTTTACTAATAATTTTATGATTACCTAATTCTTCAGAAATAAATTCTGCACTTTTAGTTTGTTGTTCGATTCTTAAAGGAAGAGTTTTTACTCCTCTCGTAATGAGCCAACTATCAAAAGGAGATGGTTGAAGCCCGAGAGCTTTTTGAGAGAAAAGCATCTTACTATTCCATTCCTCATTATTTGTAAGTACTGCTCCGCCAAGTGCATCACTATGTCCATTAATGAATTTTGTGGTGCTTACAAGCGATAGTGTTGCACCAAGGTCCAATGGTTTTTGAATAAGTGCAGTAGAGAAGGTATTGTCTACAACCACTGGTATTTCGAGTTTATTCGCTTCATCACAAATCGCCTTAATATCGAGTACCTTCAAAAGTGGATTAGTTGGACTTTCTAGCCATATCAAGGTTGGCTCGAAGGTTGAAATCTTTTTGACATTATTTTCGTTTGTAAAGTCTGTGTATAAAACTTCTAGTCCAAATTTCTTGAAAACTTTTTCGAACATCCTCACTGTACAACCATAGAGATTTGACTCGCAGAGTATCTTGTCACCTGATTTCAGTGTTGATGAAATAGCAGTTACCGCGCTAATTCCAGATCCAAAAACTGTACAGTATTTAGAATCTTCTATTGATTTAAGGATGTTTTCTAGAATTCTAAAGTTGGGATTGCCTGATCTGGTGTAGTCGAAATTATCTTTATTTCCATGTTTGAAAGTAGATGTAGAAAAAATAGGAGGCATAACGCATCCAGTTTCTTCAGCAAATGTTTCCCCATGGTGAATAGATAAGGTCTTAAAACCTGGCTTTTTTATATTATTTTCCTTATTTCCCATTATTTTTTAAAAATAAGAATTAAATTAAATCTCTCATTTTTTAAAAGAGAGATTTAATAATCCAAAGAAAAGTAGTATTAAACTTTTCTTGAATAATATTCAACAACTAGTAGTTCGTTTATTTCAAGAGCCACCCACTCTCTATCGCATTTCCCATTTATTTTTCCCGTTAATTTCGGCTTGTCTAAATCAAGATGAGGTGGGACATTTGCTAAGCCAGGGAATTCTATATTACCTTCTACAAGTTTTTTGCTTGCTTTGTTTTCTTTAATTCCGATTACATCGCCTGATTTGCATTGATAACCAGCAATATCAAGAACCTTTCCATTAACGGTTACATGGCCATGATTTACTAATTGTCTTGAGCCTGGAATGGTGCCTCCAAAACCCAATCTAAAACAAACATTATCAAGTCTGTTTTCTAAAAGTCTTAGTAGGTTAGTACCTGTAGATCCTTCTTGAGCTCTAGCTTTTTTCACATAACGTACTAGTTGTTTTTCAGAAACTCCATAATTAAACCTAAGTTTCTGCTTTTCTTCTAGACGAATTGCATATTCTGATCGCTTGCGACGGGCTTGGCCGTGCTGACCTGGAGGATTAGACTTCTTTGAAGCTTTCCTGGTGAGACCTGGTAGTTCTCCCAAGCGACGCGTAACCCTTAATCTGGGGCCGCGGTATCTTGACATAATTTTAAATTAAATAGAAAATTGCAATAAATTGGATAATTGATTAAATTCAATTAAACTAATTACTACTTGAAATATTATTTTACATCATTAAAGTGTTCAAAACTATTAATAAATCAATTACTTCTATACTTCTTTTTATGATTTCGTTTTATCAAAAGTGGTTTTCTCCTTTTTTTGGACCAAGATGCAGATTTATTCCAAGTTGCAGCTCTTATGGATATGAGGCAATTACTAGACATGGTCCTTGGAAGGGAGGGTGGTTAACTTTAAAAAGATTAAGCAGATGTCATCCTTTAACTCCCTGTGGATGTGACCCTGTGCCTGACTAAATGAATGAAAATATTTATTTTTGTTAGGCAGGGATGTTGCCTTTGTGATTCATTAAAAAACAAACTGGCAAAAATAAATCTTAATGAGTTATTCCCTAATCTAGAGGAGCTTAAAGAAATTGATATTGATAGGGTTGATTTATATAAAGATAAATATAAAAAATATGATTATGAAGTACCTGTTATTGCTGTTGAAAGAATTAGGTCCGAGGAGATCATAGAATTGCCACGCATTTCTCCAAGATTAAAAGATCATCAATTAAAGAATTGGTTTCAAAAAAATATTAGTACCATTCTGGAGAAATAATTTTTCACATGAGATCTATAAAATTATATAAACTTTTAGATTTGGTAGGAATTATTCCTTCATTAGATTTAATCGATCATGAAATAAATAATATTTCTTTTAACTCTAAAGAAGTACAAAAAGGAACTTTATTTTTAGGTATGCCTGGTTTAAATGTTGATGGAGGAAAATATTGTATTGAGGCAATTGAAAATGGTGCAGAGGCTGCCATTATTGGGTCTGCTGCAAAAGAGAAAATTGGATCTATTGATCGAGAAAGGATTTTGGTTATAGATGATAATTTAGATTATATTTTTGGTCAAATAGTCGCTGAGTTTTGGAATAGGCCTTCAAGAAAACTTAAACTTATTGGTGTTACGGGTACAAATGGAAAAACGACAATTACTTTCTTATTAGAATACCTTTTAAAAAAATTAGGGAAAAAGACTGCATTATTTGGGACCTTGTTTAATAGATGGTCTGGCTTTTCAGAAGTTGCTTCTCATACAACTGATTTCGCTGATAAACTTCAAAAGAAATTAAATGCTGCTGTTGAGGCAGAATCTGAATTCGCGATATTAGAAGTAAGTTCTCATTCTATTGCTCAAAAGAGGATATCAGGATGCGAATTTGAGGCGGCTATTTTTACTAATTTAACTCAAGATCATCTTGATTATCACTCAGATATGGAATCATATTTTCAAACAAAAAGAAAATTATTTTTCCCACCTTACTTAAAAGAAAAAGATGGGATTTGTGTATTAAATCATGATGACCATTGGATATCTAAATTATCGTCTGATCTTGAAAAAAGATCTTCATTAGTGTCTACAAAGATTACTGAAAGTGAATTTGAAAATGATGATTTTTTTTTCGTATCAGATAAAAAATTTACTGCAAGTGGTTCCACTTGTATTTTTCATACACCTAGGGAAAAAATTCAACTTTTTGTTCCACTTGTCGGTGAATTTAATTTAATGAATGCGATTCAAGCAATAACAATTTTGTATAAACTGAATTTTTCTTTAAAAGATTTATCAAAGTTAATACAAACTTTCCCTGGTGCTCCTGGGAGAATGGAGAAAATACAAATTGATGATAATGACGTTTCAAGATCTCTTCCAACAATAATTGTTGATTATGCCCACACTCCTGATGGATTAAAAAAAGTTTTGCAATCAATTAAAAAACTTTGTGAAGGGAAACTAATAACTGTTTTTGGCTGTGGCGGAGATCGTGATCGTAGTAAAAGGCCTTTGATGGGATCAATAGCTGAAGAGTTGTCTGATCAACTTTTTATAACTTCAGATAATCCAAGATCAGAAGAACCCCAAAAGATAGTAAATGATATTTTGATGGGTATAAAAAAAAGAGAAAAAATAACAATTGAAATTGATAGATTTAAAGCAATAAATGAATCTATTAAATTTGCCAATAAAAAAGATATTGTTTTAATTGCAGGAAAAGGACATGAAGACTACCAAATTCTCAATGATAAAGTTATTAATTTTGATGATAGAAAAATAGCTTATAAATTATTAAAAGAAAAAAATAAATCTCAATAAAATTTCCTAATCAAAAAAGAAAGATTTTACGCAAATCATAAGAAAAGTTTCTTAGAATCAATGGAGTTATTTTTAATAAAATGAAAGGCTTAGCCTTAGTTGTAGGCGCAGGTGGAATTGGAACACAACTAGCTAAAGATCTGAATGAAAGTGAAAAAGGTTTAGATGTTGTTTTGTGTGGAAGAAAAAGTGAATTTAATCCTTTTTGGGAATTAGATATAGAGGATTCTCAATCCCTTTTGCAGTTGAAAAATAAAATATCAAATCATCCTTCAAAATTAAGGCTAGTTGTTAATGCTACAGGTAGACTTCATAGTGATTCTCTTCAACCGGAAAAAAGATTACAACATCTTGATAAAAAAAATATGATGGAAAGTTTTTCAATAAATGCCTTTTCTCCTATTTTATTAGCTAAAGCGATTGAAGAATTTATACCAAAAGATTTTGATTTTAATTTTGCAAGTATAAGTGCAAGAGTTGGTAGCATTGGAGATAATCAAACTGGAGGTTGGTATTCATATAGAGCTGCAAAATCTGCGCAAAATCAGTTTTTTAAATCTTTAAGTATTGAATGGGCTAGACGTTTCCCAAAGGCTGCTATCACATTGCTTCATCCAGGAACAGTAGATACTGATTTATCTAGACCTTTTCATAAATTTGTTCCAGAACATAAATTATTTAGTAAAGAAAAATCCTCCCAATTTCTGATCAATATTATTAAAAATCAATCACCAGAATCTACAGGAAAATTTATTGCATGGGACAATTCGGAGATACCTTGGTAAACTAAATTTTTTTATATCAATAGATCTTTAAGTCAATATTTTTTTTATTTCTTTAGCAAGTAAATCAATCTCAGCTTCAGTAGTTATTTGATGTATGCATGCTCTAAACCATTTTGGATCTTCTAAAACTCTAATCCAAATTTTCTTTTCTCCAAGTTTCTTCACAAATTCATCCTTATCTTCAATATTTTCGATATTAAAACTAACAATCCCATTTAAATATTTTTTTTCTAAAACTAATTCAACACCCTTTAATTGATTTAATTCATCCCAAAGTTTTCCACTTAATTTTTTGATATTTTTGTTTTTTTCTTTTTCATGGAAGTCTTTATCCAAAATATCTAAAGAATTTCGAAGCCCAGCAAGTAAAGGAATACAAGATGTAGCTATTTCAAATTTCCTTGCATCATCATGAAAAAGATTATCTGAAGGCTCATAAATGCCTTGTTCTTTTTTTAATGATTTCCAACCAATTATTGTTGGATCTGTTTCATGAATAAATCTATCTGAGACATAAATGGCTCCAAGTCCTTCTGGTCCACATGCCCATTTATGAGAAGTTATTGAATATAAATCAGAATAAAAAACTTCTTTTTCAATATTTATGTGCCCAAAGGTTTGAGCACCATCAACGAGTAAATAAGAATCTTCTCGATTATTTTTTAATTCGATAGAAATTTGTTTTAAAGGAATTTTATATCCAAAGTTCCATAAGATATGAGAAATAATAAGGATCTTAGTCTTACGATTTAGATTTTTCAAAATCTCTAAAATTATATTTTCGTCGTTTAGATTTTTAATTTTTTGGATTGGCAAAATTTTGAATATTAATTTATTTCTTCTGCAAAATTCTCGACTTGCAGCTACTACTCCAGGATGTTCACAGTCACTTATTAATAACTCTTCTCCCTCTTCTACTTTTATTCCCCAAAAGGGCAAAATCATACCGGAAGAAATGTTTTCGGTTAAAGCCACATTCTTTGAATTGACACCTAATTTTTGAGCAATTATTCTTTTTGTGGTCAATATTTCTTTGTAAATAAAAGGCCACATATCATTGGTAAATGGACCTAAATCTTGGATAATTTCCCAAGTTTTAACTATTGCTTCTAGAGAAGATTTTGGTAATGGTCCTTGACCACCATAGTTGAAATAATACTTATTTTTTAATGCGGGTATTTGATCTCTTGGATTATTTCTCATAGAAATTTATAGTAAATTTTCAACTCTTGAATTTTTTTAAATATTGCCCACTAAAGTTACTGTCCTAAATTCAATATCCTCAATTACTTTCCAAGGTTCAGAACTCCTTTCTGCAAATTTTAAATTTTTAAATCCTAGTTCTTTAAAATCACTTATAAACTCTGGCTCATACCATGCTCCACTAATACATCCTGTCCATAGATCATGATCATTTTGCAATCTTAAAGGAACTTTTTTGTTAGAGACGATATCGCTAATTGCAATTCTTCCATTATCGTTTAAAACTCTTTTTATGTTATTTAGAAGGTTATTTCTAGATTCTGGACTTACCAAGTTTAAAACGCAATTACTTAAAATAATATCTACTGATTTATCTGCGATTAATGGATTTAAATCTTTATCTAATTCATCAAGTTTTTCAATTGAACCTTCTAGAAATTCTGTATTGTTGAAACCTATATTTTTTGTAACTTCTTTAGAGGCTGATCTTGATAAAGAAAGCATGTCAGGATTCTGATCAACTCCAATAACTTTCCCTTCTTTTCCAACAATTTGGGCACAAATGAAAGCATTTTTGCCGCTACCACTTCCAAGATCTAAGACAATATCATTTTTTTGAACATATTTTGTTGGATCACCACATCCATAGTCTCTTTCTATAACCTCTTGAGGAATTGCTTCAAGTAAAACGGGATCAAACCCAACTGGTGTACAAAGACAACTTTCTTTTTCTTGTGCGGCTGAGCCATATCTTTCTTGAATCGCATCTTTATGATCGAATTGATTAGGTGCTTTATTCGATGTGTTTGTATTACAGCAACTTTCAGACATATTTTTTAAAGGACTCTTGATAAATATAGCCAAAAAAAAAAGCCCCTGAAAAAGGGGCTTTTAATTTGTTTAATTAAATTATTTAGTGTAATTAACACCTCTGTAATTTAATTCTGCTTTTTCATTACTTGAAGAAGCGTCATCCCTTCTGTTGGTGTATACGTTTCTTCTGTAGGTAAGTTCAACAAGTTGCTTTTTAGCAGCTTCTTTGTTTTGAACGTAGTTTTTACCTCTGTAAGTTAAAGTAGTCATGTTTCGATGTGACAACACGGCCATCCCCCGTTCCATGGTATGACTCGAACTGCGCCCTCAAATGAGGGTGAACGAAAAAGTAGCGATTGCTACAAAATAATTATAAGCGTATTTTTAACTGCATGTCTAGCTTTTACAAATAGAAACGAAGATTTAATATTTTTTTAATTATTATCTTAGGTAAATTTTTTTATAAATAGTCTCTAAAAAGGTTTATGTTTATATTTGGTTTAATCTTCATGTAACTATTTATTTATGACAGGTTTTTTATATTTCTTGGGAAATACTTTAAGGTGGCCAGTGTTAAAGCCAAAAGAATTTTTTTCACTACATGCTTATTTTTCAATTATTTATTTGATAACTTTTACTTTAAGTAAATATGATGTAAGCCAATCAAATTTAGTTTTTACTTTAGGAATTCTTGCACCTCTTTTAATCGCTATTGGTCAAGGACTTCCAATTGATTGCCTTGATATGGAATCATCTTTGTTGAAGGAATTAAAAACTAAATAATATATATTTCAGTTAAAAATTTTTATAAAACCTGGACAACTTCGCTTATTTCAGGAATCATTTCTTTTAACTTTCTTTCAATACCCATTTTGAGAGTCATAGTGCTACTTGGGCAACTACCACATGCTCCTTGAAGTCTGACCTTGACAATTGGACCATCTATTTCTGCAATCTCCACATTACCTCCATCAGAAATTAAAAAAGGTCTTAGCTCGTCAAGGACTTTTTCTACATTTTCGTTTGTCAGTGAGAGTGTTTCAGTACTCATAATTTTGTATTAACTTTATAATAAGCCTAGAAAGAAATCTGATTAATTGCAAAAAAGATAATTTTCTGTTGTGACTTCATCTAAAAATCCCACTAATGACAACAGTTACTTTGATGCAGTCTTAGTAGGAGCGGGGATAATGAGTAGTACTTTAGCCCTCCTAATTTCAGAAGTTTTACCAGATATAAAATTTCTTATTATAGAAAAATTAAATGCTCCAGGAAGTGAAAGTACTGGCGCTTTTAATAATGCAGGTACAGGACATGCCGCTAATTGCGAATTAAACTATACCCCTTTAGATGAATTAGGAAATCTAAAAATAGATAAAGCGCTCTCAATAAATCGTTCTTTTGAAACATCCATGTCTTTATGGGCCTCATTGTATGAAGCAGGGAAAATTGATATTAAGAAGTTTCTAAAATTTATTCCTCATATTAGCTTTGTGTCTGGTCAGGATAATATTTCTTTTTTAAAAAAAAGATTTCAGAAAATGACTGAAAATCCTGAATTTATCGATATGGAATTTTCTACATCTTTTGATGAAATTTCATCATGGGCTCCTCTAATAACAAAAGATAGAAATCAATTTACTCAAATTGCTGCTACCAGAATAGCTAGAGGAACTGATATTAATTTTGAGGCTTTAACTAAAGAGTATTTGTCATTAGTTTCCTTAAACAAAAATGTTGAAATAAGATACAAAACAGAATTATTAGATTTAAAGAAAATTGATAAAAAACAATGGGAACTAGAAATCAGTTCTGAAGGTAGAAAAACTTCAATTAGAACTGGTTACGTTTTTCTTGGTGCTGGTGGAAAAACAATTAATTATTTACAAAAATCAAAAATTCCAGAAGCAAAAAGTTATGGTGGATTTCCTGTTAGTGGGAAATGGCTTATTTGCGAGAAAAAAGATCTTACAGAAAAACATAACTCAAAAGTTTATGGTAAAGCTGATATTGGATCGCCACCAATGTCTGTGCCTCATTTAGACACCAGATGGATTGATGATAAAAAACTTCTTTTATATGGACCTTTTGCTGGATTTACAACGAAATTTCTAAAACAAAGCTCATACTTTGACTTATTTAGTTCAATTAAAAAGAATAATATTTTTTCTATGTTAGACGTTGGTTTCAAGAACAACGATTTAATTAATTACCTAATATCACAATCATTAAAGAACCATAACTCAAGAGTTGAGAATTTAAAGAATATGATGCCATCAGCTAATCCTTCTGATTGGTATTTAAAGAATGCTGGTCAAAGAGTCCAAATAATTAAAAAAACTGAAGGTGGTGGTTCTTTGAAATTTGGAACTGAGATTGTAAATTCATCTGATGGATCATTATCTGCTTTGTTGGGAGCCTCTCCGGGAGCAAGTACTGCGGTTTCAATTATGGTTGAGGTTCTTGAAAAATCTGCTTTATTTTTAAACGATAAGTATAATCTTAAGAAAAAAATAAATGACTTAATTTATCCAGAACTATCAGTCTCTGAAAATTACAATACCTTCATAAAAGAAATTAAAAAAAGAAATAATTCCATTTTTGGTTTCCATCCATAATTCTAATTAGCTAATATTAATCAAGATGTAATAAGAGGAGAATTTTTCTTTCTATATGACTGATA
Source organism: Prochlorococcus sp. AG-355-I04 (assembly GCA_003280915.1). Classification (GTDB taxonomy): domain Bacteria; phylum Cyanobacteriota; class Cyanobacteriia; order PCC-6307; family Cyanobiaceae; genus Prochlorococcus_A. The sequence goes on along the minus strand of QCDL01000003.1, from coordinate 153,672 downwards.
TATCGGTTTCAAAAATTAGAAATTTCTGCATAATCGCTCATATTGACCATGGTAAATCTACCCTTGCAGATAGGTTGCTTCAAGATACTGGTACTGTGCAGCAAAGGGATATGCAAGAACAATTTTTGGACAGTATGGATCTTGAAAGAGAGAGAGGAATTACTATCAAGTTACAGGCCGCAAGGATGAAATATAAAGCTGACGATTCCCAAGAATATGTTTTGAACTTAATAGATACTCCAGGGCATGTTGATTTCTCTTATGAGGTTAGTAGATCTCTTCAAGCTTGTGAAGGCGCCTTACTTGTTGTTGATGCAAGTCAAGGAGTAGAAGCTCAAACCTTAGCTAATGTTTATCTTGCCTTAGAAAATAATCTTGAAATAATTCCTGTTTTAAATAAAGTTGATTTACCAGGGGCTGATGCTGAAAAAATAAAACAAGAAATAGAGGAAATTATTGGACTTGATACATCTAATGCAATAAATTGTTCAGCAAAAACTGGAGTTGGTATTAAAGATATTTTGGAAGCAATCGTGAGAAGAGTACCTCCTCCTCAAGATGAAATTAAACTTCCTACAAAGGCACTGATTTTTGATTCTTATTATGATCCTTACAGGGGAGTTATTGTTTATTTCAGGGTGATATCTGGGTCTCTAAATAAGAGAGAAAAAATATTATTAATGGCAAGTAAGAAAAATTATGAACTAGATGAGATAGGAATAATGGCGCCTGATCAGCAGCAAGTTGATGAATTACATGCAGGAGAAGTTGGTTATTTAGCTGCTTCTATAAAATCAGTTGCTGATGCGAGAGTAGGAGATACGATTACTCTTTTAAATTCACCTGCCAATGATCCTTTGCCTGGATATAAGACAGCAAATCCTATGGTTTTTTGTGGCTTATTCCCGACTGATGCTGATCAATTCCCAGATTTAAGAGTATCACTAGAAAAATTACAATTATCTGATGCAGCTTTAAAATATGAGCCCGAAACCAGTAGCGCAATGGGCTTTGGATTTAGGTGCGGATTCCTAGGACTTCTTCATATGGAGATTGTTCAAGAAAGATTAGAAAGAGAATATGACTTGGATCTAATCGTAACCGCACCATCAGTTATTTATAAAGTAAATTTAAATCAGCAGGAACATATCTTTATTGATAATCCTTCTACAATTCCTGATCCACAACTTAGAGAATCAATAGAAGAGCCTTATGTGAAAATGGAAATTTATGCTCCCAATGAATTTAATGGAACATTAATGGGTTTATGTCAGGAAAGAAGGGGTGTATTTATAGATATGAAATACATCACAACAGATCGAGTTACCTTGATTTATGAAATTCCATTAGCAGAAGTTGTTACAGATTTCTTTGATCAAATGAAAAGTAGAACCCAAGGGTATGCATCAATGGAATATCATTTGATTGGCTATAGAAAAAATGACCTTGTTAGATTAGATGTTCTAATAAATTCAGAAAGAGCAGATCCATTAACTTCTATTGTTCATAAAGATAAGGCTTATGGAATTGGCAGAAGTTTAGTTGAGAAATTAAAAGAACTTATTCCAAAACAACAATTTAAAATACCTATTCAAGCATCAATCGGTAGCAGGATTATTGCAAGCGAAAGCATAAGTGCTTTGCGAAAAGATGTTTTATCTAAATGTTATGGCGGGGATATTTCTAGGAAAAAGAAACTTTTAAAGAAACAAGCCAAGGGTAAAAAGAGGATGAAGGCAATGGGTAAAGTTGAAGTCCCTCAAGAAGCTTTTATGGCAGTCTTGAAATTAAATCAGTAATTTCTTTTAATTTAAAATTTATAGCTATTTATTTTTAAAAGAATTGGGTATATTTCATTTATATCTTTAAAAAAAGATTTTGGATATTAACTCATTTAATCGTGTCGGCGCAAATATCAGAAAGGCTGGATTTTTAATTGTACTTTTTTATCTTCTTGTTGTTTTAATAATGAAATTTTTAGAGGTCAATAATTTTTTTGGCTATTCATTTTCAATGTTAAGCAATGATATCTTTGCCCCTCCTTCTCTTAATCATTTTTGTGGCACAGATAGATTAGGAAGAGATGTTTGTTTAAGAACTTTGCAAGGATCATCATTAGCGATAGAAGTTGTATTCTTAGCTATTCTTTTTTCATTAAGTTTGGGTTTGCCATTGGGATTATTAAGTGGATATTTTGGTGGTTTTTTTGATAAATGCTTATCACTAATAATGGATACTATTTTTTCAATACCTGTAATTTTACTTTCAGTTGTTGTGGCTTTTGTATTGGGTAAGGGTATCCTTAACGCGGCTTTGGCATTGTGTATTGTTTACTCTCCTCAATATTTTAGATTAATCAGAAATCAGACAATATTGGTTAAATCCGAAACTTATGTGGAGGCAGCTCAAGTTGCAGGAGCTGATGTTAAAAAAATTATTTTTAAATATATTCTCCCAAATGTAATAACACCATTGCCTATTCTGCTTACCCTAAATGCTGCAGATGCTGTTTTGGTATTAGGAAGTTTAGGATTTTTAGGCCTTGGCGTTCCTGCGGATGTCCCAGAGTGGGGAAGTGATTTAAATCTGGCTCTTGCCGCTTTACCTACAGGTATCTGGTGGACGGCTTTGTTCCCAGGTTTGGCAATGTTTTTTTTAGTTTTAGGTCTTTCTTTTATCGGAGAGGACCTTGAAGAAATTTTTGATAGTCAAAATTCTGAATAAATTTAGTTATCTGCAACAGGATCAAGTTCTCCTTGATCATTCAACTTTGGATATTCTTTAGCTGATTTTTTATACACCGCAGCTAATTCTGGGTAACACCATTCAAAAAGTGTTTTTTGATATTCATCCATATTTAACCCTTCTCCATTAGCGGGCAATATACCTTTATTTTTTCTCTGGCGAACAGCTTCAAATAATAATACAGAAGCAGCAACTGAAACATTCAGAGATTGAACCATACCTCTCATAGGTATAAAAATTGATTGATCAACCATTGATATAAGTTCATTACTTAGTCCCCATTTTTCTGCTCCTAAAACAAAACATGTATTTTGAGAATAATCAAAATTTCTATAATCTACTGATTCACTATTAAGAGTCGTTCCATATAATTTAAACCCCTTATTCTTTAAATCAGATATTGCAGTGATAGTGTTTTCATGATTATTCAGTTTTACCCATTTTTGACTTCCTTGAGCTGTACTATTAAAAGTCTTAACGGCATTCGTTTTGCTAATAAAATTTGCTTCGAAAACTCCTGCCGCATCACATGTCCTTAATATCGCCGATAAATTATGTGGTTTATTGACATCCTCAACTAAAACAGTCAAGTTTTTCATTCTGCAATCTAAAACATTTTTGATTCGTTCAAATCTTCTCGGCAAAATTGACATTTATAATTTTTTCACACTTTTAAATTATATTCAAAAAAAATTGATTACCTATTAAATCTCTTGGTTTATAATATTTTAGTAGTTTAAATTAACTCAATGGCATACATAGAATGGGACTATACATTAATAACAAGCATGGTAGAAAAACAAGGGTGGTATTTACCTGATCGTGAATCGGAAGAATGGAATAAATTTAACGATGAATTAGGAGAAAAAATGCGAGGCGTTGGACTTATTTTTGAAAAATATTGTAAATTCACTCCTGATGTAGGAGAAGGAGTTCATCTTCTAGATGACTGATCATAAATAGTTTTAAACCATTGATGTATCCCTTAATCAATGGTTTATTAATTAATAAGATAATATAATTTCACTAAATTAGAACTGGCAATTATTAAGGCTTTATAAAGCTTGTACTCTAAAAAAATTTTTTTATTCCACAAAAAAGTTATTTAATTTCTATATTTGAATAAAAATATGAAAAATAAATTAACTTTTTTATTCGATGGTGGTTGTCCACTTTGTTTGAGGGAAACAAATTTTCTTAAAAAAAGAGATACATTAAATCAAATTGCATTTATAGATATTAATAGTAAGGATTATGATCAAAGTCTTTTTAATGACATCTCATATTCAGAAGCAATGTCAAACCTGCATGGGATTATTGAAAATGGTGAAATTATTAGGGGACTAGATGTACTTGCATATTCTTATGAATTAGTTGGTTTAGGTTGGGTTTATTATCCCTTGAAGATTAAGCTCTTATCTCCATTATTGAGATTGGTTTACAGATATTGGGCAAAATATAGACTTCAAATTACAGGTAGATCCGATATTGAAAAACTTTGTACCTCACAATGTGAACAATAAATATGGAAAGTATCGATATAGACAGAATAATAGAAATGTGTTGGGAAGATAGAACACCCTTTGAAGCTATCGAGTATCAATTTGGTTTAAAAGAGGAAGATGCGATAAAAATTATGCGTCAAAATCTTAAACCCAAATCTTTCAAAGTCTGGAGAAAGAGAGTTTCGGGAAGAAATACAAAACATATGGCCCTTAAAGATTCAACTAGATTTAAATCTACTCATAAAAGAAAATTATAAATTTTGAAAAATCTTTCTACTAAAACTTGTCCTGTTTGCAATAGGCCATTTGAGTGGCGTAAAAAATGGAAAAACTGTTGGGATGATGTTATCTACTGTTCAAAAAGATGCAGTAACAGGAAGTCGCAAAGATGAAACAAATATCAATTATTTTCCCCAATCAACTTTTTAGAGAAAGCCCAATCTTAAAAATAAATTGTGAAGTTTTGATTTTGGAAGACTCATTATTTTTTGGAAATGATAAATTTCATAAATTAATTAACCATAAAAATAAGTTAGTTTTTCATAGAGCATCTATGCTCGCTTATAAAAATTATTTAGAAATATCTGGCTTTAAAGTTTTATATATCGAAAACAAGAATAATGTTTCTACAGTTGATCACTTATCGGAACTTATTAAAAATAAATATCAGAAAATAAATCTCATTGACCCTCATGATTTTTTAATAATGAAGAGGATTAATAATTTTGTTGAAAGTAATAATTTAGCTTTAAATATTTTGCCTTCTCCTATGTTTATGAGCAGTGAAGATTTAAAAGATTTATTTGCATCAAATACAAAAAAACCTCTTATGGGGAGATTTTATGAGAATCAAAGAAAGAGCCAAAAGATATTAGTTAATCCTGATGATACACCCGAAGGTGGTAAATGGAGTTTCGATGAAATGAACAGAAAAAAATTACCAAAAAAAATAAATATACCCGATACACCTAAATTACAAAAAAATAAATTTGTAGTTAATGCAGAAAGGTCATTAGCCAATTTTGATATTGAGTTTATTGGAGAAAGTAACAACTTTTTATATCCAACTAATTTTGAAGAGGCAGATGCATGGTTAAATGATTTTTTTAAACATAGATTTTTCTTATTTGGAGATTATGAGGATGCTATTTCTAAAGAAAATTCTTTTTTATGGCACAGTTTACTTTCTCCTCTTTTAAATAGCGGCTTATTAACCCCAGATGTAGTAGTAAATAAAGCATTACTTTTTGCAAAAAATAATAATGTTCCTATTAACTCTCTAGAGGGTTTTATTCGTCAAATTATTGGATGGAGAGAATTTATTTGCCTCGTCTATAAAAAGTACGGAACAAAGATGCGAAATAGTAATTTTTGGAATTTTGAAGATAAGCCAATTCCAAAATCTTTTTATCAAGGAAATACAGGAATTGAACCAGTAGACGTTGTTATAAAAAATATTATTAAATTTGGTTATTGTCATCATATTGAGAGGCTAATGATTGTTGGCAACTTTATGCTTCTATGTAGAATACACCCCAACCAAGTTTATAAATGGTTTATGGAAATGTTTATTGATTCCTATGATTGGGTTATGGTCCCAAATGTTTACGGAATGAGTCAGTTTAGTGATGGAGGTATCTTTTCAACAAAGCCATATATATCAAGCTCTAATTATGTAAAGAAAATGTCTAATTTCAAAAGTGGCTCATGGTGTGAAATATGGGATGGCTTATTTTGGAAATTTATTAAAGATAATGAAAGCTTTTTTAGAAAGCAATATCGTCTGGCAATGTTAACGAGAAATCTCGATAAAATGTCAGAGGAAAAATTAAATAATCACTTAAAAACGGCCGAAAAATTTTTAAGAGATATTCAATAAATTAAGAGTAATAACCTACAGTTGTCTTTGAAAAATTAAAAGAATATTATGTTATGAAGAAATATTAAGTACGGATGTTAATTTAAAAAAAATTAGATTTATCTAATGGAAATTGGAACACTTTTTTTAAAAAGTAATTCTACGGGAATCATCACTTTTTCTGAATTAGATTGGATAACTACCCATCAATCTAATTTCACTAGGCTGGAGGAATCCATAGCAATTAAATTAGGCAGAATGCTTGATGCAGGATTTATCAATATTGGTTGCCGTTTGTAATCCTGAATAAGTTTTTATTTTAATAATGAAGTATCAAAAAGAGAAAAAAATATTTTTTCGGGAAAGAATCCATTCTTTAAATATCTTTCTTTTTTTAGGATTTAATCTTTCACTTATTTCTATCTTAGGTTTTATTTGGTCTAATTCTGCAATTGAAAAAGTAGTTTAAATTTTTGAATTTTTTGTATATTAAAGTTATATTTAAAAAATTAATTATATTTTGAGCATAGGATATTTACAAAGAAAGGCAGCTTGGGAAATTTTATTAAAAGTTAGTTCTGGTGATTTTTCTGATCATGCTCTTGAAAAGGTTTTAAAAAATTATCAATTTAATCCTCTTGATATAGCTTTTATTACGGAATTATCTTTTGGATGCATAAGGTATAGAAAATTTCTTGATCTTTGGACGGATCATACATCAAAAATTACTCATAAAAAGCAGCCTCCAAAGTTAAGATGGCTTCTACATATAGGTTTGTATCAACTATTGAAAATGGATAAAATTCCATTTCCTGCTGCTATTTCTACCACTGTAGAAGTAGCTAAAAAAACAGATTTAAATGGTTTAGCGGGAACTGTTAATGCGATATTGAGAAATGCATCAAGAAAATTAGATCAAAAAATCTTTCCGGAATTATCTTCTGATAGAAAAGAAAGAATTTCATATCTTGAATCATTTCCATTATGGCTTGTGAAGGATCTTTATAGATGGGTTGGCAATAGCGAGGGTGAAAATATCATTAAGGCATTTAATAAAAAACCATCAATTGATTTGAGAATTAACCAATTAAAAACTAATTTAGATAACTTTTTGAAAGTACTTCATGAAAATAATATTGATGCTGAAATTATTAATGATTTACATAATGGAATTACTTTAAAATCTAATCCAAGATCTATAAAAAATTTACCAGGGTATAGTGATGGACTTTGGACAATTCAAGATAGATCTTCTCAGTGGATAGCACCTCTTTTAAATCCAAAAAAAGGTGAAAAGATTTTAGATGCTTGTGCAGCTCCAGGAAGTAAGTCTACCCACCTTGCAGAATTAACAAATGATAGTGCTGAAATCATTGCCGTAGATAGATCAGCAAAAAGATTGAAAATACTGCAATCAAATTTAGAAAGGTTAAATTTGAAATCTGTTAATACCCTTAAGGCTGATGCTACGAGTTTGATTGAATTAAATCCTAAGTTTATATCTTATTTTGATAAGATTTTATTAGACGCTCCATGTTCGGGCATTGGAACCCTCTCCAGGAATCCAGATTCTAGATGGTCTTTAAGTAAAGAAAAAATAAAATCTTTAACTTTATTACAGGAAAAACTTTTGGAGAGTATTTTTCCTCTTTTGAAAAAAGATGGCACTTTGGTTTATTCAACTTGTACTATTTGTCCCGATGAAAATAATCTATTAATTGAAAGATTTATTGAAAAAAACAAAACTTTAAAATTGGTTAGCCAAAAGCAAATTTTACCTAGCTTGGATTATCCTGGTGATGGATTTTATTCTGCAATAATTTCTTATAAATCTTAAAAATATAATTTATTTTTTAATTGGAATTTTATAAATTTCGGATATGAACTTCTTCCATAAATAAGCTGCATTCCCACTAGATAATTCAGATTCCTTGTTATCGTCATAACCTATCCAGATACCTGTTGTAAGGTTATCAATGGAACCAATAAACCAGAGATCTTTATTTCCATCAGATGTTCCTGTTTTCCCATAAATTTTCTTTCCTTTTATAGAGGCTGCTTTTGAAGTGCCTTCTTTTACAGATTTTTCAAGAAGTTTATTCATTTTCTTGTTTATTTTTAAATCTAATATTTTCTTGGAAATAGATTTATTTTCCCAAATAGTTTGTTTTTTAAATGATTCTATTTTTTCTATGATTTCAGGGCTTTGAATCTTCCCATTATTGTTTATTGCAGAATATGCATTTGTGATGTTTAAAAGACTATCTCCGTAGGCGCCAATAGCTAATGATGGGAATTCCTCAAACTCTTGCTCGTAACCTAGTCCAAATGAATTCGCTAAATTAATAATATTTTTTAAGCCGATTTTTTTTGTTATTGATATTGGAACGATATTTGATGAACTTTTAAATGATTCAATCAAAGATATTGAACCTCTATAGTCTTCTGAAAAATTTTTTGGGCAATAACTTTCCCAGCATATTGGTAAGTCTTCAAATTTATCCCTTAATTTTATTCCTTCTATTAATGCAGCAGCATAAGGGATTATTTTAAAAGTAGAACCTAAAGGTCTTACAGATGAAATCACTCTATTGTATTCATTAATTGATGGATTTTTGCCGGTTATCATTGTCCTGATTAGTCCTGTGTTTGATTCGATAGATAAAAGACCAAATTCAAGTTCTTTAGGCCCTACGTATCTTGATAATTTTTGACCTTTTTCTTGCCAATTTTTGTTGATAGAAGATTTAATACTTAAAAACTTATAATCATTTTTACTTCCAATTTTTTTATCTGTTTCCTGAAGAATAAAGTTTATTAGTAATTTATCATCTAAAAAATTATCAGCTGTTTGATAATTTAAATTTATTTTTTCTTTAATAGCCTTATTCTTATTTTCAAGAGAAATATATCCATCGACATACATTGATTCAAGAACTTTATTTCTATTTTTAATAGCTAGTTCTAAATTTTGATAAGGTGAATAAATTGATGGAGCTGGAGCTAATCCTGCAATTAATGCGATCTCTGATAATGTTAATTCTTCTATAAATTTTCCAAAATAAACTTGGGCAGCCTCGTCTACCCCGTATGCTCCTGATCCTAGATAAATATTATTTAAATATAATTTTAAAATTTGATTTTTGTTAAATCTAAATTCAAGTATGAGTGATATAAATATTTCTTTGATTTTTCTTTGAAAACTTAAATCATTATTTAGAAAAAGTAATCTAGCAACTTGTTGTGTAATCGTACTTCCTCCCTCTTTAACATAACCACTTCTAAAATTTTGAATAAGGGCACGTGAAATACTTTTTAAATCTATTCCATTATGTTTATAAAATCTTTTATCCTCAGAAGATATAAAAGATTGTTTAAGAAAAAATGGAATTTTATGATATCTATTATATATTTCAAATTTGCGACTTAATTTGCTTAGTATCTTATTATCAGAAGATGATATTACGTAAGAATATTTGGTTTCCCGAGACTTTTTATTTTTAGAAACGTCAAATTTTAAGTTACTAAATATTAGACTAAAAAAATAAAAAGATATTCCAGAAAAAATTAATATTGGAATTATTAAAACAAAAGATTTTAATTTAATCTTTTGCACCTTAAGCAACTAAAAAACTATGTCCTATCGCTAAAGCTGTAACTAACATTCCAGTTATAAGAAACGGTTGGGCACTTGCTTGATATTTGACATCAAACTTTAGAGGATCTCTTAGTAACCACATATCTTGAAATGTAATTTGTGGAATTACCAATAAAACCAAAATTACAGAGGCTAAATGTTGACCAATAATGATTAATACTACAACCATTGCTAATTGAAAAATATCAATCAATCCTGCACTTATTCTACTTGCATTTTTAATTCCAAATACTACTGGTAGAGAATTCAAGCCTAGCTTTGAGTCTCCTTCAACACTTTTGAAATCATTAATAACAGCAATTCCAAGTCCTGAGAGGCTATAAGCAAGTGTTAGTATCGCCGTCACGATTGTTAATTTCCCAAACAAGGCTTGTCCTGCCCACCAAGGTAAAGCTATATAAGATGCTCCTAATGCATAATTCCCAAGCCAACCATTCTGTTTTAATTTGAGTGGTGGAGCAGAATATATATAACTAACAAAGGAACCTCCTAATGCCAAAAGTAAGACGGAGGGGAAGCTGTGCTTAGCATATAAATCTAATAGAAAAGCAACTATTAAACCCGCTATAAGTAATACCCAGATTTGTATTTTTACATCTTTAATTGAAATTTTCCCAGACGGAATTGGTCTATTTGGTTCATTAATTGCATCAATTTCTTTATCAAAAAAATCATTTATGGTTTGGGTATAACCAGCTAGAAGCGGTCCACTCATCAACATACATGCTAATGAAGCTAGAACATTACTAAATGTCCATTCAAAATTCCCACTTGCAGCTGCTCCACAAATAACTCCCCATATCAAAGGGATCCACGTTATTGGTTTCATTAACTGTATACGGAGTTTCCATATACTTGATGTTTCAGAGGCACCCTTAATTCCTAATAGTTGTTTTGGATCATTCACTTTATTCTTTAACCTTTCTCAATTTCTTCTGGGAAAAACCAATTTTGCTCACCATTCTGAAATTTCGCGGTAATTCCAATACTTCTGCCGTCTGTCATTTTATAGCCTGTTATTACAGCTTTAGGACTCGAGGATATTTGATCGATTAATTTAGCTGGTAGTCTATCTTTTACTTTGTTAATGTTAATTTTGATTTTACTACCGATTTTGGGTAATAATTTTTTTTCAGCCATAAGAGGTAAAATGGAAGCTATTATGCAAGATTAACAGCATTTGGACAATTTTTACTAAAATGGTAGCTCTTCGTTTAATTCCTTGTTTAGATGTCGCCCATGGCAGAGTGGTTAAAGGTGTAAATTTTGTTAACTTGAGAGACTCAGGCGATCCTGTTGAATTGGCTTGTAGGTATTCTGATGAGGGCGCAGATGAATTAGTATTCTTAGATATTAGAGCTAGTGTAGAAAATAGAAATACATTAGTTGACCTTGTCTCTAGGACCGCAAAATCAGTAAAAATCCCATTTACAGTAGGTGGAGGAATAGATTCTGTTTCTTCAATTAATGATCTTTTAAGAGCTGGAGCGGATAAAGTAAGTTTAAATTCTTCTGCAGTTAGAAATCCAGATTTAATTTCTAAAAGTTCTAGAGAATTTGGTAATCAATGTATCGTGATAGCAATTGATGCTAAAAGAAAAGTTAATAAGACTGATGAATGGGAGGTATATGTAAAAGGAGGGAGAGAAAATACTGGAATAAATGTATTAAGTTGGGCAAAGAAAGTTGAGGATTTAGGCGCAGGGGAAATTTTGCTTACTTCAATGGATGGTGATGGCACGCAGAATGGATATGATTTACATCTGACTGAATCTGTTGCCAATATTGTTAATATTCCAGTGATTGCTTCTGGAGGAGCAGGTTCTTTAGAAGATATCTATGATGTTTTCAATGAAGGCATGGCATCTGCAGCACTTCTAGCATCATTACTTCATGATAAGAAACTTTCTTTAAGAGAAATAAAGACTTTCCTCCTCGAAAAAAAACTTCCAATTAGACCATATAAATAAAAAATTTAATTTAATACCAATAAGAAATAAGTTAAAAATTTAAAAATGAAATTCACAAAAACTATCGAAGTCAAACATATATTTAATAAGATTTCCTATAAATATGACTTTTTGAATAATCTATTAAGTTTTGGACTGCACAGATTATGGAAAAGGAAATTAGTTAATTTATTGGAACCTTTAAATGGTGAAGATTGGGCTGATTTATGCTGTGGAACTGGAGATTTAGCATTCTTAATTTCTGAGAGAGTTAGTCCAAGGGGTTCAATTACTGGGGTTGACAGTGCAGAAGATATCTTAAACATTGCAAAAAATAAATCAGAGCTTAAAAAAAATAAATTTATTAAGTGGGAAATTAAAGATGTATTAGAAATTAATGATTATTCAAAAAGTTTTGACGGGATTTGCATGTCATATGGACTTAGAAACTTGAATAATGTTGAAGAAGGAATAAAAAAAGTTTTTGATCTTTTGAAGGATAAGGGAAGGGCAGGATTTTTGGATTTTAACCACTCAACAAGAAATTCTTTATCCAATATTTTTCAGAAAATTTATTTGAGATTGTTTGTAGTAACGATTTCGCGGCTTTTTAATTTAGGTCCAGAGTACGCATATATTGAAAAAAGTATTAGTATTTTTCCAAAGAAAAATGAGCTTATAAATATTGCTAAGGAAGTTGGATTTAAAAAAGCTGAATATAGGACTATTTTGGGGGGGCAAATGGGAATACTAATTTTAACAAAATAAAGAATTTAGTTTTTTATTTTTCTCCAACAAAAAGAACACTTTCCCCACCTTTTGATTTCGCCTTCAGGCGTAGGGGAATTACAAAGAGTACAAATGCACATATTATTTTGATAGATTCTGCTTGGATGCTTTGCCCAAACTATCTTTCCATTAGTAGCGTTGATATTTTTATTTTTAATTTCATAATTTTGTATTATTTTTATTTCATTCAAAGTTATTCCAATTTTCTTGATTCTCTCTTTTAATTTATGCTTGTTATAGATTAAAGCTTGGCGCCACTGTGGATGATTTACTGCAATAGTAAGTATTTTTTTTTCAATATTTAATGGTTTACATTCTTGAAAAAGTTCTAATCCGATTAAGTTCTTCCAGTTTTCGTTGATTTTAGTGAGTTTATCAAGCTCTCCGCAGGATTTTTTGAAATTATCAAGACAATTTTTTAATGGATGAGGATTCCTTCTATTCACTATTGGCAAATACTTTTTGTCCAATTTGTAAAATTTACTTATTAAGATTAAAGTTAATCTAATCTTTAAAAAGATGCTCGTTTTTTTAATAAAGAATTTGTGAAAGTTATTGGGCCTGCAGCTAAGACAGTTTTTTATTTAAAAAAAATTCAGGGTCAATCTCCAGCATGGACACTTCATTACAAAATAAAATGTAAAAGTACCGAAAATGAGCTAACAAACCTGCTTGGATATTCTGCAATAAAGAAAAATAAGCCAGTAGCAGTAATTGCAAGAGAACAGTTCTCAGGGTTTGGACAAAACTCAAAAACTTGGGTTTCTCCAAATGGCGGGATTTGGTTAAGTGCCGCTTACCCAATATTTACAAAAGAATTTGCAAGTCAAATATTTAATTTGTCTTTAGGTATTAAGTTATGTGAAATGCTTAGGCAAGAGAATATAAATGTTTGTTTGAAATGGCCAAATGATATTTTTTTTGGTTCAAAAAAGTTGATTGGATTTTTACCAAGGGTAATAACAAGAGGCAAAGAAATTATCTATGTAAGAGTAGGACTTGGTATGAATGTTTTAAATTACACTCCATTAGAGGGTATTTCATTATCAAAAGTACTTCAAACTAAGAATATTAATCAACATTATTGGACAGCCAAAGTTCTTAAAGCTTTTTATGATTCAATTGAATGTAATAAGAAGACAGAATATGTGATTAAATATGCAAATAAGTTTCTTACTAAAAGTTTTTTGCCTAGTGGTTATTGCCCTTATACATGGAAAATTAAAGATATTGATTCCAATGGGAATTTAAGAATTGAAAATGAAACTCAACTGAAGGTAATTAGAAGGTTTTGAATTTAATTAACTTTTAATTCAACTATTCTTCCATCCTTAAATTTGGCTATTTTTTTTGCGCGATTTGCGACTTCATCTTCATGGGTAACTAAAACTATAGTTATTCCAGATTTATGAAGCTTGTCAAAAAGATCTAATACATCTTCAGTGGTTTTTGAATCTAGTGCTCCAGTTGGTTCGTCTGCTAACAAAATTGCAGGGTTATTGATAATAGCCCTAGCAATAGCAACTCGTTGTTGTTGACCTCCGGATAATTGGTTTGGACGATTATTCATCCTTTCTGAAAGACCAACTTTTTTTAAGGCATTCTTACCTCGCTCTAATCTTTGTTCAGGATCAATACCAGCATAAATCATTGGCAAAGTTACGTTTTCAAGGGCAGTTGCGTCTGAAAGAAGATGAAATTGTTGAAAAACGAATCCTAATTTTTGGTTACGTATTTCGGCTAGCTCATCATCAGATAGATTCTCAACAGGGATACCATTTAACTTGTAAACACCTTCAGATGGTCTATCTAGACAACCAATAATATTCATAGCTGTACTTTTGCCTGAGCCACTAGCTCCCATTACAGCTAAATAATCACCTTTATAAATTTCTAAATTTATGCTGTCTAATGCTTTAACAGTTAGATCATCTTTCCCATATGTTTTAGATATTTTTTCTAAACTGGCGACTTTCTTAGACATTTATTAAGAAATTTCTTCTAGGAAATATTATTTGCTGCAGCAATAACATCTTGTAAGAACGGAGTTTCTGAAACTGCTGTGTTGGCTAATTTAAAAATAGGATTAGACAGGATTCCTCCAAGAGCAGTTACCGCCACGCAGGTATAAAGTGCAATTCTCAAGGGAGGTAATCCTACGATGCCCCAATTAATTTCAGGATATGATTTGACTATTTCAGAAGCTTCCTGTGGTTCTTTAACCACCATCATTTTAATTACTGAAATGTAGTAATAAATTGATATAACTGAGGTTACTAATCCAACTATTACTAATAGATACTGATGATTTGCCCAACCTGCAAAGAATAAATATATTTTTCCAAAAAATCCTAACATTGGAGGCAAACCTCCCAGTGATAGAAGACAAAGGCTTAAGCCTAATGTAATGAGAGGATCTTTTTGGTAAAGTCCTGAGTAATCAAGAATCCTGTCAGAACCAGTTCTTAATGAGAAAAGTATTACACATGAAAATGCACCCAAATTCATAAACAAATATGCGGCTAAATATAAAACAGCAGCTGATAAACCATCTTGTGTGCCAGAAACAATTCCAATCATTACAAATCCAGCTTGTCCTATAGAGCTGTAAGCTAGCATCCTTTTCATTGATGTTTGAGCTAGAGCTACAATATTTCCTAGAGCCATGCTCAAAATTGCCAAAATAGTAAATAAAAGCTTCCATTCCTCATCAAAAGAAGAGAAAGTAGTGCTTAATATTCTTATTGCGAATGCAAACCCTGCAGTTTTCGAACCAACAGATAAAAAAGCAACTACAGGTGTAGGTGATCCCTCATAAACGTCAGGAGTCCATTGATGGAAAGGAACAGCAGCTATTTTAAATGCAACAGTTGATAAAACAAATACAAGAGCTAAAGAGGTAATGAACGAGGGCTTATTAATAATCTCTATTCCAATTGTTGTCAAGTTTGTTGAACCACTTAACCCATAAAGAAAAGTGGAGCCATACAAATAGACTGCAGCAGCAGCTGAACCAACAAGTAAGTATTTTAAAGCTGCTTCTGAACTTCTTGGATCTCTTTTGAGGTAACCAGAAAGTAAATAACTCGCTACCGATAGAGTTTCAAGAGATATAAATACACTTATAAGGTCAGTAGATCCACACAGAAGCATTGCCCCAAGAGTAGCCGAAAGAACTATCGCTGCAAACTCCCCAATGGGGCTTCCACTTTGCTCTGTATAACGCCAGCTTATGAGTAAAGAAACTAAAGTTGATAAAGCTATTATTGATCTAAATGCTATTGCTAAATTATCTGAATTAAAGGAACCAAGAAATGCACTATTAACTGGATTGCTCCATTGCAAGGCTAAACCTAAAAGAGAGCTGCCAATTGATAAATAGCAAATTATTGGTGCCCATTTGGATGCAGTTTTTTCTCCCGCTAAATCTACAAGAAGGGTTCCAACAATCCCTAATAAGATAAAGGCCTCGGGAATAATGGCTTGAGCATTTAAATTAATTGTAAAGATTTCGTTGGGCACTTTATTAAATAGGATTAAAGTAAATGATTGATTGTAATGATCAAAGAGTTAATCTTAACTTGATTATAATTTGTGGGTATGATTTTTGAAATTTTTAAGAGGAATTACTTGAAAAACTTTCAAATAATCATAATATGCCCTAACTGAACAAAAACACCAATTTTTGAAATAAACCTTGGATCACACACTAGTTATTGTTGAAAGTCCCACCAAAGCAAAAACTATAAGAAAGTTTTTGCCTTCTAATTATGAAGTTCTTGCTTCTATGGGACATGTAAGAGATCTTCCAAAAGGGGCAGCTGAAATACCTGCTGCAGTCAAAAAGGAAAAATGGTCAAGGATAGGAGTAAATACAACAGAAGATTTTGAACCACTTTACATAGTTCCAAAAGATAAGAAAAAGGTTGTTAAGCAGCTGAAAGATGCATTGAAAGGTGCGACCCAACTATTACTGGCTACTGATGAAGATAGAGAGGGAGAGAGTATTAGCTGGCATCTTCTTCAAATACTTAAACCTAAAATACCCACTAAGAGGATGGTTTTTCATGAAATTACAGAAAAGGCAATTAATAAAGCTTTAGATCAAACCAGAGAAATTGATATGGAACTTGTTCAAGCTCAAGAAACCAGAAGAATCTTGGACAGGCTTTTTGGATATGAATTATCTCCTTTACTTTGGAAGAAGGTAGCTCCCCGTTTATCTGCTGGTCGTGTTCAATCAGTTTCAGTAAGACTTCTTGTTAGACGAGAGAGAGAAAGAAGATCCTTTAAAAAAGCTAGTTACTGGGGAATAAAAGCTTCACTGGTAAAAGATAATGTTACTTTCGAAACTAAATTATTTAGTTTAAAAGGTCAAAGAATTTCTAATGGTTCCGATTTCGATGAACAGACCGGTGAATTAAAGCAAGGAAATAAATCATTAATAATTGGAGAAGAAAAAGTAAATGACTTATTGAAGATTTTTTCCTCTGAGGATTGGTTAGTCTCAAAAATCGAAAAAAAACCATCTACTCGTAAGCCAGTTCCTCCATTTACAACTAGTACATTGCAACAAGAAGCAAACAGAAAGCTTCGCTTGTCCGCAAGAGAAACTATGAGATGTGCACAAGGGCTATATGAGAGAGGTTTTATAACATATATGAGGACTGATTCGGTTAATCTTTCCGAACAAGCCACAAAAGCTGCTAGAGAATGTGTCAGCTCTATGTATGGGAAAGAATATTTATCTAACTTGCCAAGACAATTTAATTCAACTGCAAGAAATGCTCAAGAAGCACACGAAGCAATTAGGCCTGCAGGTGATGTATTTAAAACACCAAAGGAAACTAATCTAACTGGTAGAGACTTATCTCTTTACGATTTAATTTGGAAAAGAACTGTAGCTAGTCAAATGGCGGAAGCTAGGCTAACAATGATTAATGCTGAAATTAGTGTGGGGGATGGTTTATTTAAATCGAGTGGGAAAAGTATTGATTTCCCAGGATTCTTCAGAGCTTATGTCGAGGGAAGTGATGACCCAAATTCATCCCTTGAACAACAAGAAATTATTCTCCCAAACTTAACAAAAGGAATATGTCTTGAAGTTACTAATAAGGAATCTACTTTTCATGAAACTAAACCGCCCGCAAGATATACGGAGGCTGCATTAGTTAAAGTTCTTGAAAAAGAAGGAATTGGAAGACCATCTACTTATGCAAGCATTATTGGAACTATTGTGGATAGAGGTTATGCAAATATATCTTCCAATACTTTGGCGCCAACGTTTACAGCTTTTGCTGTTACCGCTTTATTAGAAGAACATTTTCCTGATTTGGTTGATACTACTTTTACTGCAAAAATGGAATCTTCATTGGATGAAATATCTTCAGGTAATCTTGAGTGGCTCCCATATCTCGAGACTTTCTATAAAGGTAAAAATGGTCTGGAGGTAAAAGTTCAGAAAACAGAGGGAGATATTGATGGTAAAGCTTATAGACAAGTTGATTTTGAAGACCTTCCTTGCGTAGTCAGAATAGGCTCTAACGGCCCTTGGCTAGAGGGTACAAAAATTGATGAATCTGGTAATGAAATTCAGGCGAAAGGGAATCTGCCAATGGATATTACTCCTGGAGATTTAGACATAAAGCAAGTTGATCAAATTTTAAGTGGCCCATCAGATCTTGGAACTGATCCAGAAACTGGGGAAAAAGTCTTTTTAAGATTTGGACCTTATGGACCTTACGTACAATTGGGAAATAATGATCAAGATAAAGCTAAACCAAGAAGAGCTTCATTACCCAAAGAGTTGAAAACTGATGATCTAACTCTAGATGAGGCTCTAGTACTATTAAGTTTGCCTAGGTTGTTAGGAGCTCATCCAGAAGGTGGTGTTGTTGAGGCTGATAGAGGAAGATTTGGACCTTATATTAAATGGATTAAAAATGAAAACGAATCTGAAAACAGATCCTTAAAGAAAGAGGATGATGTTTTTACTGTTGATATACAACGAGCATTAGAAATTCTTGCGATGCCAAAAATGGGTAGAGGTGGTCAAGAAGTACTTAAAGACTTTGGAAAACCGAAAGAATTTAAAGAAAAAATACAAATATTAAATGGAAGATATGGGGTCTATTTAAAATGTGGCAAAACTAATGTTTCAATTGCCAAAGATACTGACATAGAAAAAATCACCATTAATGATGCTTTATCTCTTTTAGAAGAAAAACTAAAAGATAAAAAAGGTTCTTTTTTAAAAAAAACAAAGATGAATAAAAAAACTACAAGGAAAAAGAAAAGTTAGAAAAAAATATGATTTTTAAAAAAAAAGAATTTTTTTTATTAATTTTTTTAATTTTCTTGCAATCATGTTCTGGAGGAAGGATTGGCAATTTTCTTGAAAGTAGTTTTAATGATTTAGAAAAAACAAGTCAAAATGAAGATTTACAAAATAATTTAGTAAATAAAAAAATTGTGGTAAAAGAA
This sequence comes from Prochlorococcus sp. AG-355-I04, assembly GCA_003280915.1. GTDB lineage: Bacteria > Cyanobacteriota > Cyanobacteriia > PCC-6307 > Cyanobiaceae > Prochlorococcus_A. The sequence continues at coordinate 134,685 of QCDL01000003.1, read as the reverse complement.
AACAAAGAAATTGATGATAAAAAAAATAAACAAATTAAAAAAGTAGAAAAACCAAAAAGTGTTCCAGAAAACAAAAAAGATGCAAATTTAGAAAAAGAAAACAAAGTAATTGATGATAAAAAAAATAAACAAATTAAAAAAGTAGAAAAGCTAAAAAATGTTCCAGAAAATAAAAAGGATATCTCTGTAGAAAAGATACCAAAACAAAGAAATAAAAAAATTAAGAATCTTTCAAAAAAAAGAAAAGTTGAGCTTCAATCTTACAAAATAATATTCATTCTAAAAGATGTAGATCCAAAAGATCCTACGGAAGAGTTAAGTTCCATATTAAATAATTCTGAGGTAAATTTTGAAATAGAAAAGATTGAACGTATCCTAGATTCAAAAAATAAAAGTATGAATAAAAATTAACTAAAAATATTAAACAAAAAATGAAAATAACAACAAAAACTGAAGCATTAAATATTGTCGAGACTTCATATCTAGCATCTCTTTCGTCTTTATTATGGGTTGCATTATATTATTTACCAATTGGGGGAGCTTTATTAAGGTTGATATTACCCCTCCCAATGATCCTTTTGCACTTGAGAAGAGGAACTAAAACTGCATCGGAAGGACTCCTAATACAATTTCTACTTTTATTCATAATTATGGGTCCTGTTAGAGGAACTTTATTTTTATTTCCTTATGGTATTTTGGCTTTTTGGTTAGGCTGGTGTTGGCTTAGAGAAAAAAGTTGGAGATTTAGTATAACTGTAGGAGTTATTATTGGAACCCTTGGTTTTTTCTTACGAGTAATAGCATTATCAACGTTGGTTGGAGATAATCTTTGGGTGTTAATTACTAGAGCAAGTTATGGTCTACTAGAAAAGTTCATTGGATTATTAAATTTGCCTTTTTCCCCTTCAATTTTAAGTATCCAATTAGGCGCAATTTTTTTAATAATTTTTCAAGAAATTGTTTATGTTTTAACGTTACATGTAGTTGCATATTCTCTGTTTCCAAGATTTAAATTGAATATCCCAGATCCTCCAAGACTATTAAATAGCTTAGTTGATTTAAATAATTGAAAAAAGTAAAAATGTATAGTACTGAGTTAGAGAAAAATTTTTTTGGGTATGAATCCAATAAAAAAAGACAACTTAATAAGATTGAAATACTGAAAAAGAATATAAATAATTTTAAAATATTTCTTGTAATTGCAAGTACTAATACATCTCAAATTACAGGAATTTCCGCTGCAGGTATTAATGCAAAATCAAGGCGATCAACTGCGCTTGCAGATGCTGAATTTGTGCTTGAGGGTGCTTCAAAAGATCATAAATATAAATTGCCTCTTCTTTATGCAGGAGTAACTCCGGCACTAATCAGTCATGTTTGTTCAAAGCTTATAAATATTTATCCAGTTATTGTTCCTCTGGGAATAGGAGCAAAGCCTTATTTTAATCATTTGGTTATAGAAGATAGAGATTTGGGCCCATCAAATTGTCTTACTACTGGTAAGTCGATGACTAAAGAGAGAGTTTTAAATCTCTATGAAAAAGGTCTTGCCATTGGAAAATCCTTAAAACAACCAGTTTTAATTTCTGAATCTGTACCAGGTGGCACCACAACTGCTCAGGCAGTAATGGAAGCTTTTGGTTTGCAGGTGTCTAATTTAGTAGGGAGTAGTTTATTTAAAGCTCCAAGAGAACTGAGAAGAAAAGTAGTTAAAAAAGGACTTTTCAATGCAAATTTCAAGACAGATTTCGACTCTTTTGATGTTGTCGCGGCGGTAGGTGATCCTTTCCAAGCTTTCTCAATGGGTCTATTAATTGGTGCTAGGTTAGTAAAACAACCTGTGATATTGTCTGGTGGAAGTCAGATGTTAGCGGTCATTTTGCTTGTATTAGAATTAATAGATGAAAAAAATAAAGATCAATTTATTGAAGATGTTTTGATTGCGACAACTGGGTGGCTTGTGAAAGATAATTCTCTACATAATTTAGTGAATCTAATTAATGAAAAATATGATGTCAAATTATTAGGTTTAGCAAGTCCTTTAAATTTCAAATCTTCAAAATACAAAGAATTGAAGGATTATGAATTGGGACATGTAAAAGAAGGTGTAGGTGCTGGTGGAATATCATTGCTTGCTTTATTAGATGGATTTAAAAATGAAGAAATAGTTTCTTTGTGTCAACAAAATCTGGAAATGATGAAGGGCCTAGGTCAAATTTCTTTAGACAAGGATTGCTGAATGTTTTCAAAATTTGCAACCAGAAGAGAATTTCTAAATTGTGGTAAGCTTTCGCTTTTATTTTTTTTAAACTCTTGCAGTAATCTTCCTAATAAAGTAAAAATTGCATTACAAAATTCTTTTTATCCAGAATCTTTTAAAGATACAATTCCAAAAGATTGGAAGCAGGAAAAAATTAATTTTGAAAATATTCGGCTACAAAAAAATAGAAACACAATTTTCAATTCTGACTTTACTTTAATAAACGATGGATGGATTAATAGTATAGATTTTGCAGAATTTGAAAAAATAAATGAATATGGACTGATCGAAAATTTGGATAAGAGATCGATAGATTTTTTGGGAAATTTTAAACAAAATCATAGAAGTAAATTATTTCCTATTGGCGTAGTACCTTATACAATCATCATTAAAAATAATAAAGAATTAATAAATTCAGCCAGAACTTCTTGGGATTTCATTCTTTCAAAAAAATTAACTGGGAAGATTATTTTTCCAAAAAGTCCCAGAATTATATTGTCAATTGCGAAAAAAATTAATACATCTAAATCTTTAAAAAAACTAAAAAGCCAAGCAATGTTATTTGATGATAAAAATATGCTCAATTGGTTGATTAATTCTGATGCTTGTGTCGCAATAGTTCCTTATAGTCTCTGTTCAAAATATTTAAAAATAGATCCAAGGCTTTCTTTAGTTTTCCCAAGCCAAGGCGTACCTTTGATGTGGCATTTTCTACTTAGCAGATCAAATCTAAATAATGCAGTATTAATTAAATGGATTAAATCTTTAGAAAATAAATCAATAGTAGATAAATTAGTAAGCGAGGGTTGGTATCTACCATTCAATAGTGATTATTTAAAAAGTAAATATAAATCTGAAATGTCACCCATCTCAGGTCCCTCTGAGAAATGTTGGGAAAATAGTTGGTCTTTCCCTCCACTTACAAATGAACAAACAATTAATCTTAAAAATTTCTGGAATGAGTCCTTAGCCCCATAATCGTTTTGTCGGATTTTCAATTAATAAGTTATGGGTTTCCTTTAATAAATTTGGTATATCTAATTTACTAGGACATTTAGGAACACATTCATTGCATTCTTGACAAAATGAGGAATTTTTTTCTTCCCACCAGTGGCCAGCTTTTCCTATTAAATTGTACCTCTCTCTTGAAAATTCTAATTGGCCATAACCAATAGATATATTTCTTAAACGAAGTATTTCTGGAATAGGTACTTCATTTGGACATGGGAGACAAAATCTACATTGTTCACATTTGGTTGAGTTTAATCTTTTATTGGCAACTTCTTCAATTTTATTGAGGGCGCTTTTTTCAAGTTTTGTAAGCTTCGCGAAAGAGTTTCTAAGTTTATGAGCAAATTCAAAATCTTTTTTGTTTGTCGCCCCCAATGACAAAGTTGTAATGCCTTTTGCCAACAAAAATCGATACGCTAATTCTAATGGATGAAAAGGCTTAGAGGCCTCTAATAAAATATCACTTGGGGAATATAATCTACCTCCTTTATCAGCAGGTGATATTGCTAATACTCCCATACCTTTTTTTATAGCTTCCTCTGCCAAAGTAATTTTAGATTGATCTAAATAATGTAAATGAAGACTACAAAAACTAAAATCCTCACAGTTAATTGCTTCTTTTATTAGTGAATAGCTACCGTGTGAACTAAAACCAACTTGATCAACTAGTTCCTTCTCAAGTATCCATGATATAAATTTCTTACCCTCTCCAGCAAGAACCCAATCAAGATGTTGTTTTAAGTTGAGTCCATGGATTGCAAGATTATTAATTTTCTTGCGATTTAAATTCTTAAGAGAATTTTTAAAATTATTTTTTAAGAAGTCAAAATCACCCTTTGGTAAAACTTTGGAAGTAATCACCCAATTTTTTTCTTCTATATTCTCTTCTATTTCTAGTTTTTTTATTGAATTTCCAATAAGTAATTCAGCATTACCATAAGAAGGTGCTGTTTCTATATGATTAATTCCTACATAATATGCATTTTTTATTATGCCATACATTTTCTCGAGACTTTCAGTTGCTCGCATTGTCCCTAAAGTGAATAAGCTCACTTTCGCTCCTCTACCAAATGATCTTTTTTGTGAATTAATAATCATCTAAATATGATCAATTTCTTTTTATTTACTCTTTAATTTATTTATAGTTGAAAATGATTTAAAGTAAATTAAAGTAATTACAAAATTTTGCAAAAATATTTTTCTTAAATCTATGTTCACAGGAATTATTCAATCAATTGGAAAACTAAAACAAGAAAGAAATATTTTAGAAATTGAAATTCTAGATAACTTATTTGATATGGTAATCGGTGACAGCATAGCTGTAGATGGAATTTGTTTGACAGTTAAAGAGATTTTTCAAAATAAATTTACTGTTGATGTCAGTGAGGAAACATTAAAAAAAACAACTTTAGGAGTAAAGTCAAACTTGAATCAGATTGTTAACTTGGAGCCCGCTCTTAGGGTGTCTGACCGTTTAGGAGGGCATATAGTCAGTGGACATGTTGATGGTCTTGGAACAGTTGAGAGTATAGAGAAATTAGAGAAATCGTGGCTCCTGTCCATCAAGTGGAAAAATAATAATTTTTCAAAATATGTAGTTAACAAAGGCAGTATTTGTGTAAATGGTATAAGTCTTACAATTGCAAAATATGAACAGGAGGGAGAAATATTTACTATTGCGATAATTCCACATACTTGGCATAACACAAATCTGAATAAATTAAATGTCGGTGACAGCGTAAATCTTGAGGCAGATGCACTAATTAAATATGTAGAGAAATTACTTTTGTTTAATAAAAATAGTAATCAAGATTTATCCTCAAATAATATTTCTTCGGAATGGCTTAAAGAAAACGGTTGGTAAAATATATTTTTTAATTTAATGGAATCAGATAAATTGTTTTTGACTCTTTTTTAAGATCGATTTTAAATTCCTGACCAGGTTCTAGACCTAATTTTTTGGTGTAAGCATTACCAATTAATAGGTTTCCATTGCCATGAACTTTAGTTTTAAATTCTGTTTGTCTGCCTCTTGAAGCTCTCTTACCATTTTTTCCCTGACGACCATTTCCTATTTTGTAACCCTTAGCTTCTATAAGCGCCTTATAAAAACTTTTTCTCAAGATTCTTCCACTTGGACCTACGTAACCACAACCTTTTGCAATCTCATCTTCAGATTTTTTACTTAATAATTTTGCTTTTTCAAGAAGTTCTTTTCCTTCTAGCATTATCTGACAAATTTCTAATTATATATTCTTACTAAAAAGGAGAAGTGTGGCAATATAAATTAATAAAAAATATATTTAATTTTTTAAATTTAATTTTTTAAATTTAGTTTTTTATAAAAGATACAAAATAATAAATAAAATTACCCATATTCCATCTACAAAATGCCAGTATAATTCAACAGCTTCTAATGGGAACATATTTTGACTAGTTAATCTTCCGCCATTGATTCTCGATTGCCAAGTAATAATTAAAATCATTAAAGTGCCTAAAGTGACATGTAATCCATGAAAACCAGTAAGAGCATAAAAAGTACTTGCAAATAAATTATCGGTTAATCCAAAAGGTAAATGAAAATATTCAAACAATTGACATATTAAAAATAAAATTCCAAGAAAAGCAGTAAGAAGCAACCATTTTTGGGAATCAGAGTTTTTGTCTTTTAAAAGTGCTTTACCTGCTTTATGGAAAGTTGCACTACTAACAAGTAATAAAATTGTATTTAGTGTAGGTATTGGTAGTTCTAATTCATAAATAGCACCATCAGGTAATGGATTTACTGCTTTATAAGTTAAATAAGCAGCAAAGAATCCAGCAAAAGTCATTCCATCCGCAATTAGGAAAGTTATAAGACCAAAAATTCTGAAGTCTTCATGTGTTTCGTTAACTTCAGAATTATTTTTTTGAATTTCCTTTGAGCTATCTAGAGTTGTCATATGTTTTTATTTTTGTTCAGAAAATTGTTTGCCATAACCATAAGGTTCTTTAACTAATGGAGCTTCTCCTTCCCAATTTTCAACTGGAGGCGGAGAAGATGTTAACCATTCAGGTGTAAGAGCATTCCAGGGGTTATCTCCAGCATTTTTTCCATTTCTAGCACTAAGGAATACGTTAATTAAAAAAGGAATTGTACTTATAGCCATCAAAAGAGCACCAAGGCTACTAATTTGATTGACGAACTGGAATTGAGGATCATATTCTGCAACTCTTCTTGGCATTCCATTTAAACCAAGCCAATGTTGAGGGGCAAAGCACAAGTTAAATCCAATAAAAGTAATGATAAAGTGTAAAATTCCTAATTTTTCATTGAGCATTTTCCCAATTACTTTGGGGAACCAATGATAAATTGAAGAGAAAATAATAAAAACAGTCCCTCCATAAACTATGTAATGAAAATGGGCTACAACGAAATAAGTATCATGTACGTGAATATCGAAAGGTACCTGTGCCAAAGCAACTCCTGTAATACCTCCAAAAACAAAATTTATAATAAATCCGCAAGAGAATAACATTGCACTATTGATGGAAATTTTACCTCCCCATAATGTTGCAACCCAATTGAAAAATTTTATCCCTGTTGGAACAGCAATAAATGCTGTTGCGATAGTAAAGAATAATCTCATCCAAGGAGGCGTTCCACTCGTAAACATGTGATGCGCCCAAACAACTAAACCTAAAACTACTATCCCCATTATTGAAAAAACCATTGTTGTATATCCAAAAAGTGGTTTTCTAGCATGTACAGGAAGTATTTCGCTAACTAAACCAAATGCAGGAAGGACCATAATGTATACAGCAGGATGAGAATAAAACCAAAATAAATGCTGATAAACTACGACATTGCCACCTAAAACAGGATTGAAAAACCCTGTATTAGCGATGATATCGAAGCTCAGTAGAATTAAAGTGCCTGCTAAAACAGGAGTTGACAAAACAACTAATAGACTTGTTCCAAGCATTGCCCAACAATACATTGGTAATTGCATAAGTTTTAATCCTGGCCTTCTTAGTTTGATAATGGTCGCTATAAAATTTATTCCACCAAATATAGAACTGCCTCCAAGTAATAGAACGCTCAGAATCCAAATAATTTGTCCCGATTGAGGAGTAGTTATGCTCAAAGGAGGATAAGCCGTCCATCCAGCCTGAGCAGCACCCTCAACAAAATAGCTTGCTACGAGCATCAAACCTGAAGGAGGAATTAACCAAAAAGCTACGGCATTTAATCTTGGGAATGCCATATCTCTTGCACCTACATAAAATGGAATTAAATAATTTCCAAAAGCGCCATTAACCACAGGCACTATCCAAAGGAATATCATTATTGTTCCGTGTAAAGTTAAAACTTGGTTATAAACATCTCTTGGCATAAAGTCAGACATTGGACTAGCTAGTTCAATTCTTATAGCGCTCGCTAAGGTTCCTCCTATTAAATAGAAAAGAAAACCGCAAACTAAGTATTGTATCCCAATTACTTTATGATCAAGGCTAAAACTAAAGTATCTAAGCCAGCCTTTAGGTTGAAGGCTTTCATTATTAGTTTTTTGTGGATCAATTAATATTGTCATAAATTTACCTCTGGTTTTTTATTTTTGTTAAACCATTCGTTGTAATCAGATTCTTCTTCAACAATTATGGAGGCTCTCATCCCTCCATGATATGGGCCACATAATTCTGCGCAAATTATCGGATATTTTCCTACTTTTGTAGGAGTGAAATTTAGAATAGTAGGTTGCCCAGGAATAATATCCTGTTTAATTCTGAACTCTGGCACCCAAAAAGCATGAATGACATCTTTGGATTCCATTTTCATTGATACTTTTTGATCAACAGGAACGTGTAGTTCTCCTGATATGAAATTGCCCTTGGGATAATTGAATAGAAATGCAAATTGCATAGCTGAAACTTCAATTGATAAATTATTTATTGCTATTTCATTATCAGAATTTTGACTTATTCCAGCCCATATTTTTTCAGAATTCGAACTCATCATTTCGTGGTTATGATTTAGTTCTTTCATCCCTCCCATTCGATCGTAGATGTTGTAGCTATATAAACCTATTAACAAAACAATTATTGAAGGAATAATTGTCCATACAATTTCTAAGCTTAAATTTCCCTCTAAAGCTATACCATCTCCTATCTGATCATTTCTTTTCCTAAACTTAAATAAGCTGTAAATAACAGCTATTGTCATTCCTATAAAAATAATTAATCCAATGATGAAAAGAATTTTAAAAAGTTCATCGTATATTGGTGCATTAATACTTGCTTCCGCTGGGAGCAAATTTACATTGAAACCAATCCAAAAAGATATAGCAAAAACAAGTGAAATAATTAATATTAAATAAATGTTTTTATTTAACAATTGATCTCTAAAAATTTGTATTTATATTTTTAAGATATTCAATTTTTTTAAACATGCATCCTTTGTTAAAAGAAAAACATTTAAATTCACAACTTCTTAAGATTTATGAAATAAAAGGCGTATTATTAATAACTTTTTAGAGTTAATTGTCAGGGAAAAAAGATTAAATTAGTAAATTATTTTTTAAATTAAACATATTAATTTTTAATTAATGTTTGGTTTTTGAATCTAATTTATTATGCAAAATATTAGGTATTATCCATTTGATTAATAACCAATTATATAAATCAAAATATCTGACAATTTTTAAAAGGTTGGGATTTCATAGTGTATTCGCACTTATCGCACTAATCGTAATTGGAGGTGCTACGAGAGTCATGGAGGCAGGACTTGCCTGTCCAGATTGGCCATTATGTTATGGATCTTTTTTGCCTTATAAACATATGAACCTTAGAGTATTTCTAGAGTGGTTTCATCGTCTAGATGCTTTTCTGGTTGGAATATTAATTCTTTTTAAATTTACGCTTTCAATTATTTGGAAAAATGAAATTCCAAATTGGTTACCTAAAACTTATTCATTATTACTTTTTCTCGTTATTGTCCAAGGATCCTTTGGAGCTTTAACAGTAATAAACCTGCTTGATTCATATACTGTTACTGGCCATCTTTTAATAGCTTTTCTACTTCTCATTACAACAATTTCAATAAATCAAAATCTAGAAAATAACAACATTGAAGAGCCATTAATCTGGTGGAGATTATTATTTTTTGTTCCTCTTTTACTTACTCTAACTCAATCTTTTATTGGCGTAAGGCTTTCATCAACTTGGGCAGCACATATTTGCTTATCTTTTAATAAACAATGTCTAATTCTAAATACACATAAATTATTTGCTTTTCCTATTGCTTTCTCAATTTTATTTATTATTGCTATTGCAATTTATAAGAGAAGTTTGCTTAATGAAAATTGGAAATATCTCACAACACTTATTTTTCTCTTATTTTCCCAAATTACTTTGGGTGTTTTAAGTCTTAGAACAAATTTGAATGAACCTATTTTTATTATCGGTCATCAACTTAACGCCTCTTTATTTATTGCGATATTAACAACATTAATTTTTAGAAATCCTTTTACCAAAAAAGGTCTAAACCACTCCCTTAATCCCCAAACGGTCGTTATCAACTCATGAACAGTAGTAACTTAGAAAACTTGAACTATAAATCTTCAATTAGGGATGAAGTTGTACCTTCAAGAAAAAGATTAACTTTGCCGCCTTGGCTTGAAGTAGCAAAACCTAGATTAATCCCACTTTTACTGGCCACAACTTTGGGAGGAATGGCTTTAACAGAAGAATGGCCTTTGTCTTCCCCGAAACTTATCTGCACTTTAGGAGGAGGCGCTTTGGCAGCAGCAGCAGCAGGAGCTCTTAATTGCTTGTGGGAAATGGAATTAGATAAGAGGATGACAAGAACTAGCAAAAGAGCCTTGCCAGCAGGAAAGTTGTCATCTGAGACTGTGTTTTTAGCCGCCGTATCATGTACTTTGGCAGCTTCGATGCTTTTAGTAAGTGGTGTAAATTATTTGGCTGCGGGTTTGACTCTTCTTGGTTTATTTAGCTATGTAATTTTATATACAGTTATTTTGAAACCTCGTACAACAAAAAACATTGTTTTCGGAGGAGTTGCTGGTGCGATACCACCATTAGTTGGAGCGTCGGCTGCCACAGGGCACGTAGGTCTTAGTGGTTGGTGGTTGTTTGGTTTAGTAATGTTATGGACCCCAGCTCATTTTTGGGCACTTGCAATTTTGTTGAAGGATGATTACGCATCTGTTGGTATTCCTATGCTCCCTTCTGTTAAAGGATCTGTTTTTACTGCTAAAGCGATTTCTCGTTACGGATGGGCAACAGTTTTAATGAGTATTGTAGGAGTCTTTGCTCTACCTGAAGGGGGACTCTTGTACGGAATTATGTTATTGCCATTTAATGGAAGACTTTTGCAATTAATAAATGAATTAAAGAAATCACCTGATGATCTTTCAAGAGCAAAGTCTCTTTTTAGGTGGTCTATTCTCTACATGTTTGGCATTTGTCTTTTGTTATTAATTTCCAGAACCCAACTATCCGTAGAATTTGAGCAGCAATCTATGCAAATATTTTTATCTATTGTATCCCTGCTTAGTAATTAAATTAGATGTAAAATGTTTTTTAAGTAAAAAGTAAGTTTGATGAATTATATAAAAGTTAAAGGACTCTCAAAATCTTATTCCGATATAAATGCATTAAAAAATTTATCGATGGAAATTGAAGCTGGCACATTATTCGGAATACTAGGTCCTAATGGTGCTGGCAAATCAACACTAATAAAAATACTCGCTACTTTAATAGAGCCTGATAGTGGAGAAGTGTTCATAAATAATATTAATCTGATAAAAAATTCAAGGAAAATTAGAGAATTAATTGGTTATGTTGCTCAAGACATTGCACTTGATAAAATATTAACTGGAAGAGAGCTTTTAGATTTTCAATCAGATTTATATCACATCAACAAAAATAAAAAATTTGAAAGGATAAAGAAATTAGTAGATCAATTAGAAATGAATGATTGGATTGATCGTAAGTGCGGAACTTATTCAGGGGGAATGAAAAGAAGAATAGATCTGGCAGCTGGACTTTTACATTTGCCCCAAGTATTAATTTTGGATGAACCTACAGTTGGTTTGGATATTGAAAGTAGGAATATTATATGGCAACTCTTGAAAGATTTGAGAAATAATGGAATGACCATTATTTTAAGTAGTCATTATCTTGATGAAATAGATAAATTGGCAGACAGATTAGTGATAATTGATGATGGAAGAGTTATAGCAAAAGGGACTCCTGCAGAGCTCAAAAATAAATTAGGAGGAGATAGAGTAACTTTAAAAGTAAGAGAATTTAGTAATCAGGAAGAAGCAAATAATATATGTAAAATTTTATCTTCAATAGATGGAATTAGTCAGATTATCATAAATCAAGCTCAAGGTTTCTCGATAAATTTTGTAGCAGATAAGCAAAAAGATTTACTCACGAAGCTAAAAGTGGAATTAGCTTTCTCAAAGTTTGAAATTTTTTCTCTTACACAAAGTCAGCCAAGCTTGGATGATGTATATCTTCAGGCAACTGGGAAAACATTATTGGATGCTGAAATTTCTATGGCAGGGAAAAGAGACCTAAAAAAAGAATCAAAGCAATCCATGCGATAAAAAAAACTTTTGGTTAACTAACTATAATGAATACTAATTACTGCTAATTATGGAATTACAACAGTATAATTTATTTTTTTTATATCAAGAAACATTTGCCTTAACAAAGAGATTATTTATTCAATTAAAAAGAAGACCATCAACTCTTTTAGCAGGAATATTACAACCAATAATTTGGCTTTTTTTATTTGGGGCATTATTCTCTAAAGCTCCTGAAGGTTTTTTACCAGGTGTTGATTCTTATGGGAATTTTTTAGGAGCAGGACTTATTGTTTTTACTGCTTTTAGCGGAGCCCTAAACTCTGGTCTTCCTTTAATGTTTGATAGAGAGTTTGGATTTCTTAATAGATTACTTGTGGCTCCTTTAACCAGTAGATTATCCATAGTTTTATCTTCTTTTTTTTACATAACAATCTTGAGCTTTGTTCAGAGTGTTGTAATAATGATCGTTTCATATATTTTGGGTTATGGATGGCCCAACTTATATGGTTTAGGAATTGTATTTACAACGCTAATATTATTAGTTCTTTTTGTGACATCAATAAGTTTATGTTTAGCGTTTGTTTTGCCGGGACATATTGAATTAATTGCTCTTATATTCGTAATAAATTTACCTCTTCTATTTGCGAGTACTGCTTTAGCTCCAATCTCTTTTATGCCAAATTGGCTGGGCTGGTTAGCTTCATTAAATCCATTAACTTTTGCTATTGAACCTATTAGGACTGCCTATACACAAACGATGGATTTAGAATTAGTGGCTTTACATGCCCCATATGGTGATTTAACTTGTAAGAGTTGTATCTCAATTTTATTTTCTTTAACAGTTTTTTCCTTGATTATTATAAGGCCTCTGTTAAATAGAAAGTTAAATTAGAAATTTTATGCTTTTAAAAAATCATTTAATAGAAGTTTTTAAACAAGCCTCTTTAGAAAATAATTTTTTGCTTAAAGAAAATGTTGTTCTTAAATGGGTCCATAGATTTGGGATTGATTCATTAAATGATTTATTAATCCATAGTTCACAACAAAAGGAAAATCAGCGTGAAGAAGAAAATCACGAACAGATCTCTTTAATTGATGAAGTGCATGAAGAAAATCAAGAACAGATCTCTTTAATTGATGAAGTGCATGAAGAAAATCACGAACAGATCTCTTTAATTGATGAAGTGCATGAAGAAAATCAAGAACAAATTAAGCTTGAATTATCAAAAACTTTTGAAAATATTGAAGAAACAAAGTGGGAATCAAATGGCCTAGAAACTACTAGCAGCAATGAAGTATCTAGCAAAAATCAAAATTTTCATAAAATAAATCAGTTTACTGAAACCCCAAAATTACCCCTACCTTATATTAAAAATTTAAGAAAGTGGATTAACAACGATAAAAAAGCTAGTTAGCTTTACATCATACCCGGCATTCCCATGCCACCCATTCCTGGCATTCCCATGCCACCCATTCCTGGCATTCCCATGCCACCCATTCCCGGCATTCCCATACCACCCATTCCTCCCATGGGATCTCCACCTGGTCCTCCAGGGGCTGCGGCTTCAGGCTCTGGAATGTCAGCCATCGCAACTTCTGTTGTGAGGAGCATAGCTGCAATAGATACTGAATCTTGAAGAGCTAATCTTATTACTTTGGTTGGATCTAATATTCCTGAATCTTTTAAATCCTCATATTTTCCTGAATTAGCATTAAAGCCTTTGTTAAGTCTTTTAATTTCAGCGACAACTACATCTCCATTAAAACCAGCATTTTTTGCTATTTGTTTGGTGGGTTCCAAAAGGGCTTCTTTGACTATATTTATCCCTGTCCTTAAATCATCTGAAGATGTTTCACTTAAATTTAAAAGGTCATCTGATATTTCAATTAAAGTTTGTCCTCCTCCAGAGACAACACCCTCTTCAATAGCAGCTTTCGTAGCATTAAGGGAATCTTCGATTCTCAACTTTTTATACTTCATCTCTGTTTCTGTGGCAGCTCCTACTTTGATAAGAGCTACTCCTCCAGCTAGTTTGGCTATCCTTTCATTGATTTTATCTTGATCATACTCAGATTCAGTTATATTAACTTCTCTCTTTAATTTCTCTACTCTCGCTTTAACTAAATCTTTAGTGTCTTCGTAGGCGACAATTGTAGTTTTGTCCTTTGTGATAGTTATTTTTTTTGCTTTACCTAAATCATTAATCGACACTTTATCAAGTGTCATCGATTTATCTTCGCTAATTAACTTAGCCCCTGTAAGAATTGCAATATCTTCGAGGGCAGCTTTTCTTCTCTCACCAAATAACGGAGCCCTTACGGAAGCAACATTTAAAACCCCACTATTCTTATTTAAAACCAGAGTAGTTAAAGCCTCTCCTTCGATATCTTCAGCAAGAATTAGAAAAGGTGAGCCTGACTTCTGAATTTCTTCAAGTATTGGAACTAGATCAACTAAAGTTGAGACTTTTTGATCAGTTATTAATATTTTAGGATTTTCAAGTTCACAAACTTGTCTTTCTTGGTCTGTTACAAAATACGGAGAACTATAACCTCTATCAAAAGACATACCTTCAGTTATATCTAATTCAGTTTCTAATGATTGCGATTCTTCGACAGTTATTACACCATCTGAAGTAACAATATCCATTGCTTTCGAAATTATAGATCCAATTTCTTCATCACCTCCAGCACTAACTGTTGCAACTTTTTGGATATCAGAACCACTTAATGAAATACTTTTGGAACTTAATTTTTCTAAGACAAAAGATAGGCCTGCCTCCATACCTTTTTTTAACTCCATAGGGTTTGCGCCGGAAGCAATATTTTTCAATCCCTCCTGCACCATCTTCTGAGTCAAAATGGTTGCTGTTGTTGTTCCATCACCAGCACTCTCTTTTGTCTTGGATGCAACTTGTTCTATTAATTTTGCACCTAAATTAGAGATAGGGTTTTCAATCTCGATCTCTTTAGCAACTGTAGATCCATCTCTTACTATATCTGGCGAACCAAATTTCTTCTCTATTACAACGTTTTTTGCTTTTGGCCCAATAGTAACCTTTACTGCATTAGCTACGAAATTCACACCTTTTTCTAGCGCTTCTCTTGACTCATTAGAAAAACTTAACTGTTTGGCCATGTTTACTCGATCTTTATTCCTATTCTAATCTCCCATAGAATCATTTTTAAGGGATATTTAATTAAGTGGGGAAAGCCGAATTTCTTTTTAATGAGGCATACAAATTAACTCAAATAAGAGTATCTTTAAGTTATGGAAGAAACAAATAATCTTATTTTTACTCTTACCGCAATCCTCGCGATTGCTATGACACTAATATACTTTCCTTTAAGATTTTTCTTGACATTAACTGCTAGAAGTCGAAGACTAAAACTTTTACAAAAAATTAGAAGGTTAAGAGATGAATTGGGCCAGCCTTACGAAAGTACATAATTAAATACTCATACCTCCGTCTATACTGATTGTCTGACCTGTAATGTACCTTCCTGCATCACTTGAAACTAAGAATGAAACTAAGTTTGCAATTTGAGTACAACTTCCTAATTTCCCTAAAGGGATAACTTTAAGTATCTCTTCAGTATTAAGTTTTTCAGTCATTTCTGTTTCTATAAAGCCTGGAGCTATTGCATTTACGTTTATACCTCTAGAAGCAAATTCTTTAGCGCAAGTTTTGGTGAATCCAATAACGCCAGCTTTGGCTGCAGAATAATTTGCTTGACCAGGATTACCAATTATTCCAACAACAGATGAAATATTTACGATACTACCACTTCTTTTTTTCATCATAAATTTTGAAGCATATTTTGTACAAAGAAAAACCCCTTTTAAGTTTGTATTTAATACATCATCCCATTGTTCCGATTTCATTCTCATCAATAGTCCATCTCGAGTAATACCAGCATTGTTAATAAGAATATCAATGGAGCCATTAATTTTTATGATTTCTTCAAAAGCTGAACTGACAGAATCCTCTTTTGAAACATCGAATTTTAATTTATGAGCTTTACCTCCTGAATTTTTTATTGAATTTACAACTTCTTCAGCTTTTTCATCAGAAGAAGAGTAATTAATAAAAACTTCTGCTCCAGAGCGACTTAGTTCTAAAGCAATTTCTTTACCAATTCCTCTGCTAGCTCCTGTGATTAAAGCAACTTTGCCTGATAATGAATCTGTATTGGACATTATGAAATTTTATAATTTTCAATCGTAGTACTATTTGTGTAAAGATATTGCTTTTATTTATAATTGTCTAGAAAATATTAAGACCTTCTATTGTGCACTTTTTAATACCAGCTGCAGGGAGCGGTAGCAGAATGAAAGCTGGAAAAAATAAATTACTTATTGATTTAGAGGGAGAGTCTTTGATTTATTGGACACTTAAATCTGTATTTTCTGCGAGCTCAACAAATTGGGTTGGAATAATTGGTCAACCGAAAGATAAAAATTTATTATTAAATTCAACAAAGGATTTTGCCCATAAAGTTCATTGGATTAATGGTGGTGACACCAGACAGCAGTCAGTTTTTAATGGTTTAAAAGCGCTGCCAAAAGATGCTGAAAAAGTTTTAATACATGATGGTGCTAGATGTCTAATTAATCCTGAATTGATAGACCTTTGTGCCAAGCAATTAGATGAAAATGAAGCAGTAATTTTGGCTACTAAGGTAACTGACACAATAAAGATTGTTGATAATGAAGGTTTTATTAAAGAAACACCAGATAGAAATTATTTATGGGCAGCACAAACTCCTCAGGGCTTTTTAGTAGATAGATTAAAAAAAGCTCACAAGATGGCAATTGATAAAAACTGGAATGTCACAGATGATGCCTCACTATTCGAAATGCTTAATTGGAAAGTGAAGATTATTGAAGGAACTTATTCAAATATAAAAATTACATCCCCTATTGATTTGAAAATAGCAAAACTTTTTGTGAAGAACCCCTAGTTAAAAAGGTGAATCGATACTAAGAATGCCATCATCACCATTTAAGGTGGCTTCGTATCCTAAAGGAATGCAAGCATTTCCCGATCTGTGGCCTATTGGGAGGTCAAAAAGAATAGGAAAATCAAACTCTTGGAGTCTTTCAATAATGCATTTTTTTAGTAAATCTTTCCATTCAAGGTCACAGGAATCATTAGAAAAACTTCCGAATCCAATGCCAGCAATTTCAGAAAGTGTTTTAGTCATTCTGAGGTAAGTCAACATGCGATCAATTTTATAAATATCTTCATTAATATCTTCAAAAATTATTATTTTCCCTTTGCAATCTGGGAAATGATCAGTACCAATTAAAAAAGTAGCAATAGTTAAGTTAGAAACGATAATTTCTCCTTTAGCTTTCCCACCTCTTAAAGGAATTCCTCGTATGTCCGCAACATATCCCTCAAAAAGTAAATTTCTTAATCTTTCAAGACTCCACTCTGGCTCTTTGAAAAGGCCAGTAACCATGGGCCCATGAATAGAACCTATAAATCCTTGAGAATATTTAGATAGTAGTAAAGAACATGTATCTGAGAATCCAAGCATTAAACCATGCTGCCAAGAAGGTTTTTTTTCTAATAGTCTTGCTGAACCCCAACCTCCTTTTGCAAAAATGATTAGCTTACTATTTTGTGCTTTTTCCAGTTCTTCAAATCTAGTAGAATCGTCGCCTGCAAAATAACCAAATTTTTTTGACAGGGAATTATTTTCATTAATTTCCAATCCCCAGTTTTTTAAGATTTCTATGCCTTTTTGAAAATTTTCTTCTTCATCAATAAATGAGCTTGGAGCTAAAATATCTATTAGATCACCTTTTTGTAATCTTGAAACCATATTTAAGAGTTATGAGGCAATAATAATTCCTAATAAAAGGACTCCTCCATAAATTGATTGATTTTTGAAGTGATTCCCAATATTTTTTATTGATTGCTTTTCCTCAGGAAATACTTTTATTATATCTCTCTGCATTAAGATTGCTGTCGTAAGCCAAATTGGCCAAAAAATAAAATCCATTTGATTAATAAATCCGCATAATGCGAGAAAAATAGAAGTTAAAAAATAACAAATTTGAATAGTTACTCTTGTATGGTTCTGGAGGTTAACAGCGGAACTGTTTATTCCAATTTTGATATCATATTTTTTATCTGCTAACGCATAAATCGTGTCAAAGCCAAAAGTCCAAAAAATAGTAGCTAGCCAGCAAAACAATAAAACAATACTATTTAAATTACCTTCATTTGCGGCCCAGGGTATTAAGACAGCAAAACCCCAGCATATGGATAAGATTAATTGAGGATATTTAAACCATCTTTTAGCAGAAGGATAAATTAAAATAATAGGTAAAGCTAAAAAAGCGAGTGAAATCGAAAGGATCCTGCCAGGTTGAGGTAGTGACAAAGTTAAAAAGAAACTACATAAAATTAAAAAGAAAAGAATTGAATAAGCCGTTTTAAGACTGATTTTATTTGCAGCTAGAGGTCTGTTCTTTGTCCTAATAACTTTTTGATCAATTTTTTTATCCCAAATATCATTAACTACGCAACCTAAGCCACTTACTAATAGCCCTCCAAGGATTATTCTTAACAACATTAAAAATGTTGGATTTGCGCCAGGAGTTAAATATAAACTCCACCCAGCAGGTATAAGTAAGATCATTCTTCCAGTCGGCTTATTCCACCTTAATAATTCAAAAAAAGTACTTAATCTAATTTGTCGATTTTTATTCTGCATATACCCTATTGTATATTTCATAACTTTAAATAATCTTACTAGGATTAAATGATTTCTATTATTTAATAATCAATGTTGGGTATATTTATTAATGGATTAAAGATATCTGCATCTTATAAAAAGAAATGATACAGAAACAAGATTTAAGATATTTTCAAGAAAAGCAAATTTTAGTAGCTTCTATAGATATTGGAACAAACTCTACACATCTCTTAGTAGCAGAAATTAATCTAGAATTAAAATCATTTTCAATAAAATTCACTGATAAATCAACCACTCGTCTTGGAGAAAGAGATGAGGAGGGAAATCTTACTGAAGAATCAATCCAAAGAGCATTAGTTACTCTCAAGCGATTTAAGGAATATTGTAAAAGTAATGGAGTAAAACAAATAGTAACAGCAGCAACAAGTGCAGTTAGGGAAGCTCCAAACGGTCAAGATTTTATTAGAAGAGTTCTTGATGAAACTGATATTCAAATAGAAATGATAAGTGGTTCTGAGGAAGCTAGATTAATTTACCTTGGTGTTCTCTCTGGGATGGCTTTTAAAGATGAGTCTTTTGTAATCATAGATATTGGAGGAGGATCTACAGAATTAATACTTGCAGATAAAAAAGATGCTATAGCTCTAACCAGTTCAAGAATTGGTGCGGTAAGACTTAAAAATGATTTTTTAAATAAAGCGTCTATAAATTCAGAAAGATCGAGTTTTCTAACAACTTTTATTAAAGGATCTTTAGAACCCTCTGTTCGAAAAATAAAAAGTAGATCTAAGGGAGATAAGCCTTTATCTTTGATTGCAACCAGTGGCACTGCAACCTCATTAGGAAATCTGATTTCAGATGATTTGGGAGAATCTAAACAAAAGTTGCATGGTTATAAATTTAAAAGGGAAAATTTACAAAATGTATTGGAAAAACTTCTTAAATTGCCGGTTTCGGAAATCAAGAAAATACCTTCATTAAGTGAGAGAAGAGCAGAAATAATTATTCCAGGAGCATTGATATTAAACACAGCAATGGAGATGTTGAACTTTGATGAATTAATAATAAGTGAGAGGGCGCTTCGAGAAGGTTTGGTTGTAGATTGGATGCTTCGTAAAGGGATAATTAAAAATGAGTTAAATATTCAAGGCAATATTAGAAAAACAACTATAGTTCATCAGGCCAGAAAGTTTGGAGTAGATAATACAAGAGCTGAGAAAGTTATTGATATTGCCTTTCAAATCTATGATCAGACTAAAAATATCTTTCATAGCGATAATGACCCTAAAGCTAAAGAACTTCTTTGGGCAGCTTCTAATCTTTATAATTGTGGGAAATATGTGAATGTTGGTTCATATCACAAACACTCTTGGTACTTAATAAAAAATTGTGAGTTGTTGGGATATTCTGAAGCAGAAACAAATATTATTGCTTCAATTGCTAGGTACCATAGAAAGACTTTACCCAAGAAAAGACATGAGTCTTGGCAAAATTTAATATCCAAAGAAGATAAAACATTAGTTCTTGAAATGTCATTAATCCTTAGACTAGCAGCAGCTCTTGATCAAAGACCTGACAAGGTGATCTCCTCAGTTCAAATAAAATTACAGGAAAATAATCTTACATTTCAACTTTTACCTTTAGATAGAAACCATGATCTTCTTCTTGAAAAATGGAACTTAGGATTATGCCGTAATGTAATAAAAGAACTAAAGAATTTGGAATTAAAAGTTATTTAGTTTTTTTAATAAGTTCTTGTTTTGGAGTTTGATTCTGAGAAGAATCTGAAAATAAATTGAAAATTAAGGACGAGGCGATTAGTCCGAGAAAGCCTGAAATTAAAATAAATATTAGGAATCCTAGTGGATTAAAATTCTTAGATTGCCTAGATTTATAATTTTTTTTGGAAACTTCTTCAACTATTTCTTCAATTTTCACTTCTTTCATCTCTGTCTTGAATTCATCCATTAAAAACTCTGTATCAAGTTTTAGCTTCTGTGAAATCCGTCTAATCATTGCTTTGATAAATACTTTTTCAGGTAGTTTTTCTTCATTACCTTCCTCTATGGCTTCAAGTTGATGAGCTCCAATTTTTAAATCAGAAGCCAATTCTTCAATTGATTGATTTTTACTTAACCTAGCTTCTTTAATGAAATTTCCTATTCTCTTTAAAGAGGAATCTCCCCCTTTATTGTTGATTCCTGAAACAGATTTTATTTCTTTCAAAGCAAATAAATTTTTACTAATTATAGTAATTAATATTTTTCTATCAACTTTAAGATTATTTATTCCTAAAGAGATGCTTATAAGATGGATTATAAAGATTAGATCTTTTTTGAGAATTACTAATTGCTGGGCTAATTATATAAATGGTTGTTCTAATTAGTTTTTTCTCAATAGAAAATTTTTCCATATCTTTTAATTCTATTAATGATGTCCAACCATCATCCCAAGATACTCTAAATCCAACAATCACTTTAGTCTCTGGAGGGTAAAACTCCAGTAAAGTTTCTTGAGACCTTTTCACATGCCTAGCACTTAGATATAGACATATAGAGGAATTGTGTTTCGCAAGATCTTTCAGAGATTCTTTTTCGGGCATCCCTGTTCGCCCTCCTGCTCTAGTTAAAATTATTGTTTGCGTTACGTCAGGGATGGTTAACTCAGCTTCATGATATGCTGCAGCAATTTGAAAAGCACTTACCCCAGGAACAACCTCGATTTCAATTTTTTCGTTTTTTAAAATTTCGATTTGCTCTCTAATTGCTCCAAAAAGGCAAGGGTCTCCATCATGTAACCTTACAACAGTTTTCCCTTCCTGAAATTTTTCTATCATAATTGAGGTGATTTGCTCTAAGTTGAGGGAACTCGTTTTTATTTTTTCAGAACCTTCTTTAGCAGAATTTAAAATTTTTTCAGGAATTAGAGAATCAGTCCAAATAATGACATCTGCAATTTTTATCTTTTTTAATGCTTTTAAAGTTAATAATTCTGGATCGCCTGGACCAACACCAATAAAAGATATTTTGTTATCCATTCTTTCTGTTTTTCCCACTATATGTTCTCAATCTTAAAAAAAATATTCCAATTAATCCAGAAGAAAATAGAAAAATGCTTATAAATTGAGCCATCCTTATACCGCCATCACAGAAAGGTGGAAGTCCACCAATGCATAGTGGGTCAGTTCTTAAACCTTCAATCCAGAATCTTCCAAAGCTATAACTTATTAAATAAAGACAGCTAATAAAGCCAGGCCTGAAAAAATCTGTTTTATTTTGTTTATTAAAGATAATAATAAGGACGATGAAAATTAAAAGATTCCACAATGACTCATAGATAAATGTAGGATGAAAAAATTCATAATTAATAAATTCTAAAGGCCTATTTTGGATAGGTATAAATAATTTCCAAGGCAAATTTGTAGGAACTCCAAAGGCTTCATTATTGAAAAAATTTCCCCACCTTCCTATTGATTGTCCAAGAATAATCGAGGGTATTAATATATCTATAAAAGTTTTTAAATTAATTTTTTTCGACTTACAAAAATAGATAATAGATATTAATCCTCCAATTAGACCTCCATGGATTGCTATGCCTCCTTCCCAAACTGCAAGAAAAGAAGGTATTTGAATGATGTTATTAAATAGTTCAAAAGAAGTAAAAAAGTTCTCTCCGCTATATTGCCTCCACTCAAAAATTACGTAATAAGCTCTAGCTCCAATTATTGAAGAAATTATTAATGATGGAAGTATTTCACTAATGTACTCTGGGTTAATATTTCTTGCCTTTGCTAGTTTTTTAGAGACAAATAGGCCTATTAAAACTGAAACCGAAATAAGAAGTCCGTACCATCTAATAGTTATAAATCCTAAATTTAAAAAAGTTTCTCCTGGAGATTGTATAAAGGCTTGAAGTATAAGCATTTAGAGAAAGTTAGATACCCTCTGCTGCTTGCACTTTTTCTACTTGTTTTTTCTTTAATACTAAAAGTATTTGTGTTAAGCCTACACCAATGAAGAATGCAATCAATCCAATAACCCTATAAGGGCTCTGAAGTACAACCTCAGCATCTAATTGCCCAAACCCACCAACGTTGGGATCATTAGTAAGAGGGTCACCTACATTAATTTTGTCTTGCGCTTTTACTATAAGTTGAGGACCAACAGGTACTGCTTCAGTAGTTATTTCACCATTATCATTTTCTATATTGACTTGATAGCTACCATCTTCAATTGTTTCTATTGAATTTATAGTTCCCGCGGTGGAAGAAGTGAATACTACATTATTGCTCTTGTCTCCAGTTGGATATACTTGACCTCTACCCCTATTGCCTCCAATATGTAACGAGTATTTTCCATAGTGATATTCTTTATTGGTGGATGGGTCAGGGGAAAGTACAGGGAAAACGATTTCTTTATTGGTATCGCCAGGTAAAGGTCCGACAATAATGATATTGTCTTTCTCTTCGCTGTAATTAGTAAAATAAACCCCTTCTGTCTCTTCTTTTATTTCTTCTGTCCATCTTTCTTGTGGAGCAAGTTTAAAGCCATCAGGCAGCATTACAACGGCACCAACTTGTAATGGGACTTCCGAACCATCAGCCCCTATCTCTTTTAAATCATTTTTGTAAGGTATTTTGACTACAGCTTTGAAAACGCTGTCTGCTCCAACAGATTGTGGAACCTCCGCAATTGTAGGCATCTGAGCTAGATGACAATTTGCACAAACTATCTTACCTGTGGCTTCTCTTGGGGATTCGTAGTTTTGCTGAGCCCAAAATGGATAAGCAAAACTGATCTTTGGATAAAATACAATGCTTGAAATGAAAAGAAGAGTACAGATAAATAAACTTGTTTTTTTCATGATTTGATTTTTAAGACCTTTCATTTTTTTTACGCCCACCATGGATTTTCATTAGTTCTAAAGTCAGTTTCTGACCATTGTTTAACGAGTACAGCATCATCTTCAATATCGACATGAGCTAGAGCTAAAGATAAAGGCGCAGGCCCTCTAACTACCTTCCCGTTAGTATCGTACTGACTGCCATGACAAGGACATATGAATTTATTAGCACCACTATCCCATGGAACAACGCAACCTAAATGAGTACAAATTGCATTTAAACCAAATTCTCCTATTTCCCCACCCTCATTAACTATTAAATAAGTTGGATCTCCCTTTAGACCCTGAACTAGACTTCTGTCTCCTGCTTGATGGGTAGTTAACCAACCTGTCTTAGTTATTGGATTCCCTAATTCATCTTTAGCAGAAGTTCCACCACCACCACCGCCTGCTCTTAAAGGCATGAAATAATTCGCTACAGGGTAAAGGGCTCCTAAGGCTACACCAGTTGCAGTACCAAATGTAAGAAGATTCATAAATTGCCTTCGACCCATTGAAGGGACATCATTGGAACTTAATTGAGTCATTCGCTACTTGGTTCTGTTATTTATTAGTTATTATGGATCAAATTGTTCAATTTCTGTTGCAAATAGATAGGACTTTTAATAATTTAAAGTAAAAGTTTAGGAAGTCTTAATTAATTGATTTAAATGAACCCATTGCTAGTAGATGAAGTTATACATTATTTGATTCATCGCTGGGGAAAAAAATATGATTTTAGACTCTTTAGAAGAGGAAAATTCGTTTATTTTCAAATGATGTGGGGATTTCTTGGACAGGAATCATTCCCTTTAAGTGAAGATGAATATAAAAAATCGATAGCTGATAAAATCGAGATTTTAAATAGATGTGGATATTCAGAAGAAGTAAGGGAATGGCTAAAGAAAGTCAATGCTAAGCCAAGGTTAGGTAGAGCTGTCAGTTTGCAATTAGATCTTAATGAGAAGATGAAAGAGTTTTTGACTTAAGATTTTCTGATAAGTAAGTTAATCCAGTACCTACAAAAAATAAAAACACAATCGATATAGATAGCAATGACATAGTCAATGGGTCAGTTGAAGGGGTAATCACTGCAGATAATATTGCAGAGGAAATTACAACTATCTTCCAATTCGAAATCATTTTTTCTGTTGTGATTATTCCAAGAGAACCAAGAATAAATTGTAATACTGGCAATTGAAAAGCTATTGCAGTGCTTGACATTAATAAGAGAACAAAATCAAAATATCTTTCTATAGACCAAGTTGGTTCAACAATATCAGCACCGAAACTAATGAAGAAATTTATAGCTGCAGGGACTAATATCCACCATGAAAAAATTAACCCTAAAAAAAATAGAAGACCTGAACCAAAAACTGCAGGCAAGATAAGGCTTTTTTCTTGTTTTGTTAAACCAGGAGAAATGAATAATATTATTTGATAAAAAATATAAGGCATAGAAACTATTAATCCGCTGTAACCTGCAACTTTAATAGCGACAAATAAAAACTCTCCTGGAGCAAGTTGTAGTAAATGAATATCACCAGCTGGAATTTCTAAAAAAGATATTAATGGCTTTATGATGAGAAAACTAAAGAATATTGAAATAAGTATTGAGTAAATTGAGTTTAGTATCCTTTGACGAAGCTCCTCTAAATGATCACTAAAAGTCATCGTATCTGATAATTTTTTTTCACTTTGACCTGTACCTCTCATTATTATTTGATAAAAATTGTGTAAGAAAAAGGTTTAAAACTAATATTGTCAAAGTCCAATTTATTTTTCGATAAACTTAATTATTTGCTTAATTTAGGATTTGTTGGATCTGGTAATAAGAAAGGGGGGGCATCATTTAAAGAAGATTCACCATAAGTTTCATATTCTCTATATCCACCCATTTTCCCATTTGTTTTCATTAAAGCGCTTACGAAGGCAAGTAGTAAGAAAACAGTAGGAGCTCCAATTATTAATGCAGCACCAAAAAGATATCCAACAATAAATTCTGGAAAACTATGATTTCCTAAAAATTCATGAGTCCCTAAAAGAAAATCAAACATTTAGATTTAAAAAATTTTTTTTATTATAAACTAAATTATTGTTTTAAGATTTTTTTTAATGTAATCTTCTCCTCTTGTAGGATTTCCCCAAATAATTTCTCCATTTTTAAAGGAAACGCAACCCAGTCCTCCGTTTTTGATTTTTTGCAAATCTTTAATCTTTACTAAATTAATTGGAACTTTAATGTTTCTTTTTGCCTTACTAAATAAAGCAGCTAAATCTGCAGCTATTTGAAGATCTTGTTCAGATGCTACTTGAGATGAAGATTTCAAAACTACATGACTGCCTGGTGATTCCTGTGCATGAAACCATAAATCGCCTTTTTTTGAGAATTTAAAGCTTATTAAATCATTTTGCCTCATATTCCTCCCTACCTGAAGCTTTAATCCTGTGGGAGTGTCAACTTGAATAGGTGAAGACTCTACCTCAATTGTACTTTTCTTATCTTCTCTTTGCTTCTTGATATTGATATTAAACTCGTTACAAATTTCTTCCATAATTTCTTCAAGTAGTTTGATTCTCATACTAAGTTTTTCATGATTTAAAGAATTTAAATTTTCTAGAAGCGTAGTGAATTCTTCTAATCTCTCTATATTTGTTTTGTAAATACTTAATCTTTCTTTTATTAATTCTCTAGATCTCTTTAGTTTTTTTGATTTTTTATATAGTTTTTGTCCTTTTATGATGTCTTGTTTTTTAATTTCATGTGAGGAGAATATAATATCAGCTTTTTCTTTATATATCTCGTAGTTTTCTGATTTTGTCAAAAGATCATATTGAATATTTAAATTCTTTCTCTCAGTATTGGTCTGTTTGAAAATTATCCCTTCAATTTTCTTTTCCAATAATGCAAGTTTTTTTTGTTTCAGATGATAATCATAATAATTCTCTAAGCTTGTGCATAAATCTATTTTATTTTCGCAATTAATTTCCTTATCAAAAAACCAAACGCAATAAAAATCTTTGTTGAATGTAGAAAAGTTAAAGTTATTGTTTTTAAACCTGTTTATCCAAATCTTCCAATTTTTAAATATCTCCTTTAAGTCTGAGTTGCTAATGAAATCAATATTTTTTTCCATTATTTCTGAATTAACAGTTGCGCTAACAACCTCTAATTGTTTTGTGAGAATAGGGCTTACTCCTTGATAGGAATTAATTAAACAGTATTTCAAAGACTCAGGTACTATTGAAATTGAGTCTTTCCATGATTGAAAAGACTCATCTTCTCTAGGTTGTTTTTTGAGATTGACTGGAGGGCCAGAATAAATTGATCCTGTTGAAATTGTTCTAAAACTAGATTGACTTGATTTAATTTGTTTACCAACGGCAATTATTTTATGTTTATTATCTAGATAAAAAATATTACTATGTTTTCCCATTAATTCAAAAATTAAATACTTATTAATTTCATCTCCAGGTTTTTTCGCAAAACTAAATTTTATAACTCTCTCGAAATCATCTTGATCAATCGAAATTAAAGCCATATACTTTAATCCGTATCTTATTTGTTTAGAAAGTGTGCTTTCTCTACCAATCTTTTCTGGCTTATTTATCTTTAGTATTCTTGGAGAGTCTCCATTCCATGAAACTTCTAACCATGTTTGAGAATCAACTCCTCTGAAACATAATTGAATTGTATTAGGCTCTGGTTGTTGGGCAGTCTCAAACTTTGTAGGTAAGATGTTCTTTGTCAAATAATGCAAGACAGATCTAATAGATGTAATATCCATTATCTGTGGAACACCTTTTTGCATTATTCCTTTTGAATTCTCAAGATGTTCATTTTACTGTAAAAAATTTAATATGAAAAATCAAAAAAAACTTATTATCCTTACTGGACCCAGCGGGGTAGGTAAAGGAACAGTTGTTAAAGAAATATTAAGTAAAGAAAAAAATTTTTGGCTTTCAATATCTGCAACTACTAGAGAACCTAGAGAGGGAGAAAAGGACGGAGAAAATTATTATTTCTTAAACCAAGAAAAGTTTAAAGAAATGATTGAACAAAACCTTTTCCTTGAGTGGGCTCAATTTGCTGGAAACTACTATGGAACACCTTTGTCTTCTGTTAATGAGAAAATAAAAAAGGGATTTACCGTACTACTTGAAATTGAAGTAGAGGGTGCAAGGCAAATAAAAAATAAGTTTCCTAATTCACAGTCAATATTTTTACTTCCCCCCGATAAAGAAGAGTTAGAGAGAAGAATAAGAAATAGAGGTACAGAAAAAGAAGAGGCAATTAAAAAAAGACTCTCAAGGGCTAATTATGAGATTTCAGTA
Organism: Prochlorococcus sp. AG-355-I04; assembly: GCA_003280915.1. GTDB lineage: Bacteria > Cyanobacteriota > Cyanobacteriia > PCC-6307 > Cyanobiaceae > Prochlorococcus_A. The sequence goes on along the minus strand of QCDL01000003.1, from coordinate 106,884 downwards.
TCAAATGAATTTGATTTTGCATTAACAAATCACAATGTTGATGAAACAGCAAAAAAAATAATCAAGTTAATAAAAACTTGATTATTTTCTATTTATCAACTCATTGGATGGAATAATAAATCTGGGAAAAACCTATTAAATTCAATAATTATTCCAGCTGTAAGGCTTAGCCAAATTGCTGCTACCACTGGAGCAGATCTTACAAATTTTGTGTTTAGAATTTTGAACATTTTTTTTTGAAAGTTTTTAAGGATTTTTAGCGAGGACCATTAAGTGTAATATTGTTATCTTTCTCTCTTAAATCTCCATTTCTACCTTGTTTATTAGCAAGAAGAGGCCATTGGGCACCCTTTACAAGACATTTTCTGGCTAAGTCTAGGTCAATAATGATCTCAAGATCTGCTGGATTCTTAGTCTTTTTTGATTCAATGAGATACTCTCTTCCTGACCAACCTATAATTCCAGCAATGTAAATGAACAATACTCCGGGAATAAGTAAATCTCCTTCATGACCTCTATTTAGAAGTGCCCCCCATGGCTCAAGAGGAGGTCCAATTATTAAATGAGGAAGACCATCATCTCCGCATGATGCTTTTCCATATCTTTCAAATCTTGCGATGTCTTTTTGAGTAGTTGCAGAATTTGCTCTCTCAATGAATTTAGGGTTTTCAGAGCATTTTGTGAGGGCTGAAGCGGTATATTCTGTGCTAGCTCTATCTGCGTTTAAGGCAGGCCCATTTGCAGCTAGAGCAATTGGAGTAATTCCGAGGAACAGAAAAACTGAGGTTATGATTGAAAAAAAGAATTTCATAAGTTGCAATCTTTGATTCCTTATAGTGTGTTAAGTAAGAAATTAATATTAAAATAGAACAAGTTGAATCAAAAATGCATAAAGTTTTAGCTATTGAAACAAGTTGTGATGAGACATCTGTCTCAATAGTTTCTAATATTGGCAATACTTTCAGAATACATTCAAATATAATTGCCTCTCAAATTGAAGATCATTCAAAATGGGGAGGAGTTGTTCCTGAACTTGCAGCTAGAAAGCATTTAGAGTTATTACCTTTTGTTTTAGATAAGGCTTTAGAAGAATCAAAAATTAAAATTGAGGAAGTCGATTATATTGCGTCAACTGTAGCTCCTGGATTAGTTGGTTGTTTACGAGTTGGTTCCATAACTGCAAGATCACTTTGCATGTTGCATTCAAAACCATTTTTGGGAATTCATCATTTGGAAGGGCATTTATCTTCAATTCTATTTTCAGAAAACTATCCAAAGAAATCTTTTCTTACATTACTTGTTAGCGGCGGGCATACTGAATTGATAAAGGTTGATGATAGTAGGGGGATGCAAAGACTTGGGAAAAGTTTTGATGATGCTGCTGGAGAAGCCTTTGATAAAGTTGGCAGACTATTAGGTCTTAGTTATCCAGGAGGACCTGCAATTGAAAAGATTGCTAAAAATGGGGACCCAATGAAATTTAATTTACCAAAATGTAAAATCTCTGATAAAAAAGGCGGATTTCTTAAATATGATTTCTCTTTTAGTGGTCTAAAAACTGCCGTATTAAGATTAGTTGAGAGAATAAATTTGGATGGGAAGACCGTTCCAATTCCTGATGTTGCTGCAAGTTTTGAGAGAGTAGTGGCAGAGGTCTTGGTAGAGAGAACAATAAAATGCGCAGAAGATCATAGCTTGGATAATGTAGTTGTGGTTGGGGGAGTGGCTGCTAACAATACATTAAGAAAAATGATGATTAGTGAAGCTAGTAAAAAATCTATTAAAGTTCATTTAGCACCTCTTGATCTTTGTACAGATAATGCGGCAATGATTGGAGCGGCGGCGTTGTTCAGAATCAAATTTAAGGATCATTTAAGTTCCCTTAAATTAGGTGTTGCAGGAAGACTATCGATTGAACAAGCAAATACCCTTTATGAAGAAAACCCCCCCTTCTAATTTCAATGAACAAACAACCTAAAATCGAGATTAAAGAGACAAAAAACTTCGTTGATAAAAAGGAATTGAATTTGTGGAAAAGAGGTTTTACCCCTCAAGCTGAAATATGGAATGGAAGGATGGCAACTGTTGGTATAGGAATTATTTTTATAATTATTGCTTTAATAAGCAAGTTTTCTTAATAGAAATACGATTAATTTTCTTAAAAGTATTTTTAAAGAACTTTTTAAAATACTCTTGTTCAGCCGATGAATTAAATTAAAAAATATTGTATTTATTGGACTTGAGATAAGATTATTGATTTAATCAAAATAATTAATAATTTTATTATTTATAATTTTATATGACGCCTGAAAGGCTTGGATTACTTTGGGGTATAACTGTATTTGCAGGTGCTTGTGCTCGATTATTTTCTTCTTTTACAGGATTCCCAAGTGTTGTTATTTTGTTACTTTCGGGATTATTCATCGGAAGATCAGGCTTAGGACTTGTTGAGCCTTTAGATCTCGGGCAAGGGCTTGAAACTATTGTGGGGCTTTTGGTCTGTTTGGTTCTTTTTGAAGGGGGATTAAATTTAAAACTGCCTGAGGGGAATATAAGAAATACTGTTTTGAAAATTTCATTGGTAAGACTTTTTATTTCATTATCAGCTGGAATTTTTATAGCTCATTGGCTGGCTGGCCTCTCATGGCAAGTCTCAGGAATATATAGTGCCATAGTTCTAGCTACTGGACCAACAGTTGTCTCTCCATTAGTGGAACAAATAAAATTAGCTTCCCCACTCTCAGAAGTTTTAAAAGCTGAGGGGTTGTTGCTTGAACCAATTGGTGCTGTACTAGCATTACTGCTTTTAGAACTGACTTTAGGAGACCTTCGTGGGATTAACGATGTATTTATAGCATTAATGCAAAGATTAGGGGGAGGAGTCTTAATCGGATTAAGTGCAGGATGGTTACTATCAGAAATTTTAAAAAAAATAAAAAATGAAGCTTCATTTGGTATAGAGCTTCAAGTTACCCTTGGATTTATTTTCCTTGTGTATGGAATTTGCGAATATTTTTTACCAGAATCAGGCTTGCCTGCTTCTGTATCGGCAGGCTTTGTTGTAGGCAAAAGAGAAGTTATAGATAAGGAGAGATTGGATAATCTAATAGGTGAATTAGCTCAATTAGCAATAACAGTTCTTTTCCCTCTTTTAGCCGCTGATGTTTCTTGGGGTGAATTAAGTCCGCTTGGCTGGGGAGGGGTTGTTTGCGTTTTTATGTTGATGGTAATTGTTCGCCCTATCTCTATCTGGATAGCAACAATTGGGAGAGAATTGAACTTAAAAGAAAAAATATTTTTAGCTTGGTTAGCTCCAAGAGGTATTGTTACCGCAGCTGTAGCTTCTCTTTTTTCTATAAGATTAGAGCAGGCTGGTATCCTTGGGGCTGGCCGTCTCCAGGGTTTAGTTTTTCTTACTATATTGATGACAGTAGGAATACAAGGCCTTTCAGCTAAACCTTTGGCAAATAGGCTTGAATTAGGCCAAACAAATAATTTAGATTGATTCAAGACATCTTTCAATTCGAGTTCTATCAGTTTTACTCTCTGCGAAAAGTTCCCAACTTTGAATTAAATCTGGCCCACTGAGAGATCCAAAAAAGGCTACTCTTAGTGATTTCATTAAAATCCCTTTTTTTATGTTATGTTTTGTTGAGATTTCGTTAATTATTTCCTTGGCGCTCTCTTTATTTAGTTTTATGGAATTTAGATCAATTAAATAATTTAAGATTAGTTTTAGAGATAATTTACTATCCTTGTTTTCAAGAAAATCTTGACCTTCTTTTTGAATTGTAGGGATTAAGAAAAATGGTTTTGATTGATCAATTGAATCTTTTAAAAGAGTCATAGAGTCTCTAAGCAAAATTGCTAATTTATAAGCCCATTCTTGAGATGGCGGTACCCAACCATTATCATCCCAGTATTTCCTCATGATCTCACTTAACTTTATTGATTCCATATTTTTTATATATTGAGAATTAATCCAGTTGAGTTTTTCCCAGCTAAATTTGGCTCCAGCTTTATTTATTTCTGATAAGTCAAAAATTTCAGATATCTCTTTAAGTGAAAGTATTTCTCTGTCAGTAGTTTTTGGAGACCAACCTAAAAAAGCCATATAGTTCGTTAAGGCCTCAGGTAAGTATCCCATATCTCTAAATTCATCGATTGAAGTGACGCAATCTCTCTTAGATAATTTTTTCCCTTCATTATTTAGTATTAAGGGTGTATGGGAAAAAGTTGGCAATTTAAAATTTAATGCTTTATAAATCAATATTTGTTTCGCAGTGTTTGAAATATGATCTTCACCCCTTACAACATGGGTAATATTCATGAAATTATCATCAACTACAACTGCCAGATTATACAAAGGATCTCCAATCTCATATCCCTTTGCCCTTCTTGATAAAACTAAATCACCACCCAAATCCTTGCCTTGCCATTTGATTTCACCTCTTATCTGATCTACCCATTTAATTTGATTTTTTTCATCAATCTTAAACCTTATTACCGAAGTCCTCCCTTGAGATATGAATGTTTCTATTTCTTCTTTTGAGAGACTTCTGTGTCTATTATCATGTTTTGGAGGTAATCCTTTCTTTTTTTGTTTTTCTCTTAATTCAGAAATTTCGTCTTCTGTTGTAAAGCACCTATATGCAGCTCCAGATTCCAATAGCTTTTTGATATAACTTTTGTGAATCGAAATTCGATCACTTTGCTTTATAGGTTCTTCATCCCATTTAAGTCCAAGCCATTTCAATCCTTCTAGTATATTTGTTGTATATTCAGATTTAGATCGAAGAAGATCTGTATCTTCTATTCTGATAAGAAATTTCCCAGCTATTTTTTGTGCATACAACCAGTTGAATAATGCTGTTCTAGCTGTCCCAATATGAAATAAACCTGTTGGACTCGGGGCTAGTCTTAAACGTTTTTCCAAATTTTTTTTAGAAAAAACGGGACCGACGGGATTCGAACCCGCAACTTCCGCCGTGACAGGGCGGTGCTCTAACCAGTTGAACTACGGTCCCAGAGTTTTGTTCTAAATTTATTTAGAACTTCATTCTTAAAATTATCAGATCATAATACTTAATTTATGGTGTTGTAATAAAAAAAATTTATTAATTTGAGGATTTACAGAAATAGTTAGTTTTACAGCTGCATTAATATAAACAACTGTTTATTTTTGAGGTCTAAAACCAGCAGGTTCTATCAACCTTACTTGATTGCCCCTAGCAGTGAATTCTCTGCCTTGGTCGCTCTGTACGACAACTCTTCCACCAGATTTAACTCTGATGACTCTTGCACGAACCCATCCTAAAGCTGCTGATTCGAGGACTTTAACTACATCCCCAGGTTGAAGATCTAACTCCATCTTATGAAAAATGATTTACATAATGTTGATCAAACGCGTCGTGGAGGACTTGAACCCCCGACATCAGGTTTTGGAGACCTGCGTTCTACCAACTGAACTAACGACGCATTTAAATAATTATAAGCGCCTTTGTGACCAATAAGTTGATTAATTTACAACTTTATCGATCAAAGCGTTGTTTTACGCGAGTAGCTTTTCCTACTCTATCTCTCAGATAGAATAACTTAGCTCTTCTTACTTTACCTCTACGTTCAACTTTTAGAGAGGCAACCTGTGGACTATGTAGCATAAATACTCTTTCAACACCTATACCCTGAAAAATTCTTCTAACTGTAATAGTCTGGTTTATCCCTCCATGTCTTTTTGCTATCACAACCCCTTCATAAGGTTGCACTCTTTCTTTATTACCTTCTGTAATTTTTACTCCAACTTTAACGGTGTCGCCAACATAAATTTCAGGTAATTCTTTTTTTAATTGTTCATCCTCAAATTCCTTAATAAGGTTGGATGCGCTTAATGTTTGAGTAGTTTTAGAAACCATGTTTTTTTCTTTTTGTTCAACTGCTGCATCAACTGATGCTTCAGCTTTAGTAACGGTTTCTAATTCCTTCTCTTGTTTCTCTTTGGCCATTTTGGTCTTTTTTATCCTACAAGTTTAATATCTTAACCTTTTGACTCACCTTTAGTAACCTTTTTGGTAAATGAAATTGATTTTGAAAACATTTGGAATCCCGTTATGAGCATCCATAAAACCCCAAGGGAATTCAATATTACGTATATTAGTTCTCCATTATCTCCAAGCCATTCGCCCTCATGTAAAGACATTAACCAATGAACTTGTTCTCTAGAGTAACCTAGTATATCTTTTGAAACTCTATAAATAAGACCGGTAATCGAAGAAATAAATAAAGGAAGAAATACCCAAGGCGCCAAAGCCTTATGAAATTGCCTAGAATTAAATAAAATTTTCATTTTTTGTTTCTTTCCCATTGTTATTGATAGATTTAAGATAGCCAAGACCACAATGGCTATTTTGAAGATATTTACTTATTACTATTATTTATTCCAATGAGACATTTTGCAGATCTTTTGTTAAATAAAAATAATTTAAAGGCTAATGATCAAGTTCCTTTTATTCAGAGGAGAAGAGGAATTGAAATAAAGTCTTCTCGTGAAATAAATTTGATGAAAAAATCTAGCAGGATTGTAGCAACTGTTTTGAGGGAAATTAATGACTTAATTAAACCTGGATTGAGCACAAAAGATTTAGACGATTTCGCAGAAAAGAGGATAAAAAGTTTTGGAGCTGTTCCAAGTTTTAAGGGTTACCATGGATTTCCTTCTAGTATTTGCTCTAGTATCAATAATGAGGTTGTTCATGGAATACCAAATAAAAATAAAATAATTAAAAGTGGTGACTTAGTTAAAATTGATACAGGAGCATATTTAGATGGTTTCCATGGGGATAGTTGTATATCAATTTGTGTGGGAGAAGTCAGTGCAAAGGCACAAAATCTTAGCGATGTAGCTCATAAAGCATTGTATGCGGGCCTTTCGAAAATCAAAGCAGGTAATACACTTCTAGATGTGGCTGGGGAAATTGAAGATACTGTGTTAAAAAATGGCTTTAGTGTTGTGGAAGACTATACAGGGCATGGAGTTGGAAGGAATCTTCATGAAGAACCATCGGTATTTAATTTTCGGACTAAAGAGTTACCCAACGTCGTCCTTCGCGAGGGGATGACATTAGCTGTGGAACCTATCGTTAATGAAGGGACTAAATTTTGCAAAACATTAAATGATAGATGGACCGTAATAACAAAAGATGGAAAATTATCGGCCCAATGGGAGCATACAATAGTTGTCTTAAAAGATGGTATTGAAATATTGACAGATAGAGACTTTTAGATTCTAAGATTTGTACTTATAGATTATTTGGCAATACAAAAAATTAAAAAATTCTTTCAATGGGAAAAGTAGGTAAGTTAAAGGGTTGGGACTGATAATTATTAAATAATTTTTTGAATTGGCTAAATCATATATTTTTTTAGAAACAAATTTAGGACTCATTATTCCAATAGGATTTAATTCTGATTTAAAAGGCCCTAAGATGATTTTTTTAATGATTAATTTTTTCTTTGAATTTTTATCCAGCAGATTTTTTTTGAAAGAAACTAATTGACCAATAAGAGATTTACTAATCTCATATGACGGATTTAGGGCTGGTAATATTTCTGCTTCAGATGTGTTTATCCAAATTTCTTTTTTTATTACTGAATCATTGGTTAAGGCAATATCTTCAAATAAATTTAAAAATTTGAATTTGCTTAATGCATTTATTTCTATTGATTTTTCATAATTGGAATTTTCTCTACTCAAATCATAGATACCATGATTCAAAATTAAAATATCTATCTTTTCTAATTGTTTTTTTAATGACGATTCCTTTCCGCATTCCCATTTAATCCATTCATTAGGAGATTCAAGATTTATTTCATAATTAGTTTTACTATGAGTAAATCCGATCACTTTATATCCTTTTTGACGAAACAACTTTGTTAATTCTCTCCCTAACGCACCTGAGGCTCCAGTAATCCCTATGGTTTTTTCGTTTTTGGTTGAACTTATCATTTTGTTTGATTTTTATGAGATACCAAGGAATTAAGATAAATTTACCAAAAAAAGATTATTTATTTTTCTATTTGATTAAAACTCATAAATAAATATTTGTTTAGTTCTAAAAAAAATATTATCTTGAACCTATTGATAAATCATTTTCTAATTATGAGCGATATATTATTAATTGGTTCATGTGAGCCATTTAGTGGTAAGTCTGCAATGGTTCTTGGGATAGCAAAAAAACTTTTACAGAATAAAAAAAAAGTACGCATAGGAAAGCCGCTAGCAACATGTATTGAACTTACTAATCTGCCCTCAATGTCTTATGAAGGATTAATAGATGATGATGTTAAGTTTATTGGATCAACATTAAATATCGAAGAGGAGAATTTAATTTCTTCAGTAGGATTATTGGACAATATCTCAGCTGAAAAAAGAATCTTCAATAAAGACTTACTTCCAGGAAAAGGTTTTGATCAGATTGAAGGATTGGTTAATGATGATTTTGAAGGTCTGAATATTTTAGAGGCAGCCGGAAGTCTTCATGAGGGTATGATTTATGGATTGAGTCTCCCACAACTAGCTAAGGATTTAGATGCGAAAGTTTTAATTGTGAATTTATGGGAAGATTGTAAAAGTGTCGATGCATTACTTGATGCGAAAAAACAATTAGGTGAGAAATTGGCTGGAGTTGTATTAAACGGAGTTATGCCGCAAGAAGTCGAAAAAGTTAAAAATGAAATAATACCCTCTCTTAAAGATCTAGATATTGAAGTGTTTGGAGTGATGCCTAAATCACCACTTCTTAGAAGTGTCACCGTAGGTGAGCTTGTAAGAAGACTAGATGCCCAAGTTATTTGTTGCCCAGAAAAAGATCAATTACTTGTTGAAACATTAAGTATTGGTGCAATGGGGGTAAATTCTGCAATGGAATTTTTCAGGAGAAGACGAAATATGGCTGTAGTTACTGGAGCTGATAGAACTGATATCCAACTTGCTGCTTTGGAGGCTTCTACTCAATGCCTAATTTTAACTGGTTTAGGAGATCCTTTGTCACAATTGATTCATAGAGCTGAGGAATTGGAGGTGCCAATTTTAAAGGTGGAATTAGATACCCTTTCCTCTGTTGAAATTATTGAACAAGCTTTTGGTCATGTCAGAATACATGAATCTATTAAAGCTTCTTATGCTATTCAATTAGTCCAAGAGCATGTAGATCTAAAAAGAATTCTCGAAAAGATAGATTTTCCCTGCAATTTTTCAGATAAATGCTAATTTCAAATATAGGAACTTTATTATTTTGAGTCGCTCTTTAGATCTACCAGCAACTGAAGGTGTTGATGCCTTAGCTCAAGAACTTGCAAAACTCCAAGATAATGGGAAAAGGAGAATTGCTTTTTTAGGTACTAGACATGTACCGGTTGTAGATATCCACTTAATTGAATTGATAGCACGGTCTTTAGCAGAGGAAGGACATAATATCCTCACGTCTGGATCTCAAGGTGTTAATGCAGCTGTTATTCGAGCTGTCTTAGATATTAATCCATCATTATTAACTGTTTTATTACCACAAAGTCTTGATAGACAAGTACCCGAAATAAAAGATCAACTTGAGAGGGTTATGCATTTGGTTGAAAAAAGTGAAAATGATGAATTACCTTTGCCACTTGCAAGTAGTCTTTGTAATCAAGAAATTATTACTAGGTGCGATCAATTAATATGTTTTGCCTTTCACGATAGTGAAACTTTGCTAAATAGTTGTAGATGTGCTGAAGAAATGGGCAAAGTGGTTAGTTTGTTATTTTTTGATTAAATTAACCCATTTCCCCTTATTAAAAGATGATTTATGCTAATAATATTTAGCGTTTAATAATTTACCATGGCAGAAAGTTTTTCATTTGATGTAGTTTCTGATTTTGATAGACAAGAATTAGTCAATACTTTGGATCAAGTTAAAAGGGAAATTTCTCAGCGTTACGATTTGAAGGGCACGGATACTTCAGTTGAATTAGATAAAGAAAATATTTTTATAATCACCAATAGCGAACTAACCTTAAATGCTGTAAATGACATAATTAGACAAAAGGCAATAAAAAGAAACTTATCTTTGAAAATATTTGACTACGGTGAAATTGAAATGGTTACCGGTAATAGAATTAAACAGACAATTTTATTAAAACAAGGAATTAAACAAGAAGTTGCAAAAAAAATCAGTAAAAATATAAGAGATCAAATAAAAAAAATTAATGTCAGTATCAATGGAGAAACTCTAAGAGTAGCTAGTAAGAGCAAAAATGATCTTCAATTAGCAATTAAGCTTGTTAGTGAGTTGGAAGAGTCTTTGAACATTCCTCTAAAAGCTAATAACTTTAGATAAGATTTTTAGTAGGATTATTTTAAAAATATGGCAGATCATTCAGAATCTCTCATTAAATCACTCATAAAGAAGGTAAAAGAATATCCTCGTTTTTCAAAAGGAGAAATAGAGAAATTTTGTTGGATGGCCGTACATGAGCATAAGCATGGTGTTTTACCCTCTGAATATGATATAAGGGAGATAGATGAGGATCTTTATTTAGAACTTTTGCAAGAATTTAAATCAAATTACCACTAAAAATATCTGTATTTAAATCCACAATTATTAAAAAAATATTTTAATTAAATGTCTTATTAATGCACTAATTAGTCTATTTAAATATGATTAATTAAAAGAAAAAATTTAATGTCAACATCCTTTAAAAATGTCACACCAACAGGTCCTGGTGGGACAGCAACCCTTTTGATTGTATTGTCTTTTACTGGCTTTCTTTTACTTACCCAATCTCTTTTTGTTGTTCCTTCAGGACAAGTTGCAGTTGTTACAACATTAGGGAAAGTAAGTGGACCCTCTAGGAGAGCTGGTTTAAACTTTAAACTTCCATTTATTCAGTCTGTATATCCATTTGATATAAAAACTCAAGTTCAACCTGAAAAATTTGAAACTTTAACTAAAGATCTTCAAGTTATTAGAGCTACAGCTACTGTTAAGTATTCAGTAAAACCTAACGAAGCAGGAAGGATTTTCGCAACAATTGCAAGCAGAAATAGCGATGTATATCAGAAAATTGTTCAGCCATCTTTGCTAAAAGCTCTTAAATCAGTTTTTTCTCAATATGAGCTAGAAACAATTGCTACTGAATTCGCAGTGATTTCTGAGAAAGTAGGAGATACTGTTGCACAAGAACTTAATTCATTCGATTACGTAGATGTTAAAAGTTTAGATCTTACTGGATTAGAGATCGCTGAAGAATATAGAGCTGCTATTGAACAAAAGCAAATAGCTGGTCAGCAATTACTTAGAGCAAAGACAGAAGTTGAAATTGCAGAACAAGAAGCACTTAGATATGAGACATTAAATAGAAGTCTCGACGATCAGGTACTTTTCAAATTATTTCTTGATAAATGGGACGGTAGTACTCAAGTTGTTCCTGGCTTGCCAGGTTCAGGAGGAGGTACTCCGCCAGTAATAGTTGGTGGTAGAAGATAATTATTTAGATATAATATTTCTAAAGTTTTAATCATTAACTAATTTTTCTTTCAAGAAAAATTAGTTAATGATTATTCTTTTATCGCATTAAAAGATTGATCGAAAGCTTCTATAGTTTTATCAATTTCTTCTTCACTATGAGCTAGTGACGTGAAACCAGCCTCAAATGGACTTGGAGCTAGGTAAATCCCTCTTTGAAGCATCTCTCTGTGCAATTTACCAAATAGTTCAGCATCAGTTGTTTTTGCTTCATCAAAGTTTCTAACTGGTCCATCACATAAGAAAAATCCAAACATAGCGCTTACACTGCCACCGTTAATAGCAATCCCATTATTTTCTGCAGACTGAATTATACCTTCAATTAATCTAGAAGTTGTTGCCTCTAGTTTCTCGTAAGTACCTTCTTGTTTGAGTAGCTCAAGAGTTTTTATCCCAGCGGTCATTGCCAGTGGATTTCCACTCAAAGTACCCGCCTGATAAACTGGGCCAGAAGGAGCTACCATTGACATTATTTCTTTCTTGCCTCCATAGGCTCCTACGGGTAGACCTCCACCTATTACTTTCCCTAGTGTGGTTAAATCAGGAGTAACACCAAATTTTTCTTGAGCGCCTCCATAACTTATTCTGAACCCAGTCATTACTTCATCAAAAACTAATAAAGATCCATTTTCAGTTGTTAGTTCTCTTAATCCTTCTAAAAATCCGGGTTCTGGAGTAATAAATCCAGCATTACCAACAATAGGTTCAAGAATTACCCCTGAAATGGCGTCAGGATTCTCAGAAAATAATTTTTTTACTGCTTCGAGGTCATTGTAAGGGGCAGTAAGAGTATTTGCGGTCGTTGTTCTTGGAACCCCTGGAGAATCCGGTAATCCTAAAGTAGCTACACCTGATCCTGCTTTTACCAAAAACATATCTGCATGACCATGATAACAACCATCAAATTTAATTACCTTATCTCTTCCGGTGAATGCTCTCATCAACCTTAAAACAGCCATACAGGCTTCAGTTCCACTGTTGACAAATCTAACCATTTCTACTGATGGGACAGCATTTATTACCATTTCAGCAAGTTTATTCTCTAGGACGCATGGGGCACCAAAGCTTGTACCTTTCTCAATTGCTTCCTGTAATGCCGTGGTAACTTCAGGGTGGGCATGTCCACATATAGCTGGTCCCCAACTTCCTATATAGTCAATATATCTATTTCCATCAATATCCCAAGCGAAGGGACCTTTGACTCTATCAAAAACAATTGGCTGGCCTCCCACAGACTTAAAAGCTCTTACTGGAGAGCTTACTCCTCCAGGCATTAGTTGTTGGGCAGCAGAGAAAATTTCTTCTGAATTGGTGTAATTCAATATGTCAGTCACAATTTAGCTAAATGATGTTTTGAGAAAAATCTTTTCATGTTCTAAATTAGAAATAAGTAAAAAAATTGTCAATCAGATTGAAATTCTACATTATGATATTTTTATTGCGATAGTTTGGATTGTAAATTATTAATTTTTAAGAAATCATATTAAAAATTAATTTTACCTTAAATAACTCTTTATTAATAAGTGTTTTCAGGTATTAAAGAAATTCAATTTATTTTTTTTATATTTCGAAGAAATCATCCTCATCCTCAAAAAAATCTACATTTATATCGTTTATGTTGAGATCTATCATTACTGGGGCATGATCACTTGGACGTAAATTACCTCTAGGTGAGTAGTCTATGACACAACTTTTAAGTTTTGGTGACAGTTCTTTGCTGATATAGATATGGTCTATTCTCCAACCTTTATTTAATTCAAATGCATTATTACGGTAATCCCACCAACTCCAATGTCCTGTATTTTGTTCAAAAATTCTGAAAGAATCTATTAATCTTTTTTTCAGAACATTATTTAGTGCTTGTCTCTCTAAATCAGATGCCATTATTCCACCTTCATATTTCTTTGGATCATGAATATCCAAGTTAGACGGAGCAACATTAAAATCACCCATTAGACAAATTAATTCTCCTTTTTTTTCTTGTTCATCTAAAAATGAAGCTAAACAATTTAACCAATTAATTTTGTATTCGAACTTGCTAGATTCTAGAGAAGATCCGTTGGGCACATAGACATTTATGATTTTAATACCATTAATATCAGCAGAAATTAATCTTTTTTGATCTAGGAAAATTTCGATATTTTGATTAGAGTCGGTACAACCGTAGAATCCTTTTTTAACATTTTCTGGCTTTATTTTAGAAATAATAGCCACACCGTTATATGATTTTTGTCCGTAGAATTCTAATGAGTAGCCTAATTTTTCAAAAGGCTCAACAGGAAAATTATCATCCATAACTTTTGTTTCCTGTAAACATAGAATGTCTGGATTGACTTGATTAATCCAATCTATTATTTGTGACAGTCTGGTTCTAATGGAGTTAACATTCCAAGTTGCTATTAACAATTTTCTACTAAGTTATGTAAAATTAAGTTAGCAAAAAATTTTGGCGTTAAAGAATTTTGAAATTAAAAAGAATAAAAAATTATCTTTGCAAAAACCGATCTAAATCAATAACTTTTGTAATTTTTTTTATTCTGTTAGTTTCCTTAAAAAATGATTACCTTAATGGTGAATATTTATTTGAAGAATTAGAAATCGATACCTCAACTAAAACGGAGGATGATAGTTCAGTTATTCCAACAAATCCTTTTGAACTTGTTGAGATGATTCGGAGACATAACAGTATGAATGATGCGACTAAGCCTTCTGATGCTATTGACGATGCGTTAAAGTCTTTTAATAGTTTGGAGGAAAAATAAGAAATTTAATACGATAAATTTATTTCCTAAATTTCAATATGTTAAAAAACCCTATCCCAAAAGTTACTAATCAATTTCAGCACAGAGCAATCGGTATCATAAATGGTAAATTCTCTCCCAATCGTACTGATCAATTAAATAGAGGCTTTTTAATTGACAATAAAGGAGAAAAAATTGAAACAGTAATACTAGGTAAAGCATTTTCTCTTTTAAAAAAGCATATCGATTTAGAAAAAAGTTATTATTGGATTGTTTATCCAAAGAATAAAAATACTCAAAATTTACATTTACAGGTTGCAGGCATATGGGATCCCTATCAACTTAATGATTTCCCTAATAATTCCTCAAAAACTAACTTCTCCAAATTATTAGCAGAATTAGATCTAAAGGATAATTATTTTTCTGTAAGAGGAGAATTAGTTTTTGTAAACACTCAAAAAAAAGAAATTGTAATTAAAATACGCTCTGATATAAATTCAAAAAATTTAAAAAATAAAAATTTTAAATTAGTCATAAAAGGTGAAATTTCTCTTGAACTTCTGCATAGTTTTGTAAGTTTGGATATTAACCGAGATGGAAATTCTTTGGAATTGATAAAGTACGAAGTGATTGAAAAAAATCTTTCCAATAATAATTAGGATGAAAAGTTGATTATCATCGCAATTATACCAGTAATGAAATCTTTGATTTATGGAAGATGTTTTAATTGAATGTTCTCCTGGGATTTCAGGGGATATGTTGATAGGAGCTTTTTATGATTTAGGGGTGCCTAAAAAAGTAATTGAACAACCACTTATTGATCTCGGATTAAAGGATCTATATCAATTAGACTTTAAGGAATCAAAAAGTTGTTCAATCCGAGGAATCAAGGCAAAGGTTGAGAATATTGATTGTATTCCTATTAAAAGGACATGGAGAAGTATTAAGGAACTTATTTTAAATGGCCACTTAGAAGATAAATTAAAAAAAATAATTTATAAAGTATTTGAATCTTTAGCAATTGCCGAAGGTAAAGTTCATGGCATTAAATCTGATGATGTTCATTTTCATGAAATTGGATCTATAGACTCATTGGTCGATATTATAGGAGTATGTGCTGCATTGAATTACTTAAATCCAAAGAAGGTTTATTGTAATGAACCAATGTTGGGGAAAGGGTTTGTTCAAACTGAACATGGAAAATTATCTGTACCGCCTCCTGCTGTAATAGAGCTAATAAGGCAAAAAAATATTAAGGTTTTATCGAATCGTGACTCAATAGAGGGTGAGCTCTCAACACCAACTGGCATTGCTCTACTTGCTAATTTAGTCGATTATCTAGAACCTCCCTCAAAATATTCTGTTCACTCTTACGGAGTAGGCATTGGAAACCTGAAATTCCCATTCCCTAATTTGGTAAGAGTTTATAAAATTACTTCATTTGAGGATTTTCCTATTAGCGATAATGAACAAATTAGTCCAAAGTGTGAAGAGATATCTATTCAAGAAGCATGGATTGATGACCAAACACCCGAAGATATATCAAATTTTGTGGAGAAACTGAGAATTGAGGGAGCCTACGATGTTTCCTACCAATCTATCAATATGAAAAAAAACAGAATTGGATTTTCTATTCAAGCAATCTTGCCCATAGAGAAAAAAGAGTTTTTTAGGAGATTATGGTTTGACTATTCCAACACTATTGGAGTTCGTGAAAGGAATCAATCTAGGTGGATATTACTTAGACGCAGAGGAGAATGTTCAACGACTTTTGGAAATATAAAAGTTAAACAAACTTTGAAACCAGATGGATCAATAATTATGAAACCAGAAAATGATGAGGTTTTGAGATTACAATTAAAGCATAAAATATCAACGTACGAAATAAGAAAAATAATACGAGAATCAAGCAAAAATTTTAAAGCATTTGAAAACTGGAAATGAGATTTAACTTTAGTAATCAACCATATCTCAAATTCCTTAAAAAAATTAATTTTGGTTGTTTAAAGAGTATTTTCTTTATTACTAGCTTGTCCTATTTTTGCATATATTTTTTTAATAATATTGATCAAATTTCTTTTGATGTCAATTTAGAAAGAAATGGAATTTATCTATTTCTATCATTTTTATTTTGTATTTTAAGTATTTACCTGAACGCTTATGCATGGAAATATATTGTTAGATGGTTCGGGAAAGAATTTAAAAGTAATAATCTAGTCTCTTTTTATGTTTTAACCAATATTCTTAAATACGTTCCAGGAGGGGTTTGGCATTTTGTAGAAAGATTTAATTTTATAAAAAAAATAAGTAATCCTGAGATTGCTTTGTATTCGACACTTATAGAACCTTATTTTATGTTGAGTGGATCTTTTCTCTTGGCATCGATGGGATTAATTTTTTCACCATTTTATATTTTTTTAATTGTTCCTTTAATATTCCTAAATAGGAAATTTATTTTTCTGATATTAAAAATATTAGGGTCTCTTAAGGGAAAAGTATTTGAGGTCTTGAGACTTCCAAATTCTAAGGCCCAATTTGAAGAGAAAATAAATATAATTTCATTTTTCCCTACTAAAGCTTTATTTCTTGAAATTGGATTTGTTTTATCTAAATTTATTGGTTTTTATATTTGCTTAAATACTTTTTATGCGAGTAATACTCTGAACATTATATTTTTATTGGTAATCTTTTCTTTGTCATGGTCTTTAGGCTTGGTAGTCCCAGCAGCTCCAGGAGGAGTTGGTGTTTTTGAGGCTTGCTTCCTTTTATTTGTAGGCAAAAGTATTCCACAAAATTTAATGATCATTAGTTTAGTTTATTTTAGGGTTATATCTACCTCGTCAGATTTGTTTTTAAGCCTACCCTTCTTAATAAGAAAACTTTATAAAAGAATTTAGTTTTTTTTCTCTAAACTTGGAATCAATGTTATTGAAGCAATAAGGCCTAAAGTCATGATAATAATGGCTGGTAATATTGCCTCTACCATTCTTTCATCTCCAGCATATTGATATATCCTCACAGATAATGTATCAAAATCAAATGGTCTCAAAATAAAGGTTATGGGTAATTCTTTTATCGTGTCTACAAAAACTAAAAGTGATCCTACGAATATTGGTCCCTGAAGAAGAGGAAGATGAATTCTTTTGATGATGCCCGGCCAATTCTCTCCTAGTCCAAGTGAAGCTTCATCTAGACTAGGAGAAATTCTCTCAAGACTTGAATCAATAGAACCCTTAGAAATAGTTAAAAATCGAACAAGATAACCCCAAATTAGTAAGCAAATAGCAATGAAATTCAATTTTGGAGAAGAAATGCTTATTAAAGATAAAGCTAATACAGTGCCTGGAATCGCATAACCTATTCCCGCAAGGTTTGTTATTAGTCCAAGTAATAAGCTTTTATTTGGACGTCTTGCTAAGGAAATGATTAAGGAAAATAACATCGTTATTAATGCAGTAAAAAATCCTAGACTTATGGTCCTGAATGATAGGGTAAGTAATTCTGCTGATAACCCTTTTTGAATTTGATCAATATTGAGCAGAACCCAAAAACATGGAATTCCAAAAGAGAAAATTGGTGGAAACAAAGATATTATGATTGCTAAAAGAGCTCTTGTTTTTTTTAATTCCCACCCTTGAGAATCTTTTGATGCAGGATTTTCACTCCACCGCTTTGATTTTCTTCTCGAGAATTTTTCAAAAATAATTAAAGTGAAAATTATTAATAAAGCTACCAAGGACAGTCCAATAGCACTTTTTGGATTACCCTCAATTATCCAATTTTCGGCTATACCTGTAGAAATACTTGGGATATTTAATAATGCAAATGTTCCCAACTCATTCATTACTTCCATGCACATTAAACTTATGCCTGTTATTAGTGCTGGTAACGCCATTGGAAAAGCGATTTTAAAGAAGCTCCTCCACGGCCCAACTCCTAATCCTCTACTAGCATTGATTTGATTAACTCCAAATTTATTAAAACTTTCGTTAGCAAGAATGTATACATATGGATAAGTAGAAATTGAAAGTATTAATACCCCCCACCATAAACCGGTTACTTGATACCCAAAAATACTTCCTAAATCCTGCAAAACAGCAGTTATTAGGTATGCAGGGGCGGCTAGTGGAATGAGCTGACAAATACGGAGAACTTTCCTGAACTTAAAATCACAATTTGAAAGTAACCATCCATTTAAAGTACCTAATCCTCCTCCAAAAAAACTTGTTAGTACTAAAACTTTTAAAGTTTCTAATACCTCTTCTCCTCCAGCAATGCCTAATGAAAAATTCCCACTTAAAATATAATAAACTCCTTCAAGAAGAAAATTGGAAATTGGAATGATTACTAAAAGTGCAACAATAAGCGAAATAAAATAAAAAATTTTTAATTCGGTTAATGCTTTTTTTAATCCTTTAATAAGTATTTTCAATAATTAATTAAATCCTAATATGTAAACACTAGTCTGTACTAAATCTACATGATGAAAGTTGATTCTTAATAGTTTGATGATCTAAGTTTTTACCAATTAATACTATCTTATTAGATTTTTCTTTTGTCCATTCTTCATCATCTAGAGAAAATCGTTTTCCAGATAGGTGAAAAATGTGTTTTCTATCACTTTCCATAAACCATAATATTCCTTTCGCTCTAAATACATTTTGTGAGATTTGATTATCTAAGAAATATTGAAACTTCCTTAAGGAGAATGGTTCAAATGTCTCATAAGAAACTGATGTAAAACCTTCTATATTATTCAAATCGTGAGAATGGGAAGAGTGATCGTGAGAATGGGAAGAGTGATCGTGAGAATGGGAAGAGTGATCGTGAGAATGGGAAGAGTGATCGTGAGAATGGGAAGAGTGATCGTTTGAATTTTGTTCTATATTTTTTTTATTTTTCTCGAATTCAAAAGTATCCGTCTCAAATAGACCCACGCTCATTATTGTATGTAATGCAACTTCACTATTAGTTGATCTTAAAATCCTTGGTTCTTTTTTTATTTTATTTATAAACTCCTCTATTTTCTTTAATTGTTTTTCATTTACTAAATCAGATTTATTAAGAAGAAGAATATCTCCGTATAAAATTTGAGAATAGGCGACACTTGTATTATTAATTTCAAAATCAAAATTTTCTCCATCAATGACAGTGATTATCGAATCTAATCTTACTTTTTCTCTAAGATCACCAGCCGCAAAAGTCATGGCTACTGGTAATGGGTCTGCTAATCCAGTTGTTTCAACAATCAAATAGTCTAATTTTTCAGCTCTTTCTAAAACTCTGGATACGGTATTTAATAATTCGCCATTGATAGAGCAACATATACATCCATTATTCAATTCGATCATATCTTCTGAGCCTTCTATTATTAAGTCATTATCTATTCCGATTTCTCCAAATTCGTTGACTAAAACAGCTGTTTTAATACCAACTTGATTTTTTAAAATATGATTAAGAAGTGTAGTTTTGCCAGAACCTAAAAATCCACTAATAATAGTAACTGGCAATAAATTTTTAGACATTTTGAATAGTTGAAAACAAGTTTATATCTTTATTGATCGAAAATTTTGTTGATTTCCGAAGCTAATGTTTGATCCAGATTCGTGATACCTCCTAGATCATGTGTATTTAATTTAATTATTACTTTTGCATAAACATTCTCCCAGTTAGGATGATGATTATATTTTTCACAGATTAAAGCAACCTTGGTCATAAAAGCAAAGGCTTCAATAAAATTAGCGAAGTTAAATTCTCTTTGGATTTGTTTAGATTTAATTTCCCAGCCAGGTATTTTGACAACTAATTCATTCAATTCTTCATCTTCCAAAATGTAGGGTTCCATTAAATAAGAAATCTGACTTATTACATTATAAGTATCTTACTTTTTCTCACCAATTATATGTACATTAATGATTCTTTCCTTTTGATCAAATCGATGTTCCCATAAATAAACTGCTTGCCATGTACCAAGCATAATTTTCCCGTCTTGAAAACTCAAAGATAAACAAGTGTTTGTTAAGGATGTTTTAATATGTGCTGGCATATCGTCAGCACCCTCTTGATAATGTTCATAGAATATTTCTTCTCTATTTTTTGATAAGGTTAAGTAGGAATCATAGGGAACTATCGATTGCATATACTTTTTTAGATCCCTGAGTACATTTGGATCTGCGTTCTCATTAATAGTTAAACTGCAACTTGTATGAAGTGAAGTTAAATTTAAAATTCCGGAATGAAAATTATTTTTTTCAACACATAAATTTAAATCATATGTGATATCAATAAAACCCTCGCCATGGGTTATAAATTTTAATTTTGAAAATATTTGTTCCATATAAGTTAAAACTTAATTAATCAATATCCTATTATGGATAAAGATGCATGTTTTACTGCAGACATTAAAATTTTTATCTTAAGATAAATTTAATTTCATTTAAATCTTTGGCTGAAACTCATTGGAATAACCTGGGTGCTTACCTTAAAGAAACACAAATATTAGGTTCAATCCAAAATACACTTTATTGGGATCAGAATACTGGAATGCCAAAGAAAGGTGCTTCTTGGAGGTCTGAACAACTTACTTATATTGCAAAAGTATTGCATGAAAGAAATTCTTCCGAGGAATTTTCTAATTTAATACAATCTGCTAAAAATGAACTAGCAGATATTGAACGAAATTCCGATAATCAACTTTTCATAAAAGATAAAGAAAGAAATATTAGTCTTTTATCGAAGGAATTTAATAGAGAAAGAAATTTAGATCCTAAATTAGTTGAGTCTCTGGCAATGGCAAAATCTAAAGGTTATGAAAGCTGGCAAGAAGCTAAGGAAAAATCAGATTTTAAAATTTTTCTTCCATTCTTTGAAGAATTAGTTAAATTGCGGATTGAAGAGGCAAAACAAATATCAGATCAATATTCACCATGGGAAACTTTAGCCCAACCTTTTGAGCCTGAATTAACTTTAAAGTGGGTCAATAAAATGTTTCAGCCTTTGAAAGATACTCTCCCAGAGTTGATTAGAGGGAATAATAAATCTAAGAAATATCACTGGGATTTGAGTCCAGAATCTCAACATAATTTATGTTCTAAATTACTTGATGAGTTTGGGAGAGATAAAGATCTTGTTGTTGTTGGTAAATCTCCCCATCCTTTTTCGATTACATTAGGGCCTAATGATTACAGGATTACGACAAGAATTGTTGAAGGTGAACCATTATCAAGTTTTTTAGCAACTGCGCATGAGTGGGGGCATTCTATTTATGAGCAGGGTTTGCCATCTCAAAGTCATCAATGGTTTGCTTGGCCTTTAGGTCAAGCAACCTCTATGGGTATTCATGAAAGTCAATCTTTATTTTGGGAAAATAGAATAGTTAAATCCAAATCTTTTTCAAAAAGATTTTTTAACAAATTTGTTTCGGCTGGATGTTCTCTTAATAATTATTTAGAACTATGGAAATCTATTAATCATTTGGAAGCAGGATTAAATAGGGTTGAAGCGGATGAATTGACTTATGGCTTACACATATTAATAAGAACCGAACTTGAAGTAGATTTAATTGAAAGAGGGTTACCTGCTGAAGATATTCCAACAGAATGGAATAAAAGATATGATGAACTCCTAGGAATTAAACCATCTAATGATTCAGAAGGTTGTCTTCAAGATGTTCATTGGAGTGAAGGGGCGTTTGGATATTTCCCCTCATATTTGTTAGGACATATTATAAGTGCGCAAATATCTTCTCAAATGGAAAGAGACATAGGTTTGATTGACAACTTAATTGAAAATGGTGAATATCAAAAGATCATCTTTTGGTTAAAAAATAATATACATAAATATGGCAGATCAGTTAATTGTATGGAGTTGGTAAGAGCTGTAACTAATGAGGAACTATCTCCAATCTATTTTATTAATCATTTAAGGTCTAAAATAAATGATTTTTGCTGAAACATTACTTTTAAAGAATTTGGATAGGTGTGAGGATGTAAGATAAACAAAAATAATTTCTTGATGGCAAATCTAAATCAGCCCCCAAGCAGGGTTACCCCAAATTTATTGCACATACTAAATGCTTTCACTGACAGCTCAAAAACAATAATAAACACTATTGTTGAATTGAACTCCAATACCATAAATAAATATGAATTAATTACAGAAACGGGCCATCTTAAACTTGATAGGGTAGGTTATTCATCACTTGCTTATCCTTTTGCTTATGGATGTATTCCAAGGACATGGGATGAAGATGGAGATCCGCTTGATGTAGAAATTGTTGGGGTAACTGAGCCATTGATACCAGGCTCTATTGTGGAAGCAAGGATTATTGGGGTGATGAAATTTGATGATGGTGGAGAGGTCGATGATAAGGTAATAGCGGTTCTCGCAGATGATAAAAGAATGGATCATATCTCAAGTTATGAAGACCTTGGAGATCATTGGTTAAAAGAAACAAAGTATTATTGGGAGCACTACAAAGATCTAAAAAAACCAGGAACATGTACTGTCAATGGTTTTTTTGGGATAGATGAAGCTGTTAAAGTGATTAAAGATTGTGAAGAGAGATACAAGAAAGAAATTGATCCTAAATTAGTAAATTAACTAATTTTATTTTTCTCTAAATTTTTCAAATATTTCGCTTAGTATTTCTTCGGCACCTTGCTGCTTTAATTTTTTAGCTAGTTCTTTGCCTACTTCTTCGGGATCATTAATATTGCCAATATATTGATCTTTAATAAGCCTTTCTCCATCTAGAGATGCAACCATACCAGTAAGGCAAAGTTGTTCATTCTGAATTTTACTATTCACACCTATTGGGACTTGGCATCCACCTTCAAGCTCTCTTAAAAAAGCCCTTTCTGCTAGACATCTTTGACTGGTGGGTTTATCTTCTAAAATATTTATAATTTCTAAAACTTTTTTATCATCAGATTTACATTCAATGCCTAATGCTCCTTGGCCAACGGCATGAAGGGAAACTTCACTTGGGATAATCTGGTGAATTCTTGATTCAAAGCCTAATCTCTTTAAACCAGCTGCCGCAAGAATTATACAATCAAATTCTCCTTCATCTAATTTTTCAATTCTTGTAATTACATTTCCCCTGATATCTTTGAAAACAAGATGTGGGTACTTATTTCTTAATTGTGCAAGTCTTCTTAGGGAGCTTGTTCCAACAATCGAACCTTCAGGTAAGTTTTCTAATTTATAACAGTCATTTTTTTTGTTTACTACTAAAGCATCTGCGGGATCCTCCCTTTTTGTGATGCATCCTAGTTTGAGGCCATTAGGCAAATTGGTTGGTAAATCTTTTAGAGAATGTACTGCTATATCTGCATGGCCTACGAGCATTTGTGCTTCAAGTTCTTTTGTAAATAAGCCTTTGTCGCCTATTTTTGCTAAGGCTACATCAAGGATTTTGTCACCTTGAGTTGCCATAGCTTCTATAGATACCTCTAAATTGGGAATATTCCTTTCTAGTTGATCTTTAACCCATAAAGTTTGAACCATTGCTAGCTTACTTCTTCTACTAGCTATTTTTAGCTTAAAATTAGTCATTAAATATTATTTTGAGTTTGAATTAAAAATTAAGTCGAATTTATTTTAAGCTATTGTTTTGCCAGTTTTTAAAGCTAATTATTATACTTAACTTTTTTTATTTTATATATTCTTTTAAAACCCCATTTCGATTTGGATGTCTAAGTTTTCTTAGGGCTTTTGCCTCTATTTGTCTAATTCTTTCTCTCGTCACATCAAAAATCTGGCCAATTTCTTCAAGAGTTTTCATCCTTCCATCATCAATTCCATATCTCAATCTGAGAACATCTCTTTCTCTTGGACTAAGAGTGGCTAATACTCCTTCCAAATCTTCTCTTAGTAAAGTTTTAGAAACATCTTGCTCTGGATTTTCTATATCGGCCTCTATAAAGTCTCCTAGTCTTGAGTCTTCTTCTTTACCTATTGGAGTTTCTAAAGAAATAGGAAGTTGCGCACTTTTAGCTATAAATCTTAATTTTTCGATTGTCATTTCCATACTCTCAGCGATTTCTTCTTCACTAGGTTTCCTGCCAAATTCTTGGCTAAGAACTTTTGTGGTTTTTTTAATTCTGGATATTGTCTCGTATAAGTGAACTGGCAATCTAATAGTTCTACTTTGATCCGCAATTGCTCTAGTAATGGCTTGGCGAATCCACCAAGTTGCATATGTAGAGAACTTATAACCTTTTTCATGGTCGAATTTTTCCGCTGCCCTAATTAGACCCAAACTTCCTTCTTGGATTAAATCTTGAAATGATAAACCTCTGTTCATATATTTTTTAGCAATGGAAACAACTAATCTTAAATTTGATTGAACCATTTTTTCTTTAGCTCTACGCCCTAAGAGAAGTCTTCTTCTAAATTTGGGAAGAGGCATACCTATTAACTCGGCCCATTCTCTTACAGATGGGAAATGTCCTTTTTCTGACTCATATTGCGTTGCGAGCTCTTCTAATTGAAGTAAATCAGCAATTTTTCTTGCAAGTTCAATTTCTTCATCTGGTCTTAATAGTCTAATTCTTCCAATTTCTTGGAGATAAACTCTTATTGAATCTTCAGTGTAGATACCTTTTGGCCCAAGTTTTATATTCCCGAGCCCTTTATCTTCTTCTTCAGAATCACTAAATTCATTATTGTTATTTTCAATATTGCTTTCGTTTAAATCAGCGGATGTCTGTAAAGTTTGATTATTTTTATTAGTATTTTCTTCAACTACTGTTTCTAAATTTGTATTAATTTTTTTATTGATCTTTTTTTTTGAACTAGGCTTGGAATTCTTTGATTCTGCTGCGACTGGACACATAATTAACTCCTTTCTACGGTGAATTTAACTAGATAAAATTTTATTTAGGGCTAATTTGAACATTTAGTAGTAAAGTCCCCTTAATGTTTAAAAAACTTTTTCACAAAATGAGAATAAGAAAAGTTTTCTAAATTGTTGAAAAATTTAAATAGTGCTATAGATTACCTAAAGTAAAAAGTCTTGGGATTTCTCAGACAGGCAGATCATTTTTGAATTTTCAGTCAATGATCAGAGCTTCATGTCTCCCTTAAGAGCAGGATACTTACAATGTGCAAAAAACACTTTGTGGAATGTTCAACAATCCAATACTAAGAAAAAGTTTTGAAGCCGGCAAGTAATCAGTTATTAAATATCTCCTATAAATTGGAAATTTTGCTTGATATAGGTAGTAGTAATGAAAGCTTTTACTATTTAGATGGAAATAATCTTGGAGCAGAAGTTGGAGATATTGTAAGTGTGAGACTAAGGGGGAGATTATTGAATGGTTTGGTGATCTCCAAAAAAGATTTTTCTACAATCAATAATGATGAATCAAATATTACTGGAGGAAAAAGCATAAGATATTTGTTTGTTGAAGGTATTTTGCAGAAAAAAATAATTGATGAATCTTGGAGAGAATTGATAGACTCCCTAGCCTCTTTTTATATGGTTAGTAATTTAAAAATGTTTAAAACTGCATTTCCTCCTGGCTGGATTGGTAAATATAAAAATTTCTCTAAAGGTTTAAAAGATCAAATATGGATTGAAACTAAAAAAGAATTTGATATTAAGAAAAATGGATTAACCAAAAAAGAATTTTTTTTAATGGATACTTTATCTAAAAAAGGTAATTGGCAAAGTGAATTAATAAAGTCTGGTTTTAATTACACTCTAATTAACTCAATGGTCAGTAAAAATTATCTTGCTAAATCTCAAAGAAAAAAAAATATAAATAGTCAATTAAATTCCTTTGTAAAAGATCACATCGCAACGAAAAAACCAAATCTTACAAATGAGCAAAAAATTGCATTTCAAGAATTTCAAACAATGAAACCAGGAGATGCATTACTTCTTTGGGGCGAAACAGGTTCAGGTAAAACAGAAGTGTATATGAGAATTGCTGAAGATCAATTTCTTAAGAAAAAAAGTTGTTTGATACTAGCCCCAGAAATTGGATTAATTCCTCAACTTATTGATAGGTTTAGTAGGAGATTTAATAATGTCGTTTACGAATATCATAGTAATTGTTCTCCCGATCATAGAACTTTGGTTTGGAAGAAAATTATTAATGCTAATGAACCTTTAATAGTAATAGGTACAAGGTCTGCAGTTTTTCTTCCAATCAAAAATCTTGGATTAATAATAATGGATGAAGAACATGATGTTTCTTATAAGCAAGATAGTCCTATGCCTTGCTATGACGCGAGAGAGATTGCTATTGAAATAGTAAAAAGGAATTCTGCAAAGTTAATTTTTGGGAGTGCAACCCCATCAATGAAGACTTGGAAAAAGTGTATTTTTGAAAGGAATTTTAAATTGGTAAGAATGATTCAAAGGATATCCAGTAATGAGACTCCTGAAATAAAAATTATTGATATGCGGGATGAGTTCAAGAAGGGAAATATGAAAATTTTTTCCAATGAATTATTACAATTGCTTCCTCAACTACGCTTAAAAAAAGAGCAAGCAATAATTTTGATCCCTAGGAGGGGGCATAGTGGATTTTTAAGTTGTAGAAATTGCGGATATTTAATAAATTGCCCCAACTGTGACGTTCCTTTATCAGTTCATCTCGGATCACAAGGAAAAAAATGGTTAAGGTGTCATTGGTGTGATCATAAATCAAGATTGATCTATCGTTGCCCAGATTGTCATTCAACTGCTTTCAAACCTTTTGGAATTGGTACGCAAAGGGTAATAGAGTTTTTAAATGAAGAATTTCCTGACTTAAGAGTTCTTCGCTTTGATAGAGATACAACTTCAGGAAAGGATGGTCATAGAGATATTCTTTCAAAGTTTTCTAAAGGTGATGCTGATATTCTTGTCGGTACTCAGATGTTGGCAAAAGGTATTGACATCCCCAATATTACTCTTTCAGTAGTTATCGCAGCGGATGGGTTGCTTCATCGCCCAGATATTTCAGCAGAAGAAAAATCATTACAATTATTTTTGCAAGTGGCAGGAAGGGCCGGTAGGGCACAAAAAAAAGGGAAAGTAATTTTTCAAACATATAAACCTAACCACCCAGTGATTTCGTATCTTCAAAAAAGAGATTATGAAAGATTCTTAATTGAAAATTCGAGATTGAGAAAGGATGCTAATTTATTTCCATTTTGCACAATTTGCCTACTTAAATTATCAGGTGAAAATTATGAATTAACTGAGTCAATTGCAATAAAATTAGCAAAATATCTACTCAGTTTTTGTGAGAAAAAGAACTGGAAATTAATTGGTCCTGCCCCTAGTTTAATAGCTAAAGTCGGTAAAAAATTTAGATGGCAGATATTAATACATGGTCCTGAAGGAACAAAGATACCTTTACCTGATAGATCAATATTATGGAAACTTATTCCAAAAAATGTTTTTTTAACAATTGATGTTAATCCAGCAGAGTTGTAATTACTTTGATGGAAGTTGAGGTAAGTCTGAACCTAATTTAAATCTATAGAATCTTAATAGATAAGCTAATATTATAATTATTAAAATAATAAATATCCCAATAAAGAGTTTGTTGAGGCTCCAGAAAGAAAATTCAAGACTATTTACCTGCCCTTGATTTAAATGCCAAATTATTAGATTTTTTGTGATTTCTAAATTTGAATTATTTTTATCGGTAAGGATAGCTTTATTAGGGTGAACAATTTTGAAAATGAGTTCTAAATTATCAATGCCTTTAATAGAATTTAGATCTAAATCTAACCTGTAAAAGTATTTTTTAAAAAAAATGAAGTTTTTTTGAGTAGTATTAATTTCTATATTTGTTGATTCTCCCGCTAACTTTCCAGCTGAATTTTGGGTGATTTTAAGAACTTGCTTTGTATCCTCTAAATTGAGATTTTTATGTTTCAAAGAAAAGGTTGATTCGTCTTGTTCAATTTCTGCGTCAGGAAAAATATCTTTCATCTTCTCTTCAAATTTTAATTGCCAAGGAAATTTCTTTATGTATTTACTCTCTATAACTAAATTATTAGTTATTGAATCAAATTCACTAAGATCAAGGGTATCCTCAATTTTTACGCAGCCACTTAAAAGTGGAATTAATAATAATAGTATTAAAAAAATGATCAGTGAAAAGCCTTTCTGAAAGGATTTTGTTTCACCAGTTGGTGTCTCAGTTACATTAATAAATTTTTTTTTCTTCAATATCTCTTTTTTTTTGCGCAGTGAGTTAAGAGATTTTTTATTGAGTGATGGGTCGCTTTCAAACTGTACGTTCCAATTTTCTGGCTTTTTAATGTCAGGAGATTCTATAACTTCCATCAAATATTTTGCATTTTCTCTCGTCTTATTATCGTAAGATTTTAGAAGTTCTTTACAAAACCTTTTGGCCTCCTCCTTTTTATTGATACCACAAAGAGCAGTAATTAAGATTGTTCTTAAATTTACACCCTCTTTGCTTGATAAAGGAAATGATTCGATTATGGGCAAAAGAAATTCAATACAATAATGATACTCACCTTTAGCTAAAGCAAGTTCTACTGTTTCTAAAACTTGCTCATAAGTTTTCATGGGTTAGGCAACTATCATTGTACCTATTCCGGAATTTGTAAAAATCTCTAGAAGTAATGAATGTTCTATTCTTCCATCAATAATGTGAGCTGCTTTGACTCCTTGTGCTAAAGCTCTTATACAGCATTCTGTCTTTGGAATCATACCTTCAGTCACAATTTTTTTATCAATAAAATCTCTTGCCTCTTTGAGATTAGTTTTTTCAACAAGACTATTTTTGTTATCTTTTTCTTTTAAAATCCCTTGAGTATCAGTAAGAAGAATAAGTTTTTCTGCATTTATTGCAGCAGCAATTTCTCCAGCAACAAAATCTGCATTAATGTTATGGGAAATACCCTCGAAGGTTGATCCAATGCTAGAAATAATTGGGATATATCCTTTAGAAATAAGAGGATCTAATATGTCAGGATTGATTTTTGTAACCTCTCCCACTAACCCATGGCTCCCATCTCCTAGTTCTCTAGATTGAATTAAGTTGCCATCAAGACCTGATATTCCCACAGCTAAGGATCCAGTTTTATTAATGCCTTTTACAATTTGTTTGTTAACTCTACCCATTAGAACCATCTCGACAATTTCCATTGTTTTTTGATCAGTAATTCTTAATCCATTTTCGAATTTAGGAGATATTTCTAATTTCTTTAACCAATTATTGATCTCGGGTCCACCTCCATGAATTACTATCGGACAAACCCCAACAGTTGATAAAAGTGCTATGTCTCTAAAAAAAGCATTTTTTAAATTATCATTTTCCATAACAGAACCACCATACTTGATAACAATTTTTCTACCTGAGAAACTTTGTATATACGGAAGTGCTTCGCTTAATATTGATACTCTTTGAGAATCATTCATTATTAAAATTCATTAAAACTTGATTGAATTGAGAAATTAGGTTTTTACAAATATATCCCTATATTCAATAAAAGAGAATAAAATCAAATTCTTTTTTATTATCGTCGATAATAAATTCTGATTCAAGACCTTTGACGAAAAACCTGTTTAATCTTTCTTGTTTTTCAATCCATTTTTCGAGAGGGACAGCGTTTAATTCGAAACGCATTCTGAGACCATTTTTTTCTTCTTTTGTAATTTCTTCTATTTCTTTTAATTGAGGGGGGTTATCCTCGTCCCACAAATTTAAAGATTCTAATGACGATTCAAGATGAGCTTTTATCCCATACCTCCATCTTGTAACATCTTTAACTAGTGCGGTTAATTCTTTTGGTCTATTAAATTTATTTGTCGCAAAATTTGTCTTGTCAAACAACTCTACAGGAGGTATTTCGGCAGTCTTTAAGCCTAATCCAATTAGAAAAATAGGTACTCCATAAAAAAAAGTAGGTACACTTAAATTCACTGAGTCTGTAAAATAAGCAGTCATTCCAACAAAAGCTAATATACCCCCAGCGGTTACGATTAAGTTTCCAGGCGATAAGTATTTCTTCATTTTGATTATGTAGAATGATTTTTAAATGTGCTAATAAGTATTATGCAAGATCCTAATACTGCAAATCAAGGAGATTTAATTTTTAAACTTGATCAAGATAGAGCATGGCTACTCGAAAATCTTGATAAGGGTAAATGGCCAGAAATCAGAAGCGAACTTGCCGCGCTTGAAAGAAAAATAAGCAAACTAATTATAATTGTTCAAGAAAATAATGTTGATGTTTAATTTAAAAAGGTATTTCGTCAACTTCGGGTACTAAAGGCGAACTATCCCAACTAGAGTTTTTGGCTGTTTCTTTATTTTTAAATGACTCATTATTTTCTTTTTGATCAGACTTAATGACATCAACTGGCGAAATTTGATGAATCTTTGAAGCTGTTAGTTCTGGTTGCTTTTCTTTTGTGCCGTCTTTTCTCGTGACAGAATTCATCCTTAGACGTCCCTCAATAACAATATTTTGACCTTCCTTTAGCTCATCTACCATTTCTTGGGCAATATTTCCCCACCCTATGATCTTGAGATCTCTGGGTGGATCTTCACTACGTAATCCTTTAAAATTAACAATCATTTCTGCAATTGGAGTTTGGTTTTCTTTGGTATACCTCATTTGGGGAGCGCTATTGATTACCCCCTGAATTAAACAATGATTCATTACTTACTATCTAATTAAAGACATACTGATGCAGAATCAAGAAAATTGCTATAAAAATGTTTGGATCCTATCAGGAACTTCGGATGGTCCTGTAATAGCAAATAGGCTTCTTGAACTTAATTATTCAGTCTTTGTAAGTGTTTTAACTTATAAAGCAGGGCAAGCTTATATTGAAAATCCAAAGTTACATATCATTACGGGTAAATTAAATAATAAAGATCAAATAATTAATTTCATACATAAAAATAAAATCACATGCGTTGTCGATGCTACTCATCCGTTTGCTGTAATAATTTCTAAAAATCTTAATAATGCATGTAAAGAGATTAATATACCTCTTTTACTATTTGAGAGGAATTCTCTAATAAATAACACTAATAATTTTTTTTATATTGATGATTTAAAAGATATAAATAGCATTGATATAGAAAATAAGAATATTCTTCTGGCAATTGGATCAAGATTCCTTAAAGATACAGCTAATTATTATATCAATTGCAAAGCAAATGTATTTACAAGGGTGCTTCCAACTTATGAGAGTATAACTAAAGCTTTTGGATCATCAATTAAAAATTCAAACATAGCGATACTTGAACCGAGTAAAAATAATAAAAGCATTTTAGAAAAAAAACTTTGTGATTTTTGGGAGATAGATTATGTTCTATGCAGAGAATCTGGAAGTTATTCTCAGAAAAACTGGGAGAGTATAGTTTCTGGAAGTAAAATGAAGTTATTTTTGGTTAAAAGGCCGAAAGTTAAAAATGATTATTCCCACTCTTTCAATCAATACAAGGATTTGATTAATCACATAATTAAATCAAATTATTGACGTTTAATTCATTATGGAAATATTAGTTATTATCACAACTGAATCATGTAAAACAAATGCTGTGCGAATGGCTAAATTACTCATAAAAGAAAAACTTGCAGCTTGTGTTTCCATAAAGCAAATTCTTTCAGTTTACGAGTGGGATGATGATATTCAAGAAACTAAAGAGTTTGAAATTACAATAAAAAGTAATCTAGAATCTAAAGATAGTTTAATTGATTTCGTAAATAAAAATTCAACATATGATGTCCCTCAAATTATTTACAAAAAATACCATGCTGAGATGAAATATTATGATTGGTTAAATAAGACTATTTGATTAAATCTATTCTATTAACTCTTTAAGATCAATATCTGATCTGGATCCTAATTGCGTAATTATTTGCCCCGCACAAATTGAAGCTATCTCTCCGCATTTTTTGAGGGAACAATTGTTTATTAATCCATGGATAAATCCTCCCGCATAGATATCTCCGGCTCCTGTAGTATCAATAATCTTGCCTTTCGATATTGACTCAATTATTTCAACATTATTTTTATTAATTATAAGAGAACCATTGCTTCCAAGAGTTACTATGACTAATTCACATAAGGAAGATAGGTCTTCTTGGCAGCTTGATAATTTATCATTTTTAAAAAGACTTAACACCTCGGATTCATTACAAAAAACAATGTCTACATATTCATAAATTAATTCCAAGAAACTCTCACGATGTCTATCTACACAAAATGAATCGGACAAAGAAAGAATTATTTTTGTATTAGATTGTTTTGCAATTTGGGCGGCTTTAATAAAAGCTTTTTTAGCTAATTCGCTGTCCCATAAATATCCTTCTAAATATAAATATTTACTTTCCTTAATTACAGTAAAGTCAATGTTTTTGGGCTCAAACTCTACAGATGCTCCTAGGTAAGTGCACATAGTTCTTTGTGCATCAGGTGTAACCAAAATAATTGAATGAGCTGTTGGAGCACCTTCAATAGTTGGTGGAGTATTAAATATTGTCTTACTTTTTTTTATATCTTCAGAAAAGAAATTCCCAAATTGATCATTTTTCACTCTACCTATAAACTGCACATGATTTCCTAATTCTGCTAAAGAAACAACGGTATTTGCTGAGGACCCACCTGAAATTTGTTTGATCACTTTGCAATTTTCTAACAATCTCTGTGATTCATCAGAATTAATTAGATTCATTGATCCTTTATCTAGATTATTTATCTCAAGAAACTCATCTTCAATATTTACAATAATATCTACTATTGCGTTGCCCAGACCAATGAGATCAACTTTTTTATGTTCAAGATGTCTAAAGGATTCCTTCATTAATTTGGAACTAAATTACCTTAGTAGTGCTCTTTTTGGACCATGTATTGGGTCTTCAATTACTATAGTTTGATCTCTGTTCGCCCCCAATGAGACAATGGCAATTGGAACCTCCATTAATTCAGCTAAAAATCTTAGATAATTCATAGCATTCTCAGGGAGATCAGATAGTTTTCTACAATCTGCAGTTGAACATTGCCAACCTTTTAATTTTTTGAAGATTGGCTTACATTTTTTTAAGTCATCTGAATTTGTAGGAAAGTAGTCTATTTCCTCTCCATCGAGATCATATGCAATACAAACTTGAATCTCATCTAATTCATCTAACACATCAAGTTTTGTAACGGCTAAACAATCAAGACCATTTACAGATACAGCATATTTACCAATAACTCCATCAAACCACCCACATCTTCTCCTTCTCCCAGTAGTGGTTCCAAATTCACTGCCTCTATCACAGAGTTGATCATTAATACTTCCTTGTAATTCAGTTGGGAATGGCCCTTCACCTACTCTTGTGGTATAGGCTTTTGCGACACCTATGACTCTATCAATTAAAGTTGGACCTACTCCAGCCCCAATACATGCGCCTCCTGATATAGGGTTTGATGAGGTGACAAAAGGATAAGTCCCATGATCTAAGTCAAGTAGAGTCCCTTGAGCACCTTCGAAAAGAATATTCTTCTTGTTTTTTGAGGCTGCATGGATAGTCCTCGTACAGTCAACAACATGCTTTGATAATCTTTCCCCATAGTCAAGATATTCTTCAACAATATCTTCTAATTTAAGTGGTTTAATGCCATAGATTTTTTCTAGTAGACCGTTTTTTTCTCTTAATGGAATTTCGATCACATCACTTAGCCTTTCCTTATTGAGCAAGTCTCTTATTCTAATGCCATTTCTTTGTGATTTATCCGCATAAGTTGGGCCAATCCCACGACCAGTGGTCCCTATTTTGTTTGAACCTCTATCAGCCTCCATCGCTTCATCTAATATTCGGTGGTAGGGCATTGTTACATGTGATGTTGATGAAATTTTTAATCCTGAGATATCAATTCCATTTTCAATTAACATGTCAATTTCTTTAAGCAAAATTTTTGGATCTACAACAGTTCCCGAACCAATTAGACAAGAAGTATTTTTGTAAAGTATCCCTGAGGGAATTAAATGCAATTTTAAGACTTTATCATCTACGACTATAGTATGACCTGCATTTACCCCCCCTTGATAGCGAACGACAACATCTGCCGAACGACTAAGTAAATCCGTTATTTTACCTTTTCCTTCGTCACCCCATTGGGCTCCGATTACAACAACATTGGCCAATTTCAGAAGAGCATTATTTTTGTGCGAATATTTAATATATTCAAAAATCTTGGTTTACTTTTAAAAAGTAAATGAATTGTATCAACTTTCTCTTAGAACCATTTTTTCAGCAAGAGAAAATTCTTTGGTTAAACGCTCTTTAAGTTTATCTGGTAAAGGTCTACTTGCAAAGTTTTTGTAATGACCTGCCATAGCATTTAATGCTGTTTGCATTGTGGTAAATGATTGTGTTTTATTCACCATCCCTCTATTTCTATATCTGGAAATATAGTCAGTTATAAGTGTAAGAGCCTCACTTCGTACTTCATCTTTATTTGGAGAATCTTTTGGAGTATCAACAGCTGTTTGTAATGTTTTAACAACTGAAATTGTATCCTTAGTATAGTCACCTGTCATAGCGGTTTTTGCAGCTATGGAAGGGGAACTAAATAGTGTAAAAGCAACAATTAAGGACATTGCAAAAGATATAGCTTTGGTAAGATTCTTAAAAAATAACTTTGACGTCCATTTCAGTAACATAACTTAGCTCCCAAAAAAAAATAAGCTTCAAGACTTCTTATTGTACATTATTTCAGATTCGGAAATAAATGTTTCTAACAATTTATCAGTACTAATTTTAAGCTTAGTGTTATTTGTTCTGCATAAAAGTTCTACTTCTTTATTAATAGAATCTCTGCCAATAATTATCTGAAAAGGAATACCAATTAATTCCGCATCTTTAAATTTCACTCCAGCTCTATCGTTTCTATCATCAAGAAGGACATCAATTTTATTAATTAAAAAGTTGTTATAGATTTGCTCAGTAAGATCACTTTGAATAGGATCTTTTAGGTTTGTTGGGATAATAATAACTTCAAAAGGAGAAATCTGGATAGGCCAACAAATTCCTTTTTGATCATGATTCTGTTCGATAGCTGCTTGAGCTATTCTTGTCACTCCTATCCCGTAACATCCCATCCATAAATTTTTTAACTGCCCGTCCTTGTCAGAAAACTTTGCATTTAATTTTTCACTATATTTCTGACCTAGTTGGAAAATATGTCCAATCTCGATACCTTTTTTTTCTTTAAGTTCTTCATCATCATAATTACTTATTTTATCTCCTTTTTTTGCATTCCTGATATCCCCAATAAGATAGTCTTTCGAATCAAAAGAAAATTCTTGAAAAACTTTATGGAAATTAACTTTATTCCCACCACTTATAAACTTTGAAAGTTCACTTGCAGAATGGTCAATTATTCTTGTCCATTTTTTTTCCCAATTAGAACTAGCTTTAATAGTTTTATTATCTAAATCTGGCCCGATGAAACCTAAGGGTAAATCAACTAGATTTTTTTCGATAGTATTTTTTTCTTCAATCTTTTTAAGATTAAGGAGATTCAAGTGATTAAGTTTATTGATTAAGTTAAAAAGCTTTACTTCATTAATGTGTTGATCGCCTCTTATGCATACAAGAATTGGGATCTCAAATCTACCTTCGAACTGTGCAAGGAATATTACTACTTTAATAATCTGACTTGGGTCTAAATTGTTATTATTGCAAACTTCTAGGATTGTTTTTTGATGAGGCGTTTCCAACCACTCTGCAATATTATCTTTAAGTGGAACAGGTTGAGAGGGTATAGAAACAGCTTTTTCGATATTGGCAGCATATGAACCGCTTTGAGTGAATAAAATGGAATCTTCCCCAGCATCAGCAGTGACCATAAATTCTTTAGATGAAGCACCGCCAATTGCTCCACTATCAGCTTCAACCCCTACGGTCTGCAGTCCACAAGATTTAAAAATATTTTCATAAGCATTGCCCACTTTCTCATAGAAAGAAGCTAGATCCTTTTCTGAAGAATGAAAAGAATAACCATCTTTCATTATAAATTCTCTACTTCTCATCAATCCAAACCTTGGCCGTATTTCATCTCTAAATTTTGTCTGAATTTGGTAAAAACATTGAGGTAATTGCTTATAGGAGTTGATGGTCTCTGATGCAATACTCGTGATTACCTCTTCGTGAGTTGGTGCTAAACCAAATTCTTTACCTTGTCTATCTTTGAGATTAAACATTATTCCTTCACCTGCGGTATATCCTTCCCACCTTTCACTTTTTTTCCATAAATCTGCAGGATGAAGTTGGGGTAAAAGTAATTTTGTACAACCAATACTATTAAGTTCTTTCTCTATTATTGCGGATATTTTTTCAATAACTCTAAGCATTAGCGGCATGTATGCATAAATACCGCTGTTAACTCTGCGAATATACCCAGCTTTTAAGAGTAATTGATGTGAAATAATCTCAGCTTCAGAAGGTGTGTCACGAAGTGTCCCCAGAGGAAATGAGGTTGTCACGCGCATACAGAAAAATCTTTTGATGATATTTAATTTTATCAATTAAGATGAAAAAATAATTCAAAGTGTCTTGAGTCCCTGAACGCGGCTAGTCTAAGAATATTCTTTCTGCTAACTTTTTCAGTAATGAAGTTCAAAATCTTTTAAAAGTTCATTACTACTTTTTAATCATTTTCTTAATTTTATGGAAGATATAGATTCCAATATTTCTAGTGAAGAGGAATTAGTATGTATTGATGAAGTTCAAAAATTCCTCAATAGATCAAGAGCTTCTGTCTATAGGTATACAAATACAGATTTAAGAAATCTAAATCCTAGTTTTAATCCAAGAAAATTAAATCCCGAATTTCGGACTGATCAAAAAGATCCTTTAAAATTTCATCCTAATGAAGTAGCAAGATTTGCAAAAGATATTTTAAGAATAAAGGAAGTTACTGTTGAGGTCTTTAATACACCTTCTTCAGCTGCTCAAAATATACTAGCGCAAATATTAGACGAACTAAAATCTATTAGGTCTTTGCTAGAAAAAGAGTAATTAAAAAAAGTCACTAATCAATGTTTTGATTTATTGACATTTTGAATGTAGGATAATGATGTTTAATTATCTCCTTAATCTTTACTAATTAAGAGTTCTTGAGTTACACGAAATCAAAGCAGTTTATTCAAAGTAAATCAAGCGAAGAATCTTCTCATGGTTCTGCTCGAAATGATTTTGAAAGAGATGATGATGACCCCTTAAGTATAAGGAGTTTATCAATAACATCTTTAGGTATTATTTTTGCCTTTTTGACAATTTTTTTACCTTCAATAAGCATTTTAGTTGGCAGACCTTTATCTCAAGGAAACGAGATAATTCATAATCACGATTTTAAAAAAGATGGACATTAGTTCAATACCTCCATCTCCAATGAAGGGAATAGTAAATATTGTTGTTGAAATACCTGCAGGGAGTAGGAATAAATATGAATATTGCTCTGACGCAGGAATAATGGCCCTAGACAGAGTATTACATTCTTCAGTTAGGTACCCTTTTGATTATGGTTTTATCCCAAATACCCTTGCTGAAGATGGAGCTCCCCTTGATGCAATGGTGATAATGGACGAACCTACTTTTGCGGGTTGTCTAATAAAAGCTAGACCTATTGGAGTTTTGGATATGCATGATTGTGGTGCATATGATGGAAAACTTTTATGTGTGCCTATGGCTAATCCAAGGCAGGCTAACATAGTGAGTATTAATCAAATTGCTCCTAATCAGCTTGAGGATGTTGCAGAATTTTTTAGAACAAGTAAAGGACTTGACGGAAGAACAGTTCAAATTGATGGTTGGAGGGATTTTGATGTAGTTGAAAATTTATTGAAAAGTTGTTTGCCTCTAAAAAAGAAAAACTTTAAAGTACTTAAGAAATCAAATATTAGTAAATTAAATTGAAAAAAATAATTTTTTACAGCTATTTAAAATGCTCTACATGCCGAAAAGCTGCAAAGTGGCTTGAAAGCAAAGATTTTGAATTTCAGTTAATTGATATTGTAAAAGAACCTCCACATGTTAATTACTTAAATCTGGCCCTAGAACAATACTCTGATGATAAGAAAAGGATTTTTAATACAAGAGGTAAAGCCTTTAAAAATCTTGATCTTGATCTTGATCGTTTGTCAAAGGAAGAAATTATTCAACTTCTTTTAAGTGATGGCAAATTAATAAAAAGACCATTTTTGATTTACGAAAGGAAAAAAGTAATATTAGGTTTTAACGAATTTGAATATGCAAAACAATTTATATAATTTTCAAAATTAAGACTTGATTAATCCTATGCCTGGTTCCATAAAAAGTTTTTTAAAAGAATGGGGTCTTCTAATTCTATTAACTTTTTTTGTTTCTTCTTGTAGATCATTTTTTGCAGAACCACGATATATCCCTTCTGGTTCAATGCTCCCAGAATTACAAATAAATGATAGGTTAATTATTGAAAAATTATCGCTAAGAAACTCCTTACCAAAAAGAGGAGATATTGTTGTTTTTAACTCACCTTACTCGTTTGACAAAAAATTAATTTCATCAAGATCTAAGCCTTTACCAACAAAAAGATATTGTTTTTTTATGAGTTTTCCTCCAATGTCGCTTATTCCTGGTTGGAGGGATCAAGCTTGCGATGCTTATATTAAAAGAGTGGTGGCCCTTCCAGGAGAAATTGTAAGTGTAAATTCTAATGGTGAATTAATAATAAATAATAAATTAATTCCTGAACCCTATGTCTCTTATAAATGCTCATTATCACTACTTAATAATTGTGGTAAATTTAAAAACATAAAAGTGCCAGAAGATCATTTTTTAGTTTTAGGTGATAATAGGGCAAATAGCTGGGATGGTAGATATTGGCCTGGAAGTAAATTTCTTCATAAAAAAGAGATAATAGGTAAAGCATATTTCAGATTTTGGCCTCTTAGTCAAGTTGGCATTTTCAATAATTAACCCCCTTTTTCTAGATCTGACTTGATCAAAATAAATTTTAAAAAAGTTTTAATTTAAAGTGCACCTGAAGCAGTTGAATCAATTATTCCTCCTAGGTGGGTCGTAATGTTTAGAGCGCTAATCACAGGGGGCTTGTTGGGATCCTTAAAAAGATCAATTATTGTTATGCCACCATTACCTTGCTTAATCATCCAAATATTTGAATAATTAATCCCAAGGATGTTGCAAATTAGAGTTTTATTGACTGCATCATGAGCAACCAGAAGGCTTAGATCATTATCCTTTTGAGATAAGCAAATTTTATTAAAAGCTTCTAGAGACCTTTCTGATACATCTTTTATAGATTCACCTTCGGGCATTATTACTTCTTCAGGTTTATCATGCCAATTTTTTAGTAAAACAGGCCACTTTTCTCTGATCTCTACTTCCAGTTTGCCTTCCCATAATCCGTGACTAATTTCTATAAGTGAATCTATTCTTTCTATTTTTAAATCTTTGTTATTTTGAAGGATTATTTGTGCGGTCTCATAAGGCCTATTCATGGAACTTGAAAATGCCTTATTGAAAGAAATATTTCTCAAATATTCAAAAGTCTTTCTAGCTTGATCTTTTCCATTTTCATTTAAAGGGATATCAATTTGGCCTTGGAATCTACCTTCTTTGTTCCAATTAGTTTCACCATGCCTTATAAGAAATATTCTGGAATCTCCAATTTGATTTGGAATATTTTTATTCAGATGGGAGGTTTGATTTAAACATTCAATTTGGGTCTTAAAAGAGTTATCTTTTTTTGAAATATTGAGTATAGAGAAAGAAGCATTTTCTAATCTTATTTTCCTAAAACCTTGCTTAGGCTTTCCTAATAATGAGAGGATTAAACATCTGAGAATTGCATTATGGCCTACAACTAAAATATTTACATCATCTTGGTCTAGATAAATTTTTAAAATATCTTCTACAAAATTTGTTGCTTGAAAAAATAACTCTTGAATTGGTTTATATGTTTTATGGTCATTTCTTTTTAAGATTAGATTATCTGGATCATTTTTCCATATAGGGTAAATTTCTGGAAATTTCTTTTTTATTTCATCAATTTTTAGACCAGACCATTCACTAAGATCTACCTCTAGCAAATTATCGTCGAATACAATATTTTGTTCTTTATTGAAGGACTTATTAATTGTTTTTGCAGTCTCTGCAGCTCTCACAAGCGGGGACGAGTAGATTTTATCGAATTTTATTTTTGATAATGCTTTTCCTGCTTTTCTGGCTTGTTCGTATCCTTCATCAGTTAATAATGAATCATCTGTTCTTCCTTGAATTAATCCTTTTGCATTAAAACTGCTTAGTCCATGCCTAACTAGAACCAATCGTATAGCCATTATATAAATTTGAAAATTAATATAATTTAATCATCTCATGACGTGATTAAAATAGATACATAAAAATAATGAACTTCAATGATAACTAAGTATAGTTTTCAAGAATATAATAAGTTATGATCTTTAAAAATATTTCTAAGTCAAAACTAACTTTAGCTTTTTTTTCCATAGTAATAACTTTTTTTGTATGGCAGCAAGGCTTAAGAGATAGTTTAAATAGACCATCTGTCTCATTTGACATTAGTCAAAAAGAGCAAGAAATTGCTGAATTATCTGTCCAATCAATACCTTTAAATCTTAAAAAATTTTTTATTGTTAATGACCCTGTTGATCAAATAAATAAATCACTCTCTGAGGTCCCATTTGAAGAATTAACCGAAAGAAATAAATTAATTCGAATAATTGCTTCAGAATTAAATGATCCCATAAGCTATAAAAATATATCCAAAGATTTTGAAAATAAAAACTTTAAATTTTTGTTAGATGAGCTAGAAAGAAAATCCAATAATAATTCATATAAACCAAATTCTGATAAATTTGATTTATTTAAAGCGGATAGATTTTTGTATCACCTTTTAAGCAGGAAATTTGATTTTGACGATAGTTCATTAATAACAAAATCATTTTCAACCAAAATGTTTTTAAAAATATTAGCTATTAGACTAATACCACTTTTAACAATACTTATTGGCTCTATTCTGGCTTTAAAAATATTATGGACCACCATATCTTTGAAAAAGTTTGGTTGGCAAGAAATTAAATCCTTAGATTTAGAATTAATAGATATGGTTTTATTAATTGCAGGCGGATTTGTTGT
Organism: Prochlorococcus sp. AG-355-I04; assembly: GCA_003280915.1. Classification (GTDB taxonomy): domain Bacteria; phylum Cyanobacteriota; class Cyanobacteriia; order PCC-6307; family Cyanobiaceae; genus Prochlorococcus_A. The sequence goes on along the minus strand of QCDL01000003.1, from coordinate 65,441 downwards.
ATTAGGAGAAGTTATTTCACCTTTGTTTTCTATCAGTTTGGTTGAATTTTTTTCTAAAAATATCTCTAATGAATTGTCTCAATCTTTAAAAATATTTTTTGGATATCTTTTTATGGCTGTTCCGCCATTAGGGATAGTTTATTATCAAATTAAATCTTTGAATGGTGAATTTACTTTTAAAAAGGATTATTTACAGTTCAATTTCTTGCCAATAAAATATGCAATTGTTCAGGGACTTAAAGGGTGGTTAACAATTGTTCCTTTTGTTTTATTGATATCTCTAATTATGAATAATTTGATAGAAAATCAGAATGGTAGTAATCCTTTGCTGGAAATTGTTCTTAATAATAATAATTATTTATCATTTTTTCTATTATTTGTCACAACAACTCTTTTGGCTCCTCTATTTGAGGAGATTATATTTCGAGGTATTTTGCTACCTACTCTTTCAAGAGATTTTGGAGTAATTTCGGGCATTATAGTTTCAGCTTTTATCTTTGCATTAGCCCATTTAAGTTTGGGAGAAATGCCGCCATTATTTGTTCTAGGGATTGGATTAGCAATTACTAGAATTGCTTCAGGGAGTTTGTTCTCCTCAGTGATTATGCATTCTTTATGGAATGGATTAACATTCTTAAATTTGTTCTTATTGCGGACATAAAGAATTTAATTTTTTACTTGCGAATCAAACAAAAAGATGTTTATTTAATTAATAACACTTCTTTTATTCTAAAAATAAATCATAGATGAAACCTTATGGGAATCAACTTAATTTAAAAAAAAAAGTTTTACACGAAAGAGAAAAAAATTCTGAAAAAATATCGAAAATTAATATCAAATTAATACATCAAATTTTAGACACCATTAATATCTCTCTTTTAGTATTAATTTTCACCTTATTTTTTTTATCTTTTAATAGTCAAAGAAAATGGTCAAATACATATAAAAACTTATCCAAAACAAGAGTTATCAATGATAATCTTATTGATTATATTTCTAAAATTGAGGAATTTTATATTAGTGAACTTGAGTCTCACGATATATATAGAAAAACTAGACCTGAAGATTTACTCTATCTAGATAAACTTCCAGAAAAAAGAGAAAGTTTATTTAAGAAAAATTTAAGTACCTTCATTGAAGGTTTTAGTGATAGCAAATATCAAAGGGGATACTAATGAAAAAATATAAAAAAATTGTCCGTCTAATACCCCTTGATCAAAGAAGATTTAAATTTCTCTATATTTTTTGCTTACTATTAATATTTTGTTTGTTTGGCAGGTTAGTTAAATTGCAAGTCTTTAACGCCTCTGATTTGCAAAGAAAAGCTAAATTAATACAGTCTTCAAAAACTAACTCCTTAAAAAAAAGAAGATCAATAATGGATAGAAATAATAGACTAATTGCTTACGATAAACCTCTCTATAAATTATGGGCCCATCCAAAATATTTTAATTTTCCTGGTGATTCAATAAATAGAGTTCGCAGTATTAAAGAAGTTACAGAAAAATTGTCACCTATCTTGGATATTAATGATGAAATACTGTTAAGGAAATTTAATAATAAAATGAGCGGTATCAAGCTTTTGGATAAAATTTCCGAAGAAAAGGCAGAAAAGCTTAAGAACCTTAAAATAAGCGGAATTGATTTGTTTAAATATTCGCAGAGATATTACCCACAAGGAGAGCTTTACTCTAATCTTGTCGGTTTCGTTAATGATGAGAATGTAGCTTCAGCAGGTTTGGAGCTTCATTTAGATAATCAAATTAAAGTTTTTAATAAAAGTAATTTAATAAAAAGAGGAGGAGATGGGACTCCTCTACCGGATAATTCAGCACCAGGTGATTTTATCTCTGATTACAAAAGTTTAGGCCTAACTATAGATTCAAAATTACAGAAAGCTTCATTCAATGCATTGTCAAAGCAAGTAAGCAAATGGAAAGCAAAGAAGGGTTTTGCCATAGTTATGGATGTTAATAATGGTCGAATCCTCTCCTTGGTTACAGTCCCGTCATATGATCCAAATAAATTTTGGCAGTATGATTCTGAACTCTTTAGGGGTTGGTATTCTCAAGACTTATTTGAGCCTGGTTCAACTTTTAAACCTATTAATCTTGCGTTGGCTTTAGAAGAGAAAGTAATCCAGAAAGATGGATTAGTTGAAGATAATGGAAAGATTAATATTGGAGGATGGACACTTTCTAATTGGGATAAAAAAGGTAATGGATACATTGACTATCCAAAAGTTTTGCAGGTTTCAAGTAATGTTGGGATGGTAAAAATAATGCAAAATTTAGACCCAGCAATTTATTGGGATTGGCTAAAAAATTTAGGTATAGATAAAAACTTAGAGACTGACTTATTTGAATCAACTGCTGGCCAACTTAAGAGAAAAGATTTATTTGTAAATCAATCAATTGAGCCTGCTGTAACTTCTTTTGGTCAAGGTTTCTCAATCTCGCCACTTAAATTGGCTCAACTTCATGCGACCCTAGCAAATGGGGGGTTTGAAGTTACTCCTCATGTAACCTTAACTTTCAAAGAAATATTTAATAAAAATCCAAAAAAACAATTTTTTTCACGCGAGGTTTCTAAAACTGTTCTTGAATGGATGGAGAGCGTAGTAGATAAGGGCAGTGGATCTGGAGTAAAAATCGAGGGTTACAGAATAGCTGGGAAAACGGGCACCTCTCAAAAAGCCTTAAATGGTGCGTATACAAGCAAAAAAGTTTGCAGTTTTGTCGCAAGCTTACCAGTTAATGATCCAAAATATGTTGTCCTTGTAGTCGTTGATGAGCCATCTAAATCATATGCATATGGTTCAACTGTCGCAGTACCAGTTGCGAAAGAAATTATCGAGAGCTTGATAGTAATTGAAAAAATACCTCCTGAGATTAAAGATCAAGGAATGATTGTTAAAAAACCCTAAAATTTTCCGATTTTTTAAATATTTAGTTCACTTTCTGATGATTTCATCAGGAATAAAAGCTAGCTTGTTTATATATATGATTATCTAGACATGAAATCAATTTTAGAACAATTGTCCTCAATGACCGTTGTTGTTGCTGATACGGGAGATTTAGATTCGATAAAAAAATTTCAACCAAGGGACGCCACCACTAATCCATCGCTAATACTTGCTGCTGCTAAGAATCCTGATTATGTGAAATTAATTGATAAAGCTTTAGAAAGTTCAGAAAATGTTTTGCCCAAAGGATTCTCTGAAAATGAATTGATTAAAGAAACTGTTGATCAAGTTTCAGTATTTTTTGGAAAAGAAATATTGAAAATTATTTCAGGGCGCGTATCTACAGAAGTTGATGCAAGACTGAGCTTTGATACCGAAGCTACGTTAGAAAAAGCGAGAAAATTGATCAACCTTTACAAAAATTTTGGAATTGAAAAGGAAAGAATTTTGATTAAGATTGCCGCAACTTGGGAGGGAATTAAGGCAGCTGAAATTTTGGAAAAAGAGGGTATAAAGTGCAACTTAACTTTACTTTTTAACTTCTGCCAAGCTGTAACTTGTGCAAATGCAAATATAACTCTAATTTCTCCTTTTGTTGGACGTATCTTGGATTGGCACAAAGCAAAAACTGGTAAAACTAGTTTTGTTGGTGCAGAAGACCCTGGTGTTATTTCGGTTACACAAATTTACAAGTACTTTAAAGAAAAGGGATTCAAGACAGAAGTAATGGGAGCGAGTTTCAGAAATATTGACGAAATAAAGGAATTAGCTGGTTGCGATCTTTTAACGATCGCACCAAAACTTCTTGATGAACTAAAAAAAGAAAAAGGAGAGTTAATTAGAAAATTAGATTTAAGTCCCAAAATAAATAATTCTATTGACTACGAATTTGAAGAAAAAGATTTCAGATTATGTATGTTAGAAGATCAAATGGCAAGTGAGAAGCTTAGTGAGGGTATCACTGGATTCAGTAAGGCTATAGAAGAATTGGAAGAGCTGCTAATTAAGAGATATTCAGAAATTAAAAATCATAAATTAATTTCTGCCAACTAAATTCAATTTTGAATTGAACAAGAGTTAACTCTCACTTTTTGTTAAAAGTCTTCTGATAACCCTTTTTGCAATATCTTCATAACTCATTTCTCCTGATAATATTTGAGCAATACGCTTAGGTGCTGTTTTTCTTTTAACCCCTAATTGGTATCCAGTTCTGGGAAATCTATAAAATACTTGGGCTATTCTCTTCCCCCAAACCATTGATTTCCCCCAAATGTTGTTAATTTTTTTCGTATAAAGGTTTAAATCATCTATTTTTCCTGCTAAGTACTGATCTATGTATTCTGCAGCATAAAAACTGCTAATTAAAGATGGTCTAATTCCTTCAGCCAAAAATGGATCACATAAAGATGCTGCATCTCCAACCGCTAGGACTTTGTCACCATTAATTGAGTGGAAACCATTCCATATTCTCAGTTTCTTACTAATTGTTTTATGAGGAAAATCATCAAAACCGAAGCTTCTGATCACTTGTTTATTTATAAGTTGATTTTCTAAAAGACCATTATTTATAAAAGTACCTAAACCAACATTTAAGCTTTGTCTAAGGGGGAATGCCCATGCAAACCCATATTTTATAAATCCAAACTCAAATCTAACTGAATCTCTAGGAATTTCACCTAATCCTTTCAATCTTAATGAGATTGTGTTCGCAAATTTCGGTTTTCTTGGCCCTAAGTTGAAATATCCTGCCCATTTGGATTGGGAACCATCTGCAATAACAAGAAATTCTGATATATACTTTATTCTGTTATTGCACGTAATTTCCCATTTATCATTTTTTTGTATGATTTTTTCTATCAATAATGGCCTCATCATCTGAACTCCATTACTCAAAGAATCATCAAGTAATAATTGTTCAAGTTTCTCTCTTTTAATAATCCAAAATGGGGATTCACCAGTCAGATCTGCAGTCACATTATCTGCAGCCTTCCATCTGAATTCAACATTCTTAATTTTTGATTCTATGGAATCTTCTATATCTAAAGGAAGAAATCTTTGCATTGAAGATGCCATCCCACCTGCACATGGTTTGTAATCTTGGAATTTTTCTTTTTCAATAATTAAAACTGAATATCCTTTCTTTGATAGGTTAAGAGCGGTGGAAGATCCTGATAAACCTCCTCCAATTATTACAACGTCAAACTTTATCAAACTTTTAGAATTTCTTTCTCTTTCTCAGACAATTTAGTTTCTATTAAAGCAATATATTTATCAGTAATTTTCTGAATTTCAGATTGATTATCTCTAGATTCGTCAATAGAAATAAGACCATCTTTTTCGTCTTTTTTTTCTTTATCAACAGCATCTCTTCTAATATTTCTCAAAGCAACTTTTCCTTCCTCTGCATATTTAGAGGCTAATTTACAAAATTCTTTTCTTCTTTCTTCTGTTAAAGGAGGAACATTTATTCTTATTACTTTACCATCATTATTTGGAGTAATACCTAAATCACTCATAGAAATAGATTTCTCTATAGCTTGTAAACATGAAATATCAAAAGGTTGTATTGAAATTGTTTGTGAATCAACAGTGCTTATTGTGGCAAGAGATTTAATTGGTGTTTCTGCTCCGTAGTATTCAACACTTACTCTGTCTAGCAATGAAGCATTAGCTCTGCCTGTCCTAATTGTATTAAAGTTTCTTTGTGTGGCTTCGATACTTTTATTCATATTTTCTTGAATTTCTTGTTCTTTCATAATAAAAAAATTTAAATAAGCTTTAACTAATTAATGAACCTATAGGATCCCCAGCGACAGCTTTAGAGATGTTCCCCTTTTTGAATATATCAAATACCATAATTGGGATATTGTTATCTTTGCATAGTGCAATTGCAGTACTATCCATTACTGCAATTTCATCACTAAGAACTTGTTGATAACTAAGGGAAGAATATTTTTTTGCATCTTTAAATTTATTAGGATCACAATTATATACTCCATCAACTTTGGTGGCCTTCATCACAACTTCAGCATTGATCTCCGCTGCCCTCAGAGCCGCTGTAGTATCAGTTGTGAAAAATGGATTTCCGCATCCACCTCCGAAGACCACAACTCTACCTTTTTCAAGGTGTCTCATAGCTCTTCTTCTTATATAGGGTTCAGCAATTTCCTGCATTTCTATTGCAGTTTGAACTCTGGTGGCAACTCCTACTCTTTCTAAACCATCTTGAAGTGAAATAGCATTCATCACTGTTGCGAGCATTCCAACATAATCAGCCGTCGCTCTATCCATGCCATCTGCAGACCCTTTTAGCCCCCTAAAAATATTCCCACCTCCAACAACTATTGCAAGTTGTACATTATTTTCGACTACTTTTGAAACATCCTCTGCAATTGATTGAACTATGGCAGGATCGATACCATAGGGTTTTTCACCCATTAGTGCTTCACCGCTAAGTTTTAGAAGAACTCTTTTGTAAGCCATTCAATAATTGTACTTTTAAGACCTTAGCAAGTAAATGCACCAATTTAATTTTTTGTTCAGATATTGCTTGCGTCTTTAAACATTTCTAAACCTGCCTAAATAAATTTTAAATAATAATTAGCTTTAACTAAAATTCAACACATTTTTGTGCTTTTATTCCTTGTTCTTTAAATGGATGTCTTATTAGTTTCATTTCTGTAACTAGATCAGCGTAATTGATAATTGAATCAGATGCTCCCCTTCCAGTTAAAACAATATGATTTTTTCTATTACTTAAGCTTTTTAAAAAAGTGATTATTTCTTCGGGTGCAAGATAACCAAGTTTTGTGGCAATATTAATTTCATCAAGAATGATAAGTTTATAAGATTCGTTTTGGATGTATTTTTTGGCTAATTGCCACGCCTCTTGAACTAATTTTTCATCTCTTATTCTGTCTTGAGTTTCCCAAGTAAATCCTTCTCCTAATGAATGCCAAGATAGGTTTGAAGAAAAGTTTTTTAGTGCTTTTTCTTCTCCAGTAGTCCAGCCTCCCTTGATAAATTGAATTATCGCCACTTTATAACCATGCCCTATAGTCCTTAAAGCCATACCTAAAGATGCAGTTGTCTTGCCCTTGCCATTTCCTGTAAAAACAATCAATAATCCTTTTTTTGTTTTTCTAATTTGTAGTCTTTCGGCTTGAATATCTTTTCTTTGCTGCATTCTTTTTTTATATGAGCTCTCATCGCTATCTGGTGATAATTTACCTCCTATTCCAAGTTTATTTGCTTGATTATCGAGGTTAAATATTTTCTCGGAAAATGAAGGTTTTTCTTTCATATGACCCTTGAATTTATTTAATTATTATAAATCTTTAAATATTTTTAACTCTTTTCACTTTTAAAAGTGCATTATTTACTGCCTGTTGTTGATCTCTTTTAGTAATCCAGTGGTGATAAGTTTGAGTATGTAAACTGACCGAATGCCCCATCATTCTGGCAGCCACAGTATCAGGTAAATCATAAAAAATTGTTCTAACTGCCCAAGCATGCCTTAGATCATAAGGTTTTATTTGCAAAGAGTAACGCTTAAACTGGTCTGTAATTTTTTTTCCAATTTTCTGTAAGGTTGTAACTTTAAGGTCTCTATTAATGTTTGGTAAAAGTTCTGGGTTTTCGCCAAGTTTTGATAATTCGAACTTTTCCACCCATTCAGGATGAAATGGCCAAACTTGATGTTCCCCAGTTTTAGTAGTAGGCAAAACTCTTATAATTTTGTCCCCAAAATTAGTAAGAGAACTTAAATCACAAAAAAATACTTCATGATTCCTTAATCCATATGTAGCCATCAGACCAAAAACAAATCTCCAAGACTTGTTTGGTATCTTCTCCCACAGGTTCTCTATTAATTCGTCTTTAGGTAGATCCCTAAATCCTGCTTTGTTCAGACCATATCCTCTAGAATTTAATTTCCAATCTTCTGGTAGTTTAATGTCCAAAAACTTAGCCAAAACACTTAAAGAAGTAGCGCATTGTTTTCTACTTCTGGTACCTTCCTTATAACTTTCAAGTGTTTTTTGAAATATTTTTTCTAAAGCTGCATTCTCATAGTCATTGTAAATATTTAAGATTCTTTTCATATATGGTTTGTAAGAACTTCTCCAAGTAGTTTTTCTAGTGCTAGTTCGAAAATCACTTTTATTTTCTTTAAAAAAAAATTCCTCAAATTGATTTAATCTTTTTGGGAATTCAAAACCATCTTTTATTTCCTTTTTATAAGGTTTGTCTATCCAATTAATCCAATCAAATTGATTTAATTCCAATTGCAAATTGATTAATTGTAATTTTTTTTTGGCTTCCTCTAATCCAGTAATATCAGCCTTTATGCCAAGAGATATTCTTTGAACTTTAAAGTTATTGTTATCTTCTTTGCAGGGTAGAGAACCACGTAAATTTAATTTCTCTCCTCTTTTCTCAATTTTAAGCTTGCTGCCTTGAGTAGCAAATTTATCATTGACATTATTAATTTCCTGAATTACGTTCATTTACTTATATAATTGACCTTATGATGACGTTTTTAATGTTGATTTTCAATCTTCATAAATTTTAAATGGATAAAATAGGCGTCTTACTAATGAATTTAGGAGGGCCTGAACGCATTAATGATGTCGGCCCATTCTTATACAATCTTTTTTCTGATCCAGAAATTATCAGGACACCTTTTCCTGTTTTTCAAAAGCCTCTAGCATGGTTAATTAGCACGCTTAGAAGTACTACTTCACAACAGGCCTACCTTTCCATAGGTGGAGGTTCACCTATCAGAAGGATAACTGAACAACAAGCAAGAGAATTACAATCTAAATTAAGGGACAAGGGGTTTAATGCCACTACCTACATCGCTATGAGGTATTGGCATCCTTTTACCGAATCAGCAATTGCTGATATGAAAGCAGATGGCATAGATCAAGTTGTTGTAATACCCTTGTATCCGCATTTTTCGATAAGTACTAGTGGTTCGAGCTTTAGAGAATTAAAAAAATTGCGGGATTCTGATGATGAATTTAAGAAGGTTCCAATGAGATGTGTAAGGAGTTGGTTCAGTCAATCAGGTTATTTAAAGTCTATGGTCGAATTGATTTCTGAACAGATTTCACTTTGTGAATCACCTTCAAAAGCCCATATTTTTTTCACTGCTCATGGAGTGCCTAAGAGTTACGTAGAGGAAGCTGGAGACCCTTACAAACAACAAATTGAAGATTGTTCTTTATTAATTATCAATGAGCTGGAAAAATGTTTAGGTCATAGTAACCCTCATACACTTTCTTATCAAAGTAGAGTTGGTCCTGTTGAATGGTTGAAGCCTTATACGGAAGAAGTGTTAGCAGATCTTGGAAGGTCAAATGTTAATGATCTGATTGTGGTCCCTATAAGTTTCGTTGGAGAGCATATCGAAACATTGCAAGAAATTGATATTGAATATAAAGAAATTGCTGAAAAGGCTGGTATTAAAAACTTTCGGAGAGTTAAGGCTTTAAATACTCATCCTACTTTTATAGAAGGTCTGAGTGATCTTGTAATTTCCTGCTTAGAAGGGCCTTTAGTTAATATTGAGGAGGCTTCTCAGTTGCCTGAAAAAGTTAAACTTTATCCTCAAGAGAAGTGGCAATGGGGTTGGAATAATAGTTCAGAGGTCTGGAACGGAAGGGTTGCAATGATTATTTTTCTTGTACTTTTTATTGAACTTATTTCAGGCTCTGGACCTCTACATAAATTAGGCATTTTATAAAGAAAAATTGACATTTATTTGAAAATTTTTAAATTTTAAAAGATTATTTTTGAATATATTTCTGACATTACATTTCTAAATGAGGCAAAAGTATTTAATTGAGTTTAATATTTATAGTAAATATTGAATTTCTTTAGTGACCCTTACTTCGAGATCCTTTTCAAAGGGTAGTTCAAAACATGAAAATCCAGTTTGGATAACTGGTGCAGATGCACTAATGGATTCTTTAAAAATTCATGGAGTAAAAGTTATATTTGGATATCCCGGAGGAGCCATATTACCAATATATGACGCTGTTCATAAGGCAGAACAAGATGGTTGGTTAAAGCACTATATGGTTAGGCATGAACAAGGTGGTTCACATGCGGCTGATGGATATGCAAGATCTACTGGTGAAGTGGGAGTATGTTTTGGGACATCAGGCCCAGGTGCAACAAATTTGGTAACTGGAATTGCCACTGCGCAAATGGATTCAGTCCCTCTAGTTGTAGTTACAGGTCAAGTCCCAAGACCGGCTATAGGGACAGACGCTTTTCAAGAAACTGATATTTTTGGCATAACTCTTCCAATAGTTAAACATTCATGGGTAATAAGGGATCCTTCAGATATCGCGAAAGTAGTTTCTGAAGCATTTTTTATAGCCTCATCTGGAAGACCTGGCCCCGTTTTAATTGATATACCCAAAGATGTAGGTCAGGAGTTCTTTAATTACCAAAGAGTTTTCCCTGGTGAGATTATTCCTAAAGGGTTTAAAAGAAATGGAGAAATTAATGATTGCGATATCAACAAAGCAATTAAATTAATAGAAGATTCTGAAAGACCTCTTCTATACGTAGGAGGCGGGGCAATATCTTCAGGAGCTCATGATGAAATAAAAACTTTGGCAAAGAATTTTCAAATACCAGTTACCACAACCTTAATGGGGAAGGGCGCTTTTGATGAAAAAGACAATTTATCAGTAGGGATGTTAGGAATGCATGGAACTGCTTATGCAAATTTTGCTGTTACGGAATGCGATCTTTTAATTGCTATTGGAGCTAGATTCGATGATAGGGTGACAGGAAAATTAGATACTTTTGCACCTAATGCAAAGGTAATTCATATAGATATCGACCCAGCAGAAGTTAATAAAAATAGACGTGTAGATGTTGCAATTGTTGCTGATGTTTCAAAAGCTGTTCTGAAAATTAATGAACAATCTCTAAAAAACAAATTTACTTTTCAGACGAAAAACTGGTTAGAAAAAATTGATTTTTGGAAAAATAAACACCCCTTATATGTCCCGCCTAAAGAAGGAGAAATTTATCCTCAGGAAGTTCTTTTAAAAGTGAGGGAACTGTCACCAGAAGCTTATATAACTACAGATGTAGGACAACATCAGATGTGGGCTGCTCAATATCTCAGGAATTCTCCTAGAAAATGGATTAGTAGTGCAGGCTTAGGAACTATGGGTTTTGGATTACCAGCGGCAATTGGAGTAAAAGCAGCCCTCCCTAATGCAGATGTAATTTGTATTGCAGGAGATGCAAGTGTCCTAATGAATATTCAAGAATTAGGAACCTTATCTCAATATGGTCTAAATGTGAAATTGATTATTATCAATAATCGCTGGCAAGGGATGGTAAGACAATGGCAGGAAAGTTTCTATGATGAAAGATATTCCTCATCTGACATGAGTTGTGGTGAACCTGATTTTGTAAAACTTGCTGAGTCTTTTAGAGTTAAAGGATACTTAATTTCTGATAGAAAACAATTACAGAATGAATTAAAAAATGCGCTTGATCATGACGGCCCTGCCTTGATTAATATCCTTGTCAGAAGAGGTGAAAATTGTTATCCAATGGTTCCTCCTGGTAAAAGTAATGCTCAAATGGTTGGATATGTTAATTGTGAAGAATAATTTTTTTTTAAAATTCGTTATTTTAAAAAATTAACTTTAAGATAATTTAAAAAATTAGATATTTCTGAATTGAAAAAATTATCAAAATTTTTAATTATAATCTGCTTGATTTTTCTTAATCCTGTATTAGTTAACTCGGCTGAAATTCTTCAAATTAAAAGTTCAAATACTATTCTGGTGGGGGATCAAAATAGAAATTTAACTATTGCATTATTTTGTGTAGAAGTAAATGAAAGTGATGAGCTTGAAGCAACTAATCTACTTAAGAGTGAATTTCCAAGGGGAAGCAAAGTGAAAATAAAGCCTTTTGGTTTCAAAGAGAATGTTTTGTTAGCCAAAGTTTTTAATATTAAAGGTACCAAGGAGATGACGGAATTATTGGTCGCTAAAAACTTAAGTAGTGAAATTTGTCCTAGTTAATTATCTTTATGAGCAAATAAGATTCCATTGTCTCGAGATTGTTTTGCTCCTTCTCCAGGAATAAAATTCATTATTGAATTTGTAAGTGCATAAATTTGAGATGTCTATATTTGTATTAGGGATGTTCTCATTTAAAAGTTGTCTGTAGGCAGATCTTTTCAGATCAAGTTGAATTAAGTTTTGCTCTCTGAAGTGATTTGAATCACTAAAACAAAGATCTTTTTTAGTTTTAGTCAATTTGAAAGTAATGTTTTTGTTTTCGGCCTTTCTATAAAATTCTTTGAGTGTCATTTTATCAACTAGATAATGTTTCTTAGAAATCGCTGGTCCTATTGCAACAAGTAAGTCATCTCTAGATGTCCCAAAAGTATCGAAAATTTTTACCAGATTTTTTATGATTTTTTTTTCTAAACCTTTTCTTCCACAATGCAAGGTTGCTACATTTCTCGTCCTTTTATCTGCAAAAAATATTGGCATACAATCAGCTGAGTAAACCCATAAGTTTTGGTTGCATTTATTGCCAAAAAGACCATCTGCATCAGTATTAGTTCCTTTTTGCAAATGAGATCCAAACACTATCACATTACTGTGAATTTGATTGGAAACACAATTTATGGAATTTTCATTAAAGTAATTCCCTAATATTTGAAGAAATTTCTCAGAGCAAGATTTCGTGAAGTATGCATGTTTGAAATTATTGTGACTAAGAATAGGTGATGAATAATATTCAAATTTTTTGTTTTGAATATAAATTGCATCTTTTGAGAAATATATTTCTTTGTAAGGAATAGTTCCTGCTCCTAAACCGAATTTATGAAATTAATTCAATATCTCTCAAGATCCAGAATCCTGCAAATTTTTCGATATAAGGCGTTGACTGTATGGAAATAAATTGATAACCAAAAGAATTTTTTTTATTCTCTAAAAACTTTGTATTCAAAATGTTTGCATCTTTTTCTGGTAAATCAGTTACCAGCCACTTATCGTCTTCTGAAGCTTCAAGTATGAGTTGGTTCTTATTTATGACTAATTTAATAGGTTCTAAACAACTAAACCATGCAGAAAGCGCCAAAGATCGATCTTTGCTAAAAAGTCTTAATCCTGGAACTAAGTAACTTTCATCTAAATCTTGCTGAATTGGGAAAATATCTCCAAATTCCATAGGCCAATTTTCTGCCGATTTTAATTCGCCAATTGATATTTCAGATATAGTTAAAGCATCACCCCTTACTGCTTCTGGTAGAGGTTTAGGAGGGTTTTCCATTTTAGAAGTAAAAGTAGGAGCTAATACACCTCTTACATAACCTTTTTCATTTGGATAAATCTCTTTTTCAAGAAAATCTATTCTATCTAATAAATTGTAAGTTCTCCTACTTATAATAGCCTCAATACCTACGGCCTCTAAAGATTTCTTAATGATCGATTTCATAGACGACCTCCAGAATCGAACTGTAGAAGGTTTCTCCCACCCTTGTTTTTTTGCTTCACTTATTGCTTCATTTAGTGCCTTTGTAAGCCACACTGAATTAACTTCATTAGCAGGGCACTTTTTATTCCAAAGAAAAACATCTTCTGTTTTATAACTTCTTGTAGAGCAAATAATCAATTCCCACCTTTTTTTTCCATTTGATTCAATAATTGGTCTTGAGTAAAAGTCTAATTCCCAATCTGAAATTTTTAATTTGAGACTTGACTCCATTTTTTTATTAATGTTCATTTATCTTGTTCTTTTTTATCGAAGAGTGCTTTAGTTTTTAGTGCTCTCTCTGTGGCTTCTTGCATAACTTTTTGCTTATCAATAATTAACTCTCCCGCAGAGTTTTCTAGGAGTGCTGTATTGAGACCAATACGACCTTTTTCGAGGTCTATTTCAGATATTAAAGCTTTTATCATTTCCCCTTCTCTAAAAACTTCTCTTAAAGAACGAATCGATCCATTTGTTAATGAGGATTGATGAAGAAGTCCACTAGCTCCACCTAAATCTATAAAGAAGCCATATGGTTTTACTGCTAAAACTTCTCCTTCAATTAATTGACCTAATTCTAAACTTGTAAGTTTAGAGACTAATGATGCTTTCTTTTCAGAGAGAACTAATTTTCTGGATTCTGGATTCACCTCAAGAAACGCTACTTTTAGGGTTTTGCCAACAAAAGATTGATAATCTTGACCATCTTCAAGTTGGGATCTTGGGATGAATCCTCTTAATCCATCTACATCACACGTAAGCCCACCTCTGTTAAATCCATTAATTAAAACGTTAATTAATTCTCCATTTTTTGCAGAACATGATACTTTCTCCCAACTTTGCCTGAGAATTAATGCCCGAGCGCTCACTGTTACCATCCCATCAGCATTTTGTTCTTTGATAACCAAAACTTCCATTTCAAGGCCTATAGAAAACTTTTCTTTAAAGTTAGTGATGACTCCCAAACCACATTCTTTTTTGGGCATATAACCAGGTGCTTTTCCGCCAATGTCAACATATAGTCCATCACTTTCTATTGCTATAACCTTGCCTGAAATTGTTTCTCCTGTTGCCCCAATTGGCTCATTTGCATTTAAAGCCTCCAAAAAAGCACTTTCATCAAAATCAAATTCATCAACTGTTCTTTCTAATTGAAAATCTGTGTTTTGCTCAGCAAAATTTAGGGGTCTATTCAAGTCTTGTTGAGTTAAATTTTGTTGAGAAATGTCAAAATCCTTGGTGTTTTCATTATTGTCCTCAATTTTTTTTACTGAATCATTTTTAATGATTTGCGGTTTGATTACGAGATCTTCTTTTTTAATTTCTTCTGGCAAATTGGGTTGCTCGTTATCTATTTTTTGAGTATCTTTCTTACTTATATGAAGTACCTGAAGAGGTTTTTTATTGCCCTTTGGTTGGATATTGTCTTGGGCATTTTTATTACTGACTCCCATCGTAGGTAAAATAAGAATAATTAATTAATAACATACTCTAAATGTTAGTACTCAAAATTAAAATTAATGAACTTTAAACCAATACCTAATAAATTTGAATATTTAAATTGGCAAGAAATTGAGTGTGTTGCAAAAAACAAAAGATCAACAGTGATTTGGCCATTCGGTGCTGTTGAGCAACATGGGCCACATTTGCCTCTTGCTACAGACAGTATTTTTGTTGATGAAATTATTAGCGAAGTTTTTAAATTATTCTCTGCCGATATTCCATTAAAAAAACTTCCAACCCAATATATTGGTTTTTCTCCAGAACATAAGGGCTTTGCCGGGACAATTTCACTTTCCTCAAATTTAATAACCTCATTGATAAAGGAAGTCGGAGGTCAATTATCTGAAATGGGTTTTAAAAGATTGATATTAATTAATGGACATGGAGGTCAAATTTCACTATTAAATACAGCTGCAAGAGAACTGAGAAGTGTCGCACCAGGGATGGCAGTTTTCCCTTGTTTCTTGTGGAGTGGGGTGAATGGATTGAGTGAATTGTTAACAAAAACTGAGATTGAGGATGGGCTTCATGCCTCTTTAGCTGAAACAAGTTTGATGCTGGCTTTGAAACCAGAATTAGTAGGTAATGAACGCCCATTTGAGGGAAATAAAGTAAAGATCCCTGAAGGTTGGAGTCTAGAGGGCAATGCGCCTACTGCTTGGCTTACTGACGACTTCAGTAAATCAGGTGTTATTGGAGATAGTAGAGGAGCAAATGAGTCTTTAGGGAAAAATTTAAAGGAATTATTGATTAATCATTGGTTCAAATTGATTATGAATCTGATGCAATCAGATTGGCCAATCAATTCTTAAATAAGTTTAAGTAATAAATGTGACTTAACAATTGAAACTATTTTCATGAAATTTAAATAAATTCTCTATAATCATGTAATATTCATGCATAATGAGCTAAAGATTACTGACATGCAAACTCTAGAATCAAATAAAAAAACTATTGAAGAATCGAATAATTCGGTTTCTTTAGATTTGCCCGACTTCACTACAGATTCTTATAAGGATGCATACAGCAGAATAAATGCAATTGTTATAGAGGGAGAACAAGAAGCTCATGATAATTATATTTCAATCGCAACTTTAATTCCAAATGAGTTAGAGGAGTTAACTAAATTGGCGAGAATGGAAATGAAGCATAAAAAAGGCTTTACTGCATGTGGAAGAAATTTAGGTGTAGTAGCTGATATGGAATTTGCTAAAAAATTCTTTTCAAAATTACATGGTAATTTTCAGGTTGCTCTTGAAAAAGGAAATTTAACAACATGTCTTTTAATACAAGCTATCTTAATTGAAGCATTTGCAATTTCTGCTTATAACGTCTACATAAGAGTTGCGGATCCTTTTGCAAAAAAGATAACAGAGGGAGTGGTCAAAGATGAATATCTTCATTTAAATTATGGTCAAGAGTGGCTTAAAGAGAATCTATCTACTTGTAAAGAAGAATTAATGGAAGCTAATAAGGTTAATCTTCCGTTAATTAAAAAGATGTTAGATGAAGTAGCAGATGACGCATCAGTTTTAGCTATGGACAGAGAAGAATTAATGGAAGAATTTATGATTGCTTATCAGGATACATTGATGGAAATAGGTCTAGATAATAGAGAAATTGCAAGAATGGCTATGGCAGCTATCGTCTAATTACATTTCAAATTAATTAAGGATTTTAATAATTAATCAATCCTATTTAAGTAGTTACCTCTGTGCTATTGTTCATAACATTGTATAGAAACCATTTATAAATTTTTAAATGTTTGGGTTAATAGGCCACTCAACCAGTTTTGAAGACGCAAAAAGAAAAGCTTCGATGCTAGGCTTTGATCATATTTCTGATGGCGACTTGGATGTTTGGTGTACTGCTCCTCCCCAGCTTGTTGAAAATGTAGAAGTTAAGAGTGCTACTGGAATATCTATTGAAGGTTCTTATATAGATTCGTGCTTTGTTCCTGAAATGCTTTCTAGGTTTAAAACGGCTAGAAGAAAAGTACTAAATGCTATGGAACTAGCTCAAAAAAAAGGTATTAACATTACCGCTTTAGGAGGATTTACTTCTATTATTTTTGAGAATTTTAATCTTCTACAGCATAAACAAATTAGAAATACTTCATTAGAGTGGGAAAGGTTTACTACTGGCAATACTCATACTGCCTGGGTTATTTGTAAGCAACTAGAAATAAATGCGCCTCGCATTGGGATAGATCTTAAAAAAGCAACTGTTGCTGTAATTGGTGCTACAGGTGATATTGGAAGTGCTGTTTGTAGATGGCTTATCAATAAAACTGGGATTTCAGAACTTCTTATGGTAGCAAGACAACAAGAACCACTAGCGATGTTGCAAAAAGAATTAGATGGTGGCACCGTAACAAGCTTAAATGAGGCATTGCCTCAGGCGGATATTGTTGTATGGGTTGCAAGTATGCCTAAAACTATTGAAATTGATACAGATAACTTAAAAAAACCATGTTTAATGATTGATGGCGGGTACCCAAAAAATCTTGATGAGAAATTTCAGGGTGAAAATATTCATGTTTTAAAAGGAGGTATAGTAGAGTTTTTTAATGATATTGGTTGGAATATGATGGAACTTGCGGAAATGCAAAACCCTCAGCGAGAGATGTTTGCTTGCTTTGCAGAAGCTATGATTTTAGAATTTGAAAAGTGTCATACAAACTTTAGTTGGGGAAGAAATAACATTTCCCTTGAAAAAATGGAGTTTATTGGGGCAGCATCTTTAAAGCATGGTTTTTCTGCGATTGGACTTGATAAACAGCCTAAAGTATTAACTGTTTAAATTATGGCTAAACGTTACCTCCTTGATTTTGAAAAGCCTCTTGTTGAACTTGAGAAGCAGATAGAGCAAATAAAAGAATTAGCTCGAGATTCAGAAGTAGATGTTAGTCAACAGCTTCTGCAGCTTGAAACCTTAGCTGCTAGAAGAAGAGAAGAAATATTTAAATCTCTCACCCCTGCTCAAAAGATTCAGGTAGCTAGACATCCTCAAAGACCTAGTACTTTGGATTTTGTTCAAATGTTTTGTGATGACTGGATTGAATTACATGGAGACAGAAATGGTGGCGATGATATGGCACTAATTGGGGGCATAGGTTCGATAAATAATAGACCAGTGTTGATGTTAGGGCATCAGAAAGGAAGGGACACAAAAGAAAATGTAGTAAGAAATTTTGGGATGGCAAAACCAGGAGGTTACAGAAAAGCTCTTAGATTAATGCAGCATGCAAATAGATTTTCTTTGCCAATTCTTACATTTATTGATACTCCTGGAGCGTATGCTGGTTTAAAAGCTGAAGAACAAGGTCAAGGTGAAGCGATTGCTAGAAACCTTCGAGAGATGTTTGGATTGAAAGTTCCAATTGTGGCTACTGTCATTGGAGAAGGAGGTTCTGGAGGAGCACTTGGAATAGGTGTTGCCGATAGGTTACTAATGTTTGAACACAGTGTTTACACAGTTGCTAGTCCGGAAGCATGCGCATCAATTTTGTGGAGAGATGCCGCGAAGGCACCAGAAGCTGCATCAGCACTTAAAATCACAGGTAAAGATTTACTTAAATTAGGTATAATAGATGAGGTATTACCAGAACCTTCTGGCGGGAATAATTGGGCTCCTTTAGATGCTGGTAACACACTAAAAGAGGCTATTGAGAAACACCTTAATGCTTTAATGCAATTGTCTGAAGACGAATTAATTGAGGAAAGATACAAAAAGTTTAGGGTTTTAGGTAAATTTATCGAAGCAAATAATATTGAAGAAATTTATAGTGAAATCCCCCAAATAACTGAATAACTTGAAACTAGCTTTTATAACGGGTGCTACGAAAGGTATTGGTAGATCTACCGCAATTACTTTTGCCAATGCTGGGTGGGATTTAATTTTACTCTCCAGGAATATGGATTTAATGGAGAAACTAAAGAGCGAACTATTGACCACTAAATCAAAAATTAACCTTGTAAAATGTGACTTATCTAATCCTCTAGAAATAGAGCATTGTGTTAAAGAGGCAATTGAGAAGTATGGGTGCCCTTCAGTATTAATAAATAATGCCGGTTGCGCATTTAATGGCCCTTTAGTTGGAATGGAATTAGGTCAATGGGAACAAACTATTCAAATAAATCTCACAAGTGTTTTTCAAATTTGTAGTTCAATAATTCCTCAAATGAGAAAAAATGGTGGTTTAGTTATTAATGTTAGTAGTCATGCTTCTTATAATGCATTCCCCCAATGGGCAGCTTATTGTGTTTCAAAATCCGCACTAGCTATGTTTACTAAATGCTTGAGGGAGGAGGAGAGATCAAATTCAATAAGAGCGTGCACAATAACTCTTGGTTCAGTAAATACTCCTCTTTGGGATTCCGAATCAATCAATTCTGATTTTGATAGAACTTCTATGCTCTCCTCAAAAGAAGTATCAGAGACTATTCTCTACATGGCTCAAAAACCTGAATCACAATTGATCGAAGACTTGACTTTGATGCCTTCAGGCGGAGCCTTTTAAACATTCTGTTTATCTGATTAATACTAAAACAGTGATTTTTTTTAGTGCTATTTGAACCCGATTGAACAAGAGAATGTGATATAGTATATTAGCAATTAAGCTTTTGGAAGATACAGTTAATTAAGTTGCATACAATTTTCTGTTTAAAATTTTATGACCTCTACATTACCCAACGATAATATTAGAAACTTTGACGACCAGATTACTAATAAACTAATTTCTGAAATTATTAGAGACAGAATCAAGAATTCTGGGAAAAGATTTAGTGCCAACGATAACATTTCTGATTTTGTAAATCCTGGTGAATTAGAAATTTTAGAAAAAGAAGTAGCCTCAAGGGTTAAAGACTTACTAAAGTCTCTCGTAATAGATGTTGAAAATGATCATAATACTCAAGAAACTGCTGAGAGAGTTTCCAAAATGTATTTAAATGAGGTTTTTAAAGGCAGATATCATGAACAACCTAAAGTTACAAGTTTCCCTAATGACAAGAATCTTGATGAAATTTATACGGTTGGCCCAATTTCTGTCAGATCTGCATGTTCACATCACTTAGTTCCAATTCTAGGGGAGTGTTGGATAGGTATTAAACCTGGAAATAAAGTCATAGGGCTTTCAAAATTTGCGAGAGTTGCTGATTGGGTTTTTTCAAGACCTCACATTCAGGAAGAAGCTGTAATGATTCTTGCAGATGAAATTGAAAAACTATGCGAACCAAAAGGTTTAGGCATTATTGTAAAGGCCCAACATTATTGTATGAAGTGGAGGGGAGTCAAAGAACCAAATACAAGTATGATTAATTCTGTGGTGAGAGGCGATTTTAGACACGATTTAAGTTTAAAACAAGAATTTTTTGAGCTTGTAAAACAGCAGTCCGTTACAAACAATTACTAATTTCTTTTCAAAAACTTAAAAAGATCTTCTGTTTTTTTAATATCTTTTAAACCCGGAGATATTTCAATACTACTTGAAATATCTAATCCATCTGGTTTGAAATCAGTGAGGATTTCATCAATCCATTCAATTGATATTCCACCTGCTAACCACCATGGTTTGCTAAATTGCAAATTCTTTAGATGTATAGAATTTATTTTTTTCCCTGAACCTCCATAAGTTTCTTTATTCCAAGAATCAAGTAGTATCGCATCTACAAAATCCTCAAATGGTTTTATTTTATCTATATCCTTTTCTGTTTTTATTCTGAAAGCTTTCCATAGGCCAATATTGGGAATTTTTTCCCTTATTTTTTTGCAATAGTCAATATCTTCATCTCCATGCAATTGGATGATAGTTTCAGTGGGGTATCCTAAGAAATTTTTAATAATTAAGTCTATTGGACAATTTTGTACAACTGATATCCTCTCGATTTTTGGATAAAAATTTTCTAGGGTTTTAAATATTTTTTTCTTAATTTCAGCTGATACATACCTTGGAGACTCTTCAACCGAAATAACGCCAATAGCATTCGCTCCTAATTTAGCGACTTGAAGAGCTTGTTCTTCAGAAGTTAGTCCACAAATTTTAACTAAAGGATTAGTCTTGGGCATATTATTATCCTGCATGTAAGATTAATATTATTGCTAAATATAGCGGAGATTATTTTTGAGAAGTTGGCAAATTTTTAAAATATGGGGAATTCCCTTTAAAGTTCATCCCTATTGGTTTGTTATTCTCTTTTTATTCTCATGGAGTATAAGTAATCAGGTCAGTTTATCTTCTGGCGATATTTATAATGATAAAGAAGTTTGGATTATAGGGTTTTTAACTTCTTTTTTCTTATTATCTTCAATTATTTTTCATGAGGTTTTTCATACGTTTGTTTCACTTAATCAAGGTGTAAAAATAAAAAAAATTACTTTTTATTTCTTAGGAGCAATTTTACAAATAGATAAGTATTGTCAAACTGCTTTAGGCAATATAAAAATTGCAATTGTTAGACCTCTTTTATGTTTCGCTACATCAACTATCCTACTTTTAATTAGTAATAACAGTGCTTCTCAAGATCAAATAGCAGTTAATGTAATTTCAAGAGTAGGTATATTTAATTTATTCTTAGGTTTCTTAAATTTGATTCCAATTGGTTCTTTAGATGGAGGGAATTTATTAAAAAGTATTATTTGGCATTTCTCAGGGAGTAAAAATAAGGGAAGAAATTTCCTCAATAAAGTAAATTTATTATTATCTTTTTTTGTTTTATTTTTTGGGATAGTTTGTTTATTTAGATTTAACTTTTATTTTGGTTTTATTCTTTCTTTTTTGGGCTTGTTTGGAGTTAATTCTTCAAAATCTGAAAGTCAATTTTTTAAAATTGAAAACATACTAAAATTTAGTAAAGTCTCTGAGATTAAACTAAAGCCTTTGAGGAAAATTGAATACGATTCAAATTTCTCAGAATTTAATAAAATAATAAAAAATAATAAGGATGCATCGGATAAATATTTTTTTGTTACGAATAATGGTAGATGGACAGGTTTTGTTGATGAGAATATTTTAAAAACTGTTTCCTTAAAAAAATGGGAACGGAACTTTGTTGGAGATTTTATTAAACCAATCGATAGTTTTGAAAGTGTATCTGATAACAAGATATTATGGCAAACTATAGAAAGAATTGAAGAAACAAATGAAGGTATTTTATTGGTTCTCAATGCTGCAGATATCCCTTTGGGGATAATTGATAGATCAAAAATTGGAACCTTTGTATTGAATAAATTAGGTTTTAATTTGCCTTCAAATATTGTTAACAAATTAAACTTTAAAAATCATTATCCCCTAGGAATTGAATTGCCGAGAATAATTAATTCAATGAAGCAGAAAGGAGAT
The DNA here is from genome assembly GCA_003280915.1 of Prochlorococcus sp. AG-355-I04. Classification (GTDB taxonomy): domain Bacteria; phylum Cyanobacteriota; class Cyanobacteriia; order PCC-6307; family Cyanobiaceae; genus Prochlorococcus_A. The sequence goes on along the minus strand of QCDL01000003.1, from coordinate 43,098 downwards.
CTTTAAAAATTCTTGTCATTGAAATTTTCTATTTTTTAATATCTATGGCGATATTTTTGAAATTTAAATTTGATTTATTTTTCACGAATGAATTTCTCAAATGTTGAACTATTTCATCATTTGTTAGTTTTAAATTTACTTTTGGTGGAGCTTCTTCTTTGAATAATTTGAACCACAAATCTCTTGAAGGATTTGTTTGAATTTCTCCATGTTGAAGAAATGCGCCTTTTTTACGAAATTGAGCACTACCTATTCTCTTAAACCCATCCTGATCAACTAAATCGGAAATTAATGAAGTCCCAAAACAATTCGTTTTAATGCTTGATTTTCGTAAATTACCATATTGTAAGTTTAGACCTAATTCTCTAAAACTTTTAATTAACCAATTATTAACCATTTCATAACTTAAGAACTTATAGTAAGTTTTTTTAAATGTTAATGCATATGTTATGCCTCCTGAATGCAGAACAGCACCCCCTCCAGAGGGACGTCTAACAATATTAATTTCCCCATTTGATAATAAATTTTTCCAATGAAGAGGAATTTCCTTTTGGTGAAAGCCAATTGAAAGCCAATCCCCAGTCCAATAGTAGAATCTCAATGTGAGAATTATTTCAGGATTCGAAATTGTCTGATCTAAAGAATTTAAATCTAAAGCCATTTGATCAAATCCAGGTAAATTATTTGTTGAAAAAATTAAAGCCTGATTTTCGATTCCCAAAATTAACTTTGTATGTTTATTTATGATAATTTTCAACAATTTTTTTTTTCAATTTGTTAATTACGTAACATCATTTTGTAATAGTGTTTAAAAACTTCTCTTTTCGGTGGAGAATATAGAAAATAATTTTTTTACCATGGAGCCAACTCAAACAATAAATCTTATTGCATTAAGCCTCATAGTTGTCATGCATGCAGGAGTTTTAGCATTAAGACTAGGAATTAGTTTAGGTAGGAACTAAAATCTATTAGAAAATTTAAATTTATAAGGTAATAATAAAGTAAGACTGAATTTATTTGTTCAGAAAAATATCTAGTACTTAATTTGTCAAAATCTTTTTATAAAAATAGTATTTTCATCAAAAAATATTTTGGGTCTGTATTTCTAAAAAGACAACAGAAACAGGATAATTTTGTATCATTGATTTTTTTAATTATAAAAATTAGCTTTTCCCTTTTAGCAATAATAAGCCTGATTAAGCTTGGCTATAGTTCTAAAGTAAGGTTGACCAGATTAAGGGAAATTGAAGAATCATTTTTATACGAAAAATATAGATTTAATCTTTTAACAGATAAGTTTGATGATTTATTCTCTTCTGAAGGTGAGCAAAGATTTATGAAGGATCAGGATCAAATAATTTCTAGAGACATTATCAGAGTAATATGGCGTTGATAAGGATGATCTTGAATCATCCTACTTTTCATTTTTCAATTAACTTTTTTGCTAGTGAGTAAGAACATTAAAGGTTTAGTCCTAATAACAGGAACAACTTCAGGAGTTGGATTAAATACTCTAAAACCTCTTTTAAGATTTGGATGGGAGGTTATAGCAGTTAATCGATCAAATAAAAGAGCTATAAAAATAGCTGAGGAATTCTTGACAAAAGAGGAAGTTGAAAATGTTCACTTTATAGAAATAGATCTTTCTAACTTGAATGATGTGAGAAAAGGTTGCGATGAAATATTAGAAAGATTTAAGAAGCCAATAAATTCTCTTATTTGTAATGCAGCAGTTTATAAACCGAGACTAAAGAGACCTGAAAGGTCTGCTCAGGGGTTTGAAAACTCTATGGCAGTAAATCATTTTGGTCATTTTCTTATGGTGAACCTACTTATGGAAAATATTTTATCTTCTGAAAGGGAAATTGTTTTAAATGGCAAATCAATTGTATTCAAGCCAAGAATTACTGTGTTAGGGACTGTTACGGCTAATTATTCAGAACTTGGAGGAAGGATTCCCATTCCTGCCCCAGCTGATTTGGGAGATTTATCTGGATTCAAAAATGGTTTTTTATCTCCAATAAGTATGGCGAATGGAAAGAAATTTAAACCTGGCAAGGCTTATAAGGATAGTAAACTTTGCAATATGGTGACCGTTCAGGAATTATCAAAAAGATATCCTGCAGAGAAGATTATTGTAAATTCTCTATATCCCGGATGTGTTGCTGATACAAAACTTTTTAGAGATACACCTTGGTTATTCAGATTCCTTTTCCCGATATTTCAAAAATTCATAACTAAAGGATATGTTTCACAAAGACTGGCAGGAGAGAGAGTCGCTAAAGTGGCAACTTATAAAGAATTTGCTAAACCATCAGTCCATTGGAGCTGGGGAAATCGTCAGAAAACTGGTAGAAAAGCTTTTTCTCAAAAGTTGTCAAAAAGAATAATTGATACGAAGACCTCTCAAGAAACATATGATTTAACAAGCCAATTGGTTGGATTAGATTAATTGAGACTAATCAAATCCTAATAAATCAAAAATTTCTCTATCTTTAAGTGGATTACCTTCTAAAGGTTCTACGTTTTCAAGCATATTTTTGGCAAGAGATAAATATTCATTTTGAACTTCAATAACATCTTCAGTTGGTTCCATTTCAAAAATGGTGCATTTTTTAAGTCTTGATCTTCTAATTGCGTCGACATCTTTGAAGTGGGCCATAGTTTTTAAACCTGTTCTTTCATTGAATTTATCAATTTGATCTGTGTCTTTCGATCTATTTGCGACTACTCCACCTAATCTGACTTTATAATTTTTTGCTTTTGCTTTAATTGCAGAAACAATTCTATTCATAGCGAATATTGAATCGAAATCATTAGCAGTAACAATTAGACAATAATTTGCATGTTGCAATGGAGCTGCAAATCCTCCGCAAACGACGTCTCCTAGGACATCAAAAATTACAACGTCAGTATCTTCTAATAAATGATGTTCTTTTAATAGTTTAACTGTCTGACCGGTTACATATCCCCCGCATCCTGTCCCAGCAGGAGGACCTCCACTTTCAACACACATTACGCCATTAAAGCCTTCAAACATAAAATCGTTTGGTCTTAATTCTTCGCTATGAAAATCTACCTCTTCGAGAATGTCGATAACTGTAGGCACCATTTTGTGAGTCAAAGTGAAGGTGCTATCGTGCTTTGGATCACATCCAATTTGAAGAACCTTTTTCCCTAATTTTGAGAATGCTGCAGATAGGTTTGATGATGTAGTTGATTTCCCGATGCCACCCTTTCCGTATACGGCAATAACTAAAGCCCCTTCTTCGATATTTATTTTAGGATCTTGCTTTACTTGAACACTCCCTTCCCCATCAAGAGGTTTATTTATAGTACTTGTCATTTAAAGCTTTAAAACACATTATTATTTATATTCTTGCAGCGTAAATACACATGAAATATGTTTCTAAACAAATATGTATTCAATTGTATTAAAAGCGGGAAATATGTTCTTATAACTACATTTTTAGAATTTAATCTGTTAAGTTATGAGTGAAAATACTCATGGCTAAATTGGAATTTATTAGTAAAAAATTAACTAAAATATGCCTTGGCATCGTAAAGAGTTTCATCGCTTATTTTTGGAATTCCTCTCAAGATTGCATATTTTTCGGTATTTGTTTTAACTTTACCTCTTACAAAAAATGGAACTTTTGTTAATTCAGCTCTACCTGATTCAGTCCAAATAATTTCCTCTTTAGGATTATTCTCTTCTTTTTCGTCAGAATTTAAAATGTCCTTTGTGTTTGTCGCTGTATGTCCTAAATGGCTTTGATGACCATCGACAAACTCAAAGTCATGTTTAAACATATCGATAAGATGCTCTTCTAATCCCATCATTAAGGGATGTACCCAATCATCAAAAATCACATTTGCTCCTTCCCATCCCATTTGTGGGCTATACCTTGCAGGAACATCTTGAACATGCATTGGTGTACTTATTACTGAACATGGAATGCCAAGTCTCTTGGCACTATGCCTTTCCATTTGAGTCCCTAAAACTAGTTCAGGTGCGGCTTTTTTCATTGCATCTTCTACTTCTAAGTAATTATTAGTAATTAAAGCTTCCACATTAAGTTCTTTTGCTGTTGCCCTTACCTGTCTTGCCATTTCCCTACTGTATGTCCCAAGACCAACTACTTCAAAACCTAATTCCTCTTTGGCAATTTTTGCGGCTGCGATTGCATGTGTTCCATCACCAAAAATAAAAACCCTTTTGCCAGTTAAGTAATTAGAGTCAACTGATTTTGAGTACCAAGGAAGTTTTGATTTATTTTCTAATTCTTCTTTATTTTTATTAGTCAAGGGGAGATCCAACTTGTTATGAACTTCACTTATAAATTCAATTGTATTTTTTATTCCAATTGGAATAGTGTTTGTATATTCCATTCCAAAGTTCCGTTTAAGCCATTCGCATGATGCTTCCGCTATCTCTGGATAAAGACAAATATTTATTTCAGCATCAATTAGTCTTTCAATATCATCTGGACTAGCACCTAATGGAGCAACTACGTTTGTATCTATTCCTTGCTCTGAAAGGATGCGTTGGATTTCAATTACATCATCTCTGCATCTAAATCCCAGTAATGAAGGACCCAGTATATTGACTTTTGGTCTGCGACCTAACTCCTTCCACCTTAGAGCACTTATTTTTTCTGAAGAACTTACTTTCTCTTTCAAAAGAGTTCTTGTTAATTGATAAAAAGTTTCTGAAGCTCCCCAATTTTCTTTCTTGCTATAGGCAGGTAATTCAAGATTTACAATTGGCATATCTAAACCCATTCCTTTTGCAAGAGCTCCAGGTTGGTCTTGGATTAATTCTGCCGTACAACTTTCTCCAACTAAAAGAGTTTTGGGTTTAAATCGTTCGACAGCTTCCTTAATATTTTTCTTCACTAATTCAGCTGTATCGCCTCCAAGGTCTCTAGCTTGGAAAGTTGTATAAGTTACTGGAGGTCTTTGCCCCCTCCTTTCAATCATTGTAAAAAGAAGATCTGCATATGTATCTCCTTGAGGGGCATGAAGAACATAATGAAGATCTTTCATTGAAGAAGCAATTCTCATCGCACCAACATGTGGCGGTCCTTCATACGTCCAAAGAGTTAATTCCATAGTTTTTAATGAGTTACTAAAGTTTTCTTAGTTAGTATTTGATTCCTTCTTAAAGGTTTAGAGAAGAGACCTGCTAAGTCTGCGGCTTGATCAATTCCATGAATTGGGCTGAATACCATTTCTATGGACCACTTAGTACTAATTCCTTCGGCCTCCAGTGGGTTAGCTAAACCCATTCCACAAACTACTAAGTCTGGATTAGATTCCCTTACTCGATCTAATTGTTTTTCTACATGTTGTCCTTCGACAATTTTTGTATTATCAGGTAATAAATTAATTTCCTCTTTCATTAAATCTTTATTTAGGTAAGGAGTGCCCACCTCTACAAGATCCATTTCGCATTCATTATGCAAAAATCTTGCCAAAGATATCTCCAGTTGCGATTCAGGAAGAAGAAATAATCTTTTCCCCTTAAGTATTTCTTTATGAGATTCAAGAGCAAGTTTTGCTCTACTAATTAAAGGCGAAATAATTTCATGAACTTTAAGTTCATTAATTTTGAAAGCTTTCGCTGCAGCTAAAAACCATTCAGTACTTCCTTCGATACCAAGAGGAAATGGAGCCGAAATTATTTCACAACCACGATGTTTTAGGTCTCGAACGGTATCACTTAAATAAGGCTGAGTTAATAAAACTTTTGTATTTTTGCCAATCTTTGGTAATTCTGTTGATTGACGGGGTGGGAAGCTCTCAATATTTGAAATTCCTAAATTTTTAAAAATCTTTTTAAACCTATCCTCTACATTATTTGCAAGAGTACCAACTAATAATAATTTCTTCTCATTTGATGACTCCATTAATGGAATTAAAGCTTTTAAGGCGCCATCCTCACCTTGGGTAAAAGTTGTTTCTATCCCACTGCCAGAGTAATTAACGAATCTCACTTGACCTAAAAATCTTTTATTTAATTTCTCTGCGACAGTGGCAAGATCTAATTTGATTACCTCACTTGGACAAGATCCAACTAGAAAAAGAGTTTTTATTTCTGGTCTTCTCGCAATAAGCTCATTTACTACTCGATCTAATTCTTCATGAGCGTCAGCAAGACCAGCAAGATCTTTTTCTTCGAGAATAGCTGTCCCAAATCTTGGCTCAGCAAAAATCATAACTCCAGCAGCGCTTTGAATTAAATGAGCACATGTCCTTGAGCCTACAACTAGAAAAAAAGCATCCGGCATTCTTCTGTGGAGCCAAACTATTGAAGTTAGCCCACAAAAAACTTCCCTGGGCCCAGTTTCCTTATTAAATTCAACTTTACTCATTAAAAATTTTCAAGAGCTTATAGTTCAAGCTTGCATACACTTTTTAATTTAAGAAAGTAATTAATAAGTTCTCTTACAAAATGAACACATTTAAAAAACTTATATGAATGTTTAAATACTTAAATGGGAATTATGAAAAAAACTTTTGGGGCGTATTTTAATTTCTGTAGAAGGAATTTCCTTGACTTATTTTCGAAAGCTTCCACACATTTCTAGCTATTTTAGTTGCTAATAATCCTGCTCTTTCTAACTTGGATTTACCGGGCTTTGCCCCAATTAAAGCTGTCACTTCTGAAGTGGTTAAAGGTGCTCCAGTATTTATAGCTAATTGGGTTAACTCCAATCTATCTCTAAGGTTCTTAAGATTTACTTTTTCAATTTTATCTTCTTCTAACCAACTAAAAGATGGATCTTTCTGAGATAGTTTTTGCATCAAGCTAAGGCTAACTAATCCAAGAGTTTGATCAGGAGTTAATTCTTTTTCAGTACCAGAAACATTTGGTTCTTTTTTTTGAGAAGTTCCCATAAAAATGCATATCTTTTACTTGAAGTTATCGTTTTGTTGGCAGCATGCAAGTAAATTTAATAGAAAAAATGAACCATTATCCGTTATAGTCGCGTGAATGGAACCAACTTCTAGTTTAAACAGAGGGGAACGAAAAAAAGGAAGTTCCCTAGTCACAGGATCTGAGGTGCAATCTCAGGCCAGTGGTGCAAGCTGTTTTATTACAACTGATTCAGAAAAGTCTTTGGTGTCCAGACAAGCAAGTCAAGTTGAGCAAATTGAGTTGAGAACATATGTTTTTTTAGATTCTCTTCAACCTCAATTAGCTGCATATATGGGGACGGTTAGTAGGGGTTTTTTACCCATACCTGGAGATTCATGCCTTTGGATGGAAGTTTCACCAGGGATGGCCGTTCATAGAGTCACTGATATTGCCCTAAAAGCAAGTAATGTAAGACTTGGTCAGATGATTGTTGAAAGAGCATTTGGCTCTCTTGCTCTTTATCACAAAGATCAAAGTACTGTTTTACATTCTGGAGATGTTGTTCTAGATGCTATTGGAAGTGAAGTTAGAAAAAGAACCAAACCTTCAACAAGTTGGACAGAAGTTATTCGAGCTATTACTCCAGACCATGCTGTTTTAATAAATAGACAAAACAGAAGTGGATCAATGATTCAATCTGGAATGAGCATGTTTATATTAGAAACTGAACCAGCTGGGTATGTCTTAAAAGCAGCAAATGAAGCAGAAAAAGCATCAAATATAACTGTTGTAGATGTAAAGGCAGTTGGCGCTTTTGGTAGATTAACTCTCGCTGGGAAAGAAGGAGATGTAGAAGAAGCAGCAGCTGCTGCTATAAGAGCAATTGATGAAATTTCAAATTATTGATAATTTTTTAATTTAAACCAATTTCTTTTTTGAGGTAAGGTGACATAATTCTGGCGGCTTTACCCCTGCTACCTAACTTACTTAGTTGTGATTGTGATAGCTCACCGTAAACACAGTTAGCTTCTTTTACCCAAAAAACAGATTCGAACTCCCCATTTGGATATTTTGGAGTCTTAAGAATTTCTCCCCAGCATATTCCAGTTGAATCTTTCACTAAGTTTCCTGAGGGATCACATAAAACCATACAACTTATAAATCTCGCGCTCCTGTAAGGACTATCAGAAAGTTCATTAATTAATTTTTTAATTTTTTCAGAGTTGTTTTTGGCATATCGAGCAGAATATATGCCTGGTCGACCATCTAAAACATCTACTTCAAGTCCCGAATCGTCAGCTAATGCCCAGGTTTTTGTCTCTAGAGCAGCTGCTTTTGCTTTTAAAAGTGCATTCTCAAAATATGTGTCTCCGGTCTCTTCGACATTTAAATATTCTGGTTGCTTCTGAACCCTTAAAGACAAAACATCCAGCATTGCCGAAATTTCAGAAACTTTAGTTTTGTTGCCACTCGCAATAGTAAGGACTGGATGGTTCAAAATATTAAAAAAATTTATTGAGGATATTATCTTACTTCAAAGCTAGATACGGAGACAGGAAAGGTTGAACATTCCACACCTGTGTAGACAGGGCCTGCCTCGTACGGAAATAACATAATGTAAATTTTTTCTTAACACAACAGTATGTTTTGATGCACTAACTAATTTGCATAAGTATTGACATATCAATAGTAGCAAGGGTGATAAGTTTAACTTATGAATGATAGAAAAAACATTAATGGAGATTTTATCGAAAACGCTTGACTTATAAGTACTTAATGAAGCATTCTTCGGATTGAACATTCCACATTTAGTAATTAGTAGACAATGGCTACAGAAACAATGGGTATCGCTCTCGGCATGATCGAGACACGCGGACTTGTACCTGCAATCGAAGCAGCTGACGCAATGACAAAGGCTGCAGAAGTTCGCCTTATTGGTCGTGAATTCGTAGGTGGCGGGTATGTCACAGTATTAGTTAGAGGAGAAACAGGTGCAGTTAACGCAGCTGTAAGAGCTGGTGCTGATGCTTGTGAAAGAGTTGGTGACGGTTTAGTTGCAGCTCATATTATTGCTCGTCCTCATAGAGAAGTTGAACCAGCTCTTGGTAACGGTGAATTTCTTGGTCAAAAGGACTAATAAATAAAGCAAATTTATAAATTTTGCACAATAATTATTTTCCCTACACAGACCTAAATTTATCCTTATGAGTAAGAAGTATGATGCAGGGGTAAAGGAGTACAGAGATACCTACTGGACTCCAGAATATGTACCCCTAGACACCGATTTACTAGCCTGTTTCAAATGTACAGGTCAAGAAGGTGTTCCCAGAGAAGAAGTTGCAGCAGCTGTTGCCGCTGAATCTTCAACAGGTACTTGGTCAACAGTTTGGTCCGAGTTACTTACAGATTTAGAATTTTATAAAGGACGTTGTTATCGAATAGAAGACGTTCCTGGAGACCCTGAAGCTTTTTATGCTTTTATTGCATATCCTTTAGATCTTTTTGAAGAAGGTTCTATTACAAACGTATTAACATCTCTTGTAGGAAACGTTTTTGGATTTAAAGCTCTAAGACACCTACGTCTAGAAGATATTAGATTCCCAATCGCTTTCATCAAAACTTGCGGTGGTCCACCAAATGGAATCGTAGTTGAAAGAGATCGTTTAAACAAATATGGAAGACCTCTACTTGGTTGTACCATTAAACCTAAATTAGGATTATCTGGTAAAAACTATGGTCGAGTTGTATATGAGTGCCTTAGAGGTGGTCTCGATTTAACGAAGGATGACGAGAATATAAACTCTCAGCCATTCCAACGTTGGAGAGAAAGGTTTGAGTTTGTTGCAGAAGCAGTTAAGCTTGCTCAGCAGGAAACTGGCGAAGTTAAAGGTCACTACCTAAACTGTACTGCCAACACTCCTGAAGAACTTTACGAAAGAGCTGAATTTGCAAAAGAGCTAGATATGCCAATCATCATGCATGATTATATAACTGGCGGTTTCACTGCAAATACTGGATTAGCAAACTGGTGTCGTAAAAATGGCATGCTTCTACATATTCATAGAGCGATGCATGCTGTTATTGATAGACATCCAAAACATGGTATCCATTTCAGGGTTCTAGCAAAATGTTTGAGACTCTCCGGAGGCGATCAACTACATACTGGAACTGTTGTTGGAAAACTAGAAGGTGATCGTCAAACAACTCTTGGTTACATTGACAACTTAAGAGAGTCATTTGTTCCCGAAGATAGATCAAGAGGTAACTTCTTTGATCAAGATTGGGGTTCAATGCCAGGAGTATTTGCTGTCGCATCAGGTGGTATTCACGTATGGCATATGCCTGCACTCCTAGCGATTTTTGGAGATGATTCTTGTCTTCAGTTTGGTGGAGGAACACATGGTCATCCATGGGGTTCAGCTGCTGGAGCTGCAGCCAACAGAGTTGCTTTAGAAGCTTGCGTAAAAGCACGTAATGCTGGTCGCGAAATCGAAAAAGAGAGTAGAGACATTCTTATGGAAGCTGCTAAACACAGTCCTGAATTAGCTATCGCTCTTGAAACTTGGAAGGAAATTAAGTTTGAATTTGATACCGTCGACAAACTAGACGTTCAAGGTTAAACCAGATTTCAAAATTGAGGAGATTCTTCTCCTCAAACTTCTACAAATCTCGTTCTATTACGAGTAATTTCATTCACATTTTAATTAATTATGCCTTTCCAGAGCACAGTAGGCGACTATCAAACAGTTGCAACCCTGGAAACATTCGGTTTCTTACCACCGATGACCCAGGAGGAAATATACGATCAAATTGCATACATAATTGCTCAAGGCTGGAGTCCTGTTATTGAGCATGTTCATCCTAGTGGAAGTATGCAAACTTATTGGTCTTATTGGAAGCTCCCATTCTTTGGGGAAAAAGACCTTAACTTGGTTGTAAGTGAATTAGAGGCATGTCATAGAGCATACCCTGATCATCATGTAAGAATCATCGGATACGATGCTTACACTCAAAGCCAAGGAACAGCTTTTGTAGTTTTCCAAGGACGTTAAATCTACTTTTATGTAGTAAATATCTTTCTCCAAAAAATATTTTTGGAGAAAGTTTTTTCAAAAGAGTTTCACATTTGAAGATTATGTCAAAAAAAACCAGTAGAGAGATTGCATTAGAAAGAAGAAAGGCGATGAGTGATAGCGGTAAAAAAGCTGCTGCTTATTCTTCGACTACTAAAGATAGAGTTCGATCTTCTCAAGATATACAGATTTCTGGTACTCAGTCTTCTTCAAATAATCAAAATATTACTAAACCAATTACAAAACATATTCCAAAAACCCAGGTAAGTAGAAAGTCTTCTTCAACAACTTTATCTAGTAAAGAGTTAGTAATAGAGAGAAGAAAAGCAATGTCTACTCATGGGAAATCGGCAATAACTTCATCCGATAGAACTCGTACTGATGTTAAAAAAGAAAGTCCTGTAAACACAGTTAAAACTTCCATAAGCAAAAATCAGGAAGTTCAAAGCTCACATAATACAGAAATTCAAACATCAAAACCAAACGTTAAAAGAATAATTAAACAAAAGAGAAAGCCTATTACTAATACAAGTAGAGATATTGTTTTGGCTAGAAGAGAAGCTCAATCCAAGCATGGTAAATCAGCAACTAAACAAAATACCAGTGCAGCTTCTTTAGCTAGAAGGGGAGACCCAGATTTAAGTAGTAGAGAAATTTCTCAGAGAGTGAGAGAGCTAAGAAGTAAAACTGGTGCCACAGGCAAAAAAGGTAATGGTAAATGTAGACCATGTGGTCCAAATAAGAATGGAGCCAAACAAAATATTGCAGATGCTAGCTGGAAAGTTGGTAAAAGTGAAACTGATTCAGGTCAAATAGTTACTGGAACACAAGCTAATAGATCTATGAAAACCACAGGTAATGAAGCAAGTACATGCAGGACTGTAACTGGTACTCAATATATGGGATCAGAAGTAGTTGATCAATTTTGTCAAGATAGACCAAGTTATAAACAGCCACTTAGATCTACTGTTACCTCTACAACATCAGGTAATAAAGTAACTGGAAATGAAGTTGGTAGATCTGAGAGGGTCACAGGCGATGAGCCTGGGACTTGTAAAAACCTTACAGGAACTGAATATGTATCTGCTAATCAATCACAGAAGTATTGTGGTGATGTTCCCAAAAATCCTTCAAAGGTTAAACATAGTACTACAACTGATGGATTAAAAGTATCTGGATCACTTCCTGGTAGATCAACCCTGGTTACTGGAGATGAATCAGGTTCTGGACATCAGTTAACTGGAGATCAATATCTTGGCTCAGAGCCAAATCCAAAAGGTAAAGCATTTGAAAAAGTTGGCAGTTACAACACTCTTAATGGGAATAATGTAACTGGTACAGGGGTAGGTAGATCAGACCATATGACAGGTAATGAACATGGGAGTTGCAAGAATGTAACTGGTGATGAGTACATAGGATCTCAACAATATGAGAAGTTTTGCGGTTCAAAACCAAAACCAGAAGCTAGAAAAGTAGGTTTAAGCCTTTCTTCAAAGTCAAATTTAATAAGCGGGACTATGACAGGAAGATCAAAAATAGTAACTGGAGATGAACCAGGTTCATGCAAAGTGTTAACGGGAACACCATACGCAGGCTTAGATCAGATTAATGAGAATTGTAATAATGAAACTTCTGAAGATATGAAATCACGAGCAACAGTTAATTCTGGAAATAATTCAAATGCCAGACTTACAGGACAACAACCAGGAATTGGCGGAGTAATGACTGGTGCTAAGAAAGGTGCGTGTAAAAATCTAACAGGGACTCCTTATGTTGGTGGAGATCAGTTCTCACAAGCTTGTGATAATCCTCCAAATGATACTGCTTATGCGAACCCGGAAAAGTCAGCAGGTAACTCTTGGAATGAATTCTCTGTTAAATCACCATCAAGAGATAAATATTCTGAAAAAAATACTCAAGGAGTTACAGGTAATGAATATGAAAATGGTTCAAAGGTAACAGGACCTTTTGATATGGCAGTTGATAAGGTCACTGGGACTGAAAAATTTAGATTTGAACCTAATAAAAATATAACTTATAAACAAAAAATGGAAATTGAAGAGGCAGACCGAGCTGCAAAGACACCTGAAAAAAGAGTCGCATCAAGGATTACGGGTGAAGGACAATCAGTAGGAAACGTAACTGGAGATGATTGGGATCGCGGTGATAAGGTAACAGGTACAGAAGGAGCTTCCTCTAGAAAGCGAAATCCATCAAGAGCAGGATTTATGAGCGCAATGCCCCCTATGGAAGTTAAAAGAAATGAGGAAACAGAAAAACCAGATTTCTTGATAACTGGATCTAGTGGCAATACTCGTGAAGGACAACTTGTTACCTTTTCAGGTGGTGCAAGAGGTTAAGTAAATAATGCCTTTAAGAGGACTGGCTAAAGCCAAGAACTTCACATTGGGGCCAACAGCTCCAATGAAAACTTTTACTGAAAATATCCATATACAAACTAAAGAATCAAATAATTCCCCAAATTCTGGAAAGTCTCATAAATTAACCAACAATATCCAAAATGAAAATCTATTTAGGTATGAAAGTAAAATAAAAGGTGATTTTGACGAAATTGTTCCAACTCTCAAGGAAATTGCTCGAATTCAACATCACGAAGATTTTATAAATAAGGCTCAGAAAATATCAAGAAAAAATTTGGGAATAGATTTACCCCTACATGTATTAGATAAATCCTGGGTTAAACCTCTTGATATGCGGGCTTTATATGCATGGTGTGCTTTCAAACAGCATGAGAAACTTAGCGACAATTTTTTTAACAATGATCCACTTGACGGTGCTGCTGGAAGTAGGGATGCGGAAGACTTTGAAAAATTTCTCTTAGATTGTGGAATACATTTACTTGATATAACTCCTTGTTCAGATGGAAGATTAGCTCATTCAATTGCTTATGTAATGAGAATACCTTTTAGTTCAGTAAGAAGAAGATCCCATGCTGGAGCACTATTTGATATTGAAAATACCGTTAATCGATGGGTGAAAACTGAACATAAAAGATATAGAGAGAATATCCCTAATGAAGCGCATAAAGATACCAGGTATTTGAAAGTTGTAACTTATCATTTTAGTTCTGTAGATCCTTTGCATCAGGGATGTGCAGCTCATGGAAGTAATGACGAGTTAGCGGCAGAAGAAGGTAGAAGTAAACTATATGCTTTCAAAGAGGCTGTAGAGAATAGCTTTTGCTGTGGTGCTTCTGTGGATTTAATGTTAATTGGACTTGATACAGACACTGATTCATTAAAAATACATTTGTCAACAAGTGATGGAGGGATTGATTTAGAAAAAACTATTTCTACTTTGGAAATTTATAATTCAACAATAAACTTTTCACAAGAGGATGCAGAGAGAGAAATTTGTCAAATAATTTCTAAACAATCTTCAAAAGATAAACTCAGTGGACTAGAAAAATTTATGTATAAATTAATCGTAAATAATATTTCTCAAATTGATTATGTTAAGAGTTTTCATAATGGTTCCTATGAAGATATTGGACATGCAGAGAGGTTTATTGGAGTAGGTATAGGTTTTAAAGAAGTACATCTCAGAAATTTAACTTATTTTGCTCATTTAGATACAGTCGAAGAAGGGGCTCCAGATTTAGATGTAGGAGTGAAGATTTTTTCTGGATTAAATGTTTCTCAAGATCTACCTATTCCAGTAGTAATAAGATTTGATTACTCTGGAAAAGTGCCTGGTGCTAAAGAGAGGGCAATAAAAGATTGTGAAAGAGTTAATAATGCGATATCAATTAGATATAAAAATTTAGTTGATCAAGGTTTGTTACATACTTGCTCTACTATTAGAGATAGGGACAAAATTCATTCCGCCAAAATTATTGGAATGTCTTTAGATAAAAAAACAGAGGAGGCTCACTAATTATGTTGATTTGCAAGGTTGTAAAACCACTTGTTTCTACCAATAGGATTCCTGGTTTTGAACATAAACATCTGCAGGTTGTATTAGATGGTTCTTCTAAAAAAGTTGCAGTTGATGCTGTTGGCTGTAAGCCAGGAGATTGGGTTATTTGTGTTGGAAGTTCTGCTGCTAGGGAAGCAGCTGGAAGCAAATCTTATCCAAGCGATTTAACAATTGTTGGAATAATTGATCATTGGGATCCAGACAAGTCATAAAAAAGGAGGATATAAATTATGGAAATTATGAAGGTTTTAGGAAGAATGGTATGTACTCAAAGAGTCGCTGGCTTAGGACATATGAATTTAAGAATTTTGGAAAATAATAAGGGTAAGAAATTAGTTGCTGTTGATCCTGTTGGTGCTAGAGAAGGTAACTGGGTTTTTACTGCCAGTGGCTCTGCCGCGAGATTTGCATGCCCTAACCCAGAAGTTCAAACGGATTTAACAATTGGAGGTATTATTGATTATTGGGAGAGTGACTAAAAATTTTAACTTCAAAAATTTATTGAGAAATTTTGTTGAATGTATAGTGTAATTAGTCTTGAATAAAGAATGTAATGTGGAATAAAAGAGAATCACCTTTGAGGATTGAAAAAAGATTTGAATTTGATCAATACTCAAAAATTAGTAAATTCATGGAGGAAATTGAGAAATTATGCAAAGAAAGGGATATCTATCCAAATATCAGCTTCGGTAAGAATTTTGTAAGTCTTTCAATATTTTTAGATAATAAAGAAATATCAGAAAAGGAAAAAGACTTTTCAATGGATATTGATAAATTTTATTTAGAGTATTAGTACTTTTTTTTAATAATTATTAGGCTTTGCAATATCTCTTTTGATTAAAGCCATTAAATATGTTGGGGCTTTATATCTACCAGGTAGACATCTATTTAAAGTCTCAAGATGACTCCAACACACTGTCTTTTCTATATCTTTAACTGAGTTTCCTTTTAAGATTAATAGTCTAAGAGCTTTGCAAAATAAGGGATAACCAGCCTCTAGTTCATCTATATTAAGCTTTGCTGCTGACATAGATCAAAGATAAATTATCAATTAATAATCTATACAACTATGGTGCACAATTGGTTCATATTTCAAATTTCTCAATAATTAGAAATTAATCTAGAAATGCGACGCAATCTATTTCAACTAAAACTCCTTTTGGTAGAGATGAAACTTCCACACAGGCCCTTGCTGGAGGATTCTCTATATTAAAAAAATCACTATATATTTTATTGACAATTTGAAAATTACTTAAGTCCGTTAAGTAAATAGTTGTTTTTATTACATCCTCTATTTTGGCTCCACCAGCTTTAAGAACTTCTGCAAGATTTTTTAAAACTTGAATAGTTTCCTTCTCTATATCACCTAAACATGTTATTTCATTTAAAGCTGGGTCTATAGCAATTTGACCAGAACAATAGATAAAATCCCCAGCTTTTATTGCTTGATTATAAGGTCCTACTGGATCTGGAGCATTTGATGTTTTAATTACTTGTTTGGGGGACATTTGTTTATGAAGATACCTATCTATTTAAACCCATAAATCTTTATTTGCTCTTAAAAAAGAAAATTCTTCTAAATTTTTTGCTCTTAAGAAAAGGTTTATTTTCATTTCTTCATCAAGTAAAAATGGAATTGTCAATTCATTAAGTGAAAGTTTTTTTTCAACTTCTGAAAGTTTATTTTTTATATCTTGATCTTTTGGCTTGAGATTCAATGCCCATAATATATTCCCCTTTGTATATTCATGTGCACAATATATGAGAGTATTTTTTGGTAAAGATTTGATTCTTTCTAGTGAAGAATACATTTGTTGATAAGTTCCCTCAAAAATTCTTCCACAGCCTCCAGAAAATAATGTGTCACCAATAAAAAGAACAGGATTTTCACCGTTCAAAAAGAAGGCAATATGTGAGCTTGTATGCCCTAATACTTCAATTATTTTTACTTCTTCACCTAAAATATTCAAAGTTTCTCCATCTTCTACAGATACATTTTGCGAAGGTATTCGCTTTTTTTCTTTGGAGGAAGCAATCACCTTTACATTTGGCCATCTTTCAATAAGAGACTTTGTTCCTCCAATATGGTCTGAATGATGATGAGTTTGTAAAATAGCTTCTAAGTGAAGATTGTTTTCGTTTATATATCTAATTACTGGTTCGTGAACAGATGGATCTACAACTACAACGGATTTATCTTTTACCCATAACCAAATGATGTTATCACTTAAAACTCTAAGTCCAATTATATTTTGAGCTTTATTAAATTCCATTGTTAACTTAGAATGAAGAATCTTTGGAAGAAATTGATCTATGTTTACTATAGCTTTACCAAAAGGAGCTCTGTTAAAAGATTCAATTTCAACTTTTAAAAGAGCTGGGTTAGATTTCTCGGATGCGTTGGATCAAAATAACAGATCATTAACCTTTGAATCAAATTGCAAACGGGCAAAAGCTTTATTAGTAAGAAATGGAGACGTTCCTGTTTATGTAAGTTATGGTCAGGCTGACTTGGGTATAGTTGGGTATGACGTTTTAAGAGAATCTGAATTAAAAGTCGCAAAGTTATTAGATTTAGGATTTGGTGGTTGTCATATGTCGTTGGCAGTTAAGAAAAATAGCAATTATTCAAAACCAACTGATCTTCCAGCGAATTGTAAAGTAGCAAGTAAATTTATAAAAACAGCAAGATCTTATTTTGAAGAATTAAATATTCCTGTAGAAATAGTTCATTTGACAGGATCAGTCGAACTTGGTCCTATTACAGGTATGGCAGAGGCAATAGTTGATTTGGTGGCAACTGGAAAGACTCTTAAAGAAAATGGTTTAATTAAAATAGATAATCTTTATTACTCGACTGCAAGACTAATTGGAAATCCTTTATCTATGAGGTTAGACGATAATAATCTCAGAGATACCATTTTATCAATAGAATCAACTAATGCTTTATAGAAGATTAGCTAAATGTTTTTTAAAGATTTTAGAAGGATTAAAAAGTTAGGTAAATATTTAACTAAAGATAAAAAAACAATCTATCTTATTTTGATAGTTTTGTTACCTGTTTCTTTCTCTGGAGCTATTCAACCATTATTAGTTGGTCAAGCAATTACCATTCTCAAAAACGAAACTACAGATGTTTGGCTAAGTAAAATTTTCTTTGGGCAATCAATAAATGCCATAATCATAACTTTATTTATAACTGTTATATTCAGATTAGTTCTGCAAGGATACCAAACTTACAATATCCAAGCAGTGGGGCAACGTTTGACAGCAAGAATAAGAAGAGAACTTTTTGATCATTCAATATCTTTATCTCTTAAGTATCACGATAAAATGCCTGTAGGGAAACTATTAACGAGATTAACAAATGATGTTGATGCTTTAGCAGAAGTTTTTGGAAGTGGGGCAGTTGGAGTCATTGCTGACTTCGTCAGTCTGATAGTAATTTCTTTCACAATGCTGTCAATTGATCGAGGGCTTGCTATTTTATTACTTTTGACTCAAATCCCAGTTTCATATTTTATTATCTGGCTTCAAAAACGTTATAGAAGAGCTAATTATCAAGTAAGGGAAGAATTGTCTCAACTCAACTCTGATTTTCAAGAGAATCTTCAAGGTTTAGAAGTTGTTCAGATGTTCAGAAGAGAGGCCTTCAATAGCAAGAAATTTTCTAAAACAGGAGTTGCTTACAAGAAAGCAGTTAATGGAACAATATTTTATGACAGTAGTATTTCGGCATTTATAGAATGGATTTCTCTTGCTGCGGTTTCCTTAGTTTTGGCAGTTGGAGGATATCTTGTTACGTCTGGAAATATTGGTTTAGGAACATTAACAACTTTTATTTTATATTCCCAAAGACTTTTTGAACCTTTAAGGCAGCTTGCGGAAAGATTTACTCAGATACAAGGAGGCTTAACAGCTGTAGAAAGAATAAACGAATTATTGGATGAAGAAATACAGATTAAGGACTCTAACTCCGCAAAACATTTTTTAGATAATGCTAAAAATGTAAATAAAAAATTTAAGGGCAAAATTGAGTTTAAGAATGTTGATTTTTTCTACAACGAAGGAGAATATATAATAAAGAATTTATCTTTCAAGATTAATCCTGGAGAGCATGTGGCTTTTGTCGGGCCAACTGGTTCAGGTAAGACGACCATAATAAGACTGTTATGTAGATTGTATGAACCTCAATCAGGCCAAATTTTAATCGATGACATAGATATAAAAGATATTCCTATTGCAACTCTTAGAAATATGTTGGGAGTAGTGTTGCAAGATACCTTTATCTTTAGTGGAGATGTCGCAGATAATTTGAAACTAAATTCAAATGTAAACAATCTTGAATTAGAAAATCTTTGTAACGAATTAGGGCTAGATAATTTGTTGAAAAAATTACCGGAAGGTTTGAACACACTACTAAGAGAAAGAGGCGGGAATCTCTCTTCTGGAGAGAGGCAACTTCTTTCAGTAGCTCGGGTGGCGATTAGAAATCCTGTTGTTTTAATAATGGACGAAGCAACAGCGTTTATGGATCCCTCTACAGAGGCTACTTTGCAGAAAGATCTTGAGAGAATTCTGTCAAAAAGAACAGCATTAGTAATAGCTCACAGATTAGCAACTATTGAAAGTTCTGATAAGATTTTAGTCCTCAAAGGTGGATCATTAGTTGAAGAGGGTACACATAGTGAATTGAGATTGAAAAAGGGTTTATATTTTCAGCTATCTGAACTTCAACAAAAAGGATTCGCGAATTTTTAATGATTTTTAGAAACCAAGGATCGTCAATAAAAAAATCAAACAGAATATCAGGGGATGAGCTGATAGATCTGTATGGTTTAAATTCTTATGAGTTTACTCAGACAAATAAAGAAGAAATATTTGTATGTAGTAAAAATAAAGATTTAGATTTAATAGAACTAGATCAACTTTTGCAAACTGTTGGTTGGAGCAGGCGACCTATAAGGAGAGTGAAAAGAGCTTTGGATTTCAGTATTTTGGTGGTTGGATTATGGCGTCATGATGATAAATTCCCTAGACTAGTAGGATTTGCAAGATGCACTGGAGATGGAATTCTAGAAGCTACAGTTTGGGATGTGGCTGTTAACCCTGTCTATCAAGGACTTGGATTGGGGAAGGAGTTAATGAAATATATCCTAAAAGAATTAAAAAACATTGGAATTTCTAAAGTAACCCTTTTTGCTGATGCTGAAGTAGTTTCATTTTACAAAAGACAGGGCTGGATTTTAGAACCTAGAGGGTCGAAATGTGCTTTTTGGTATGCAAATTAATTATTTTTTGTAGTAGTCAGAATATATAGATTTTAACGATTCGCCTTTTAACCATCTTCTTCTAAAGTGCCAGTTCTTAATTGCTTGGAGAAAAATATTAGTTCTTTCCCATTTCCTTGAACTTATAAAAATAGGAAAATTTAATTGTTTTAAATCTTTTTTTTTGTTTAATCTCATTAAAAAATCTACATCTTCCATCAAAGGTATATTTCTAAATCCATTGTTTTTAAAATAGATTGTTCTATGAATTATTAAACCTTGATCACCATAAGGTTGTTTAAAAAATTTACTTCTAATATTGACGAGAATTTCGAGAAATCTATAAATTATCTTTTTGTGATTAATTTTGAATTCAAAATAGTAAATAATATTCTTGTTTCCCTTTAAAAATGAGTTTATTTTTTTAAACCAATCATGAGTTAATCTCGTGTCTGCATGTAAAAATATGAGCCACTCTCCTTTTGAATTTTTAGCTCCAATATCTAATTGTAAACCTCGATTCCTTTCTTTGGATATAAATACTTTCGCTCCATAAATATTTGCTATATCGATAGTTTTATCTTCACTTCCAGAATCAACAATTATGATTTCGCCCTCTTTCTGGATACTTGACAAGTCTGAAAGCAATAATGGCAAATTACTAGCTTCATTAATTGTTGGAATGATAATTGAAATTTTTGACAAGTCGATTATTTTCTATTTTCAATATCAATAATTGTATCTATATCTATTTTTTTATCTAGAAACTTGTATTTTAATTTTTTAGAAGCAAAATTATCAATTGTATTTTGAAGAACATTTTCTGTTCCCCACTTTATGTTGATAAAAGGTAAAAATGTATGTGATAACATTATTTTTTCTGATAAACCGATAAGCCAATATCCTCCATCGTTAGATGGTCCTAAAATAAGATCATTATGTTGAAGCTCTTTTAGAGTATTCAATAAATCTTGATGGCATAAATCTGGAAGGTCAGTACCAATAAAAATAATATTTTTGATCTTATGCCTTGCACAAAATTTTTTGTTGATAATTATTTGCCGTTTCATTTTTTCTCCCAAGCAGCCTTTCCCCTGCAAATTAAATTTTTTGATGCCTAATTCTCTAGACCATTTTCTACAATTTCCTACTCCCAAACCAGTTATGGCAATAGAAATATCAAGCAGTTTATTTTCTTGAAGAAATTTTGCAACTGAAATAGTGTGTTTGGTCATTACACTTTGTATTTTCGCTGAATTACTTTTACCTATATCTTTTGATAATCTTGTTTTGCATCTTCCAAAACCATGCCATTTCGCCATGATAATAAGTAATGCTTTATCCAATAATTTAGTGAAATTTAAAATAATTATATGCCTATTAAAAAATATAAAATTTATTTTTATAAATTTAGTCGATACTTTGTTAAATAATTTTAAATTTGTCGTGATCTTGTGATTTGATAATGGCCAATTATTAAATTCCAACTAGATTAATAATCTAGAGAATAAAACTTTGCAAGCAACTAATCCTATTTGGGCGGAAGTTCAACAATCACTCCAAAAAACTTTAAGTAAGCCTTCATTTGAGACATGGATAAGGCCTGCTAAGTTTAATTGTTTTGAAAATGGCTTATTAACTTTAATCGCCCCAAATACATTTTCTAGTGATTGGTTGAGAAAGAATTATTGTGAAACTATTGAAAAAGCTGCGAAGGAAATCTGCGGTCATGATGTAAAAGTTGTTTTTAAATCTGAAACGAATACCAGCAGCGATTTAACAAATGAAGATAAAGCTAACGAAAAGAATGTTCATCATAAAACAAGATCTTTTTCTAGTAATAACCAAAATAATTCTTCAAAAAATCAATTCAAAAATCCTAATGGTTTAAATTTACGCTACGTCTTTAAAAGATTTGTTGTAGGTCCAAATAGTAGGTTGGCTCATGCCGCAGCTTTAGCCGTTGCCGAATCTCCTGGGAGAGAATTCAATCCATTATTTATTTGTGGAGGAGTAGGCCTTGGTAAGACTCATTTAATGCAAGCAATAGGTCATTATCGAGTAGAAATAGATCCAGAAGCAAAAGTTAAATATGTATCTACAGAGACTTTTACAAATGATGTTATTAGTGGTATTCGAAGAGATGGAATGACAGCTATTCGAGATAAATATAGAAATGTAGATTTGATTTTAATAGATGATATACAGTTCTTAGAAGGCAAAGAGTATACACAGGAAGAATTCTTTCATACTTTTAACGCACTTCACGAATCAGGAAGTCAAATAGTTATTGCAAGTGACAGACCACCAAATCAATTGTCGGGAATTCAAGAGAGATTAATTTCTAGGTTCTCAATGGGTATGACCGCAGATATTCAACCACCTGACCTTGAGACGAGGACAGCCATCCTTCAAAAAAAGGCAGAACAAGAGAGGATGAGTCTTCCAAGAGATTTAATTCAATTTATAGCAGGAAGATTCACTTCGAATATTCGAGAATTGGAAGGAGCATTTACTAGAGCTGTTGCATTTGCATCAATAACAGGCTTGCCAATGACAGTTCAATCAATTGCTCCAATGCTTGATCCTAACAGTGTTGGTGTAGTTGTTACTCCAAAACAAGTTATTAATAAAGTGTCAGATTTCTTTAAAGTTTCTACTGATGAATTGATCAGTTCAAGTAGGAGAAAACCAGTAAGTCAAGCTAGACAAATAGGAATGTATCTTATGAGACATGGTACGGATCTAAGCCTACCAAGAATTGGAGATGAATTTGGGGGTAAGGACCATACAACAGTTATGTATGCTATTGAACAAGTTGAAAAAAAGTTATCTATTGATCCAAATATTGCAAGTCAAGTTCAAAAAATAAGAGATTTACTTCAAATAGATTCAAGAAAAAATTTATAGTTTTACTTATAACTAGAAATGAAATTTATTGGATCTTGATCATATCTATGCCTAAAAGGTATCTTATCTATTTCATTGATATTACTAAGCGATTCAATTTTATTTAATGATTGCCTTAATAACCTTGCTGAAATAATTGGCATATCTCTTGGAACTGAGATTCTGTTTTTTAAGTATCTTAGAGAGATTCCTGAAAGTTTTTTAGGGATTAATACTTCACCTGTGATCATATGGCTCAAAGCTGACCTCAATGATTCGTCAAAGGATTCTTTATTGTATGGGTTTACCTTTAGCAAATTGTCTTTATGCTTTATCACTCTTTTAAGAGCAATTGTTGCATAATATTTTGACTCATAATTTTGGTTTAATTCATAATTACCTAAACCCTCTCCGGTATCTATTAGCTTAGAGAAAGTAATCTGTTGTTCATTGCTTTCTTTATAGCATCCTCCCATTTGTGGGGGTAAATCATGAGAATGAGTATGAAAATCGCCTTGAGTGCCTCTATAAGCACTTGTCCCCTCAAAAAGGGTAAGCCAGTTATCTACATGACGATAATTAGATCTTAAATTAAACCCTTTATAATAAATAAGTGATGCATTCATTCTCTCCATATAGGGAATAAAAATTATATCTCCAACACCAGGCTCTAAATCACCCGTGTTAGAAACTGATGGATCAACAAACCCTGATTTTGAGCTACTTAAGATTTCATCGAGTTTAGAAATGGATTCTTTAAATCTTTTTTTTCTAAAAGAGTTATCTATAAAATTAAAGCTTTCTCGGCAGAGCCAATTACACCAAGATCTGAAAATTTCTCTTTCTAACTCTCGAATTTTGATGAGGTGACTAGATGTTATAAAAGATCCAAGTGCTCCAAATTCATTCTCTAAAAAAGCTATGATATCGTCGCTTTCAGTTATAACTTGTCCTTTAAATTCAATTGCAGGTAATTTCCCTGATCTGACTTTTTCAAGGAACCAACTTTCTTTTTGGCCGTAGCAAAACATATTTATTTTCTTGACTCTGTATGGAATTTTCTTAAATTCAAGCCATAACCATATCTTCTGACAGTAAGGACACCAAGAATGCCTATCTCTATAGAGGGTAACTAATACATCATTTTCGCTATGTCCAAACAATCTTAAATTTGCGTAGGAATTATTTATACCATGGACTCTATCAAGATCTTCAATTTCAAATTTATTTAAATCATCCCATGTCAAAATCCCATTCATTATTTAAATTAAAGTTATAAACTAACGTTATAATAATTGATTAAAAAAAGTCTTGGAATTTGAATTTGATTTAGTTGTTGTTGGCGCTGGATCTGGAGGACTCGCGGCGGCTAAACGTGCGGCTAGTTATGGAGCAAAAGTCGCAATCATAGAAGCAAATAAAATAGGAGGAACTTGTGTGATAAGGGGATGTGTGCCTAAGAAATTAATGGTTTATGCAGCTAAAAGTAAAAAAAATATGGATTCTTCTGAAGGATATGGATTAAAAAATGAAGGTATTAATTTTGAATCAAATATTTTGTTGAAGAATGTTAGGGAGGAGGTTTCTAGATTAAGTAATTTACATAGAAATTCTTTAAAAAAGATGAATATAACTATTTTTGAAGGCTTAGGAAGATTTATTACTCAAAATGAATTAGAAATTATTTGTTCAAACACAAAGAAAATTAAAAACAAAATAAATTCAAAAAAAATTCTTATTTCAGTTGGAGGTAAACCAAAGAAATTAAATATTCCTGGGGTAGATTTTGCATGGACTAGTGATGATATTTTTGAATTAGAAAAGTTTCCCAAATCAATATTAATAGTAGGAGGTGGATATATTGCTTGTGAATTTGCTTCTATTTTCAGAAATTTAGGTACTGAAGTAACTCAATTAATTAGAGGTCAACATTTACTTAATGGTTTTGATGAGGATCTTTCTTCATGCCTAGAGGAATCACCTACTTTTACTGAAATAAATATAATCTCCAATACTCAATTAAAGTCTATCAAGAAAGTAAATGGAAATCTGGAATCTACCCTAGACTCGGGAGACAGACTCCTAACTAATAATATTCTTATTGCTACAGGAAGAGAACCAAATCTTTTGCCTTTAAATTTAGATTTTTTAAATCTAAAGATGGATGGCCAATATTTAGATGTCGATGAACTTAATCAAACAAGCAACGCAAATATTTTTGCAGTTGGCGATATAATAAATAAGCCGAACTTAACTCCAGTAGCAATAGAACAAGGGAGAGTTTTTTCGGATAATTTTTTTAATGATCAAAAAAGAAAAGTGAATTATGAATATATCCCTAAGGCCGTTTTTACTATTCCAGAAATTTCAACAGTTGGCTTAAGTGAGAAAAGAGCTAAAGAGATTTACTCTGAAAAAAATATAAAAATTTTCAAATGCAAATTTACCCCTATGTCTAATACCTTTAAAAAGAATAAATCAAAATGTATGTTGAAGATTGTAGTTCATAAGCTAACTGACAAAGTCCTAGGATGTCATATGTTTGGAGAAACATCGTCTGAGATTATTCAAATGGTATCAATTTCATTAAATGCAGGGATAACAAAAAAAGACTTTGATATTACAATGGCTTTGCATCCAACTATCTCAGAAGAATTTGTGACTATGTATGGATAAAATTATGATTTAGAAAATTTTAATTTTTCTTGAACAATCAGAAATACTATAAGTAAGGCAAAGTAAATAAATAAACCTATCCTTAATTCAGAAAGGAAGTTAAATTCATTCAGGAAAAGTATCTTATCGAGAATGTAGAAAATATAAAGATTTAGTAAAATAAATCCTTCAATTCTTGTGATTTTCCCTTTGCTCCAGAAAATTGGTAAGCATGCAAAGGTAGTTAAAACCATAAAAGGTAAGTCAACTTTGATTAGACTTTGTTCAATTACTAAACCTTTAAATCCTGAAAAAATACTGCAACTTCCAAGGATTAAAAGTTGATTTAGTAAATTACTTCCTATTACATTCCCAATCGCAAGATCTGTTTTGCCTTTAAATGCAGCAATTATTGAAGTTACTAATTCTGGTAAAGATGTCCCAGTTGCGACGATAGTTAAACCAATAACAATTTCATTTACGCCCAAAAGAGTAGCGAGCGTTTGAGAACCATTTACTAAAATATTTGAACCAAAGCTTAAAAGAAATATCCCCAATATTAACTTTAGTAAAATATTCATTTTCCCTTTATTGTTATCTTTTAATTCTTCTATCTCTGGTTCAGCATCTTTTGTCTCCTCTCCTTTCTCATTGATCGTATTGATTTCCCATATTGTATTTAAGATTAAACAAAATATTAGAAATATCCCTGCTTGCAATGTTAATAAGCCTGTTGATGACATAGCCCAAACTGCACAAGAAATTGCCATTAAAAGAGGCACATCTCTTCTGACTATTCTGCTTTTTACTTTAAGAGGTGTTATCAATGAGCTTATGCCCAAAACAACGAGAACATTAAAAATATTGCTTCCAATTACATTGCTTGCCGCAAGCGAATCACTGCCTTTTAAAATTGAACTCAAACTTACCAACAACTCAGGAGAGCTTGTTCCAAGAGAAACAACTGTCAAACCAATTACTATTTGAGGTATTCCTAAAATTAATGATAAAAATATGGCTCCTTGAATAAAGAACTCTCCTCCAGCAAAAAGTAGAACTACGCCTAAAAATATTTCTATTATTGGAAATAAAAAATCACTCATATTTAGGATTTAATTTAGATAATAAAAATTTTCATAATTGGTTAATAACTATCCTCGAATATCTACAATTTATTGTCAATTTTAATTTGCTGTTAAAATTGATTAAATAGAAAAAATTTTGAAGACTTTAAACATAATAAAACCTGATGATTGGCATTTACATTTAAGGGAAGGTCTTGTATTAAAAAATATCATTCAGTTTACTTCGGAATATTTTGGAAGAGCCATTGTTATGCCAAATACTAAAAGTCCCATAACATCAATCAATAGCGCTATTTCTTACAGGAAATCTATTTTTGAAGCGCTACCAGAAAGTTCTAAGTTTGAACCATTAATGACAATTTATCTAACAGATGACACTGATGAAGGGGAACTAATTAATGGTTTTAAAAATAATGTTTTTTTTGCAGCTAAATTATATCCTGCTAATGCCACAACAAATTCCAGTCATGGAGTTAGGAAAATAGAAAATCTATATAAGATCTTTGAAATAATGCAAGATTCTGGAATGCCTCTTTTAATTCATGGGGAAGTGACTGATTCTGAAGTAGATGTATTCGATAGAGAAGAAGTTTTTATAGATAAAGAACTTTCTCAAATAACCAAAAGATTTCCAAAATTAAAAATCGTTCTAGAACATATAACCACCTCTTACGCAGTGGATTTTGTGCAAGAAAATAATATTGGGGCTACTATTACTCCGCATCATTTGCATATAAATAGAAATGCAATGTTTTTTGGAGGCTTAAATAGTGATTTTTACTGCTTACCAGTTGCTAAGAGGGAAAATAATAGAATCGCTTTAAGGAGAGCGGCAACAAGTGGGAAAAAATGTTTTTTCTTGGGGACTGACTCTGCTCCACACCTTAGGAAGTGGAAGGCGTTTTGTGGATGTGCAGGCATTTTTAATTCGCCAGTAGCAATAGAAAGCTACTTAACAGTTTTCGAAGAGGAGAATGCTCTAGATAATTTTGAAAAGTTTGCAAGTTTGAATGGCCCTAATTTTTATAATGTCCCACCAAATAAAGAAAAATTAAAATTAGTCTCTAGATCTAACAAAATTAAAGAATATATTGATGTTGTTGAAGATAAAAATATTGTCGGACAAATAAAACCATTTCATGCAGGTGAAACTTTACAATGGCAAGTAGAAGGAATAGTGAATTAAAAAAATTAGATATAATCTGACAATTAAAAGTGTAAATATTCCAATTTTTCTTGGTTAAATGGGATACTTTCAGCTACGATTAGAAAGCGCAAATTCCTTTGGGAGTGTGGCGGAATTGGTAGACGCGCCGGACTTAAAATCCGTCGAGCGATTTAGCTCGTGGGGGTTCAAGTCCCCCCACTCCCATTATTTAATTATTTATTTTTAGTTCTGACGATAACTTCCAATAGTTGTTATGTTTTAACTAAGCAACCATAAATCAAAATGGAAAGTTTTTTCAATAATTCATTCGCTACTTTAATTGCTTATGTTGGAATTATTTCTACATATTTATTGGTTATTCCATTATTACTATTTTACTGGATGAATAATAGATGGAATATTATGGGCAAATTTGAAAGATTAGGAATTTATGGCCTTGTATTTCTTTTCTTTCCAGGTTTAATTTTATTTTCTCCATTTTTAAATCTCAGACTAAAAGGAAGCGGAAAAGGGTAAATAATTGACTAAGGGTAAAGTTATACAAATAGGTTTATTTATTTCATTAATAGGATTAATTAGTTATGAATTTGCACCGCAAATTGGTATCGACAATTTTACAGCCACTACTCTCTCAAGTTGCATCTTGATTTTGATTGTTATTACTTGGGTAACATCTTATGTTTATAGAGTTGTAAATGGAAAAATGACTTTTATGGAACAAAGGAAGCGTTATAGAAAAGAGTATGAAAAAGTTGTTAATGATAAACTAGAAACCAAATTCAACTCATTGTCAAAGGATGAGCAGCAAAAACTAATGGAAGATTTAGAGAAAAAAACATAAATTTTTATAGAAAAATATCAAAAAATTATGAAAGATAACAAAATGCAAATTACTAAAAATGAATCTTTATCTAAGGTAGATGAGATGTTTTGTGAGTTAAAAAATAAGAAAAAATTGGCTTTGATGCCTTTCATAATGGCTGGAGATCCAAATATTGAAACAACCTCTGAGATCTTATTAAAGTTACAAGAAAATGGAGCTGACCTTATTGAATTAGGTGTCCCTTACAGTGACCCCCTTGCAGACGGACCTGTTATTCAAGTGGCGGCCTCTCGCGCCTTAAAGTCAGGAACTAGCCTAAGAAAAGTAATAAAACTTTTAGAGTCTTTAAAAGGTAAATTAAAGATTCCCATCATCCTTTTTTCTTACTTAAATCCATTACTATGTTTTGGTTTTGAAAAGTTTTGTAAGATGGCATCTAATGCTGGAGTTTCCGGACTAATAGTTCCTGATCTTCCTTTGGAGGAAGCTTATAAATTTTCTAAAATAGTTAGTAATCATTCTATGGACTTAATTTTATTGGTAGCTCCAACAACTCCTTTTGAAAGAATGAAAAAAATATCAAATCATACAAAAGGCTTTACTTATTTAGTAAGTGTTACAGGTGTCACTGGTGAAAGAAACAAAATGGAAAATAGAGTAGAAAATCTTATTGCTAAATTAAAAGATGTAAATAGCAACCCAATTGCGGTTGGTTTTGGAATATCAACTCCAGAACATGTTAATAAAGTTCGTGAGTGGGGAGCAGATGGAGTAATTATTGGAAGTGCATTTGTAAAACGAATCTCGAGCTCAAGTGAAAAAGATGTTGTCGATCATGTTGGTGAGTTTTGTAAAGAAATGCGTTTAGCTGCTGATCAAAAAAAATAAATACAAAGATAGTTTATTAATTAAAAGTATTATTTATAGAAAATTAATTAAAATGTTATATCCAATTTATTGTTGTTGTCTTTAAGATTATTCTGTAGGTAATAATCTGATTTGTTTTTTCTTTCCGAGCTTAATTTCGAATTCATCACCTGCTTTTAAATCAAGAAGTGCTGTATATGCTTTCCCGATTAGAAGATTTCCATTGCCTTGAACTGTAGCAATATAACTAAGTTTTCTTCCACCTTTTCCAATACCTGCAACTCCAGAATCACCAAGATTAACCCCTTTTGCCTCTAAAAGTGCTTCATAAAATGCGGTAAAGTTTAAGCGTTCACCTCCGTTTTTTTTAGTGGAAACATATCCACAGGCGCGAACTAGGTCAGATTTGCTAACATCACCAAGTTCTTTAACTTTTGCAAGGAGATCGCTGCCAGTTAGCATAATTAATTAAAAGAAAGTTGTATTAAATAACATAGCAATCTGCGTGTAATATATGCAATTATTAAGTATCTATTCATTCTATTATTTATATCTAAAAATGGAAAAGTTTGTAGTTTTTGGACGGTACTGTGAAGATGCAATTATTAAAAGGGAACCTTTTCGAGAACAACATCTTAAGAGACTTGAAAACTTAAAAGATAGCGATATTTTAGTTACTTTAGGGCCAACAAAATGTACTAAATATTTGTTTGGAATTTTTAATGCTAATGATGTAAACGAGTTGAAAGATCTTATTGAGGAGGATATATATTGGGAAAAAGGTATATGGATTAAATATGATATTTATCCCTGGATTCAAGCATTTTAAATATGATTTACGAAAAAATTTAGTAATTATTAACTATTTATTAAAAGAATTAATTTAACTTAAAAATACATATTATTTTTCCTTTAATAATTCAATTATTTATCTTTTTTAGAAATTAAAAAGATATTTATTTAAACGTTAGTTTTAAGAGGTTATATTATTTTTAATTAAAAATATATTATTTTAAATAATATTTATTTACTAGTATCTTGATTTATCTGGTTTACTAATGAGTCGATATCTAATTGATTATATGGTGGTGTTTGTTTTGTTTCTAGATAATCGTTATTGATATTGTTTAACCATTTTTGCTCAATCTTTATGAGATTTTTTGCAATATTGAACATGCCGCCTTTTTTATATAATTCTTTCATTTTGAGAATCATCTCGGAGGTTCTACTCGATTTGATATTTAATTCATTCGCTAAGTCTTTCTGGGTAAATCCATGGGTTTTTAACCAATCTTTAATGAAGGAGACGAGTTCTTTTTCTTCCTGTATAGATAATTTACTCATTCAATAAAAAGGAAATAACTTATTAAGCTTATTCTCTGCTCTTGCTCTTATTGAAGGAGTCATGTATTTGCCCCATATACTGAGTACTGCCGTGAGTGCTACAAAATCATCACTAAAACCAACTAGAGGCATAAAGTCAGGGAAAAGATCAAATGGCATAATCAAATATGCTAAAGCGGCCATTAATGAAACTCTCACTTGTGCAGGAGTATAAGGATCTAATGCCATCTCCAAAACTTCTAAGGCAGGCTTGGCAATTGTTCTTCCAGCTTTAATAAGAATCTTGATAATGATATTTTCATCAAATGTTGAACTTTCTAAAACTTCAGCATCATAGATTTTTTCTTGAGTTTTGTAATTCTCTTTCATCCTTATAAATGAAATTTAAATATTTTCAATGGAATTTTTAGCTAATACTATCAACTAATCCATTCTGTATCCCTGCTTTTCTAAGTTTTCTTAAAGCACGTTGAACAACTTGTCGGCAATATTCCCTGCTACAACTCATATGTCTTGCAACTTCAGCTAAAGTTCTCCATTCATTTGAGCCGTCTAAACCAAATCTTAAGCTTACTATCTTTCTTTCTTTCTCAGTTAAATTTGCTTTATCTAATAACTTCCAAGCCGAGGCTGTCCTTTCGGCTAATTCGGCTAATTCCATTGGGGGGGTTTGATCACTTGGCAGAATATCAACTAACTCGGAAGGATCTGATTTTGATTTAACAGTACCTTGGAGACTAACAGTGATGCTTCTCAATTCACAAGAAAGGAGTTCGTCAATTTCCTCTTTGGTTATTTTCATTTCTTCAGCTAGCTCATCACTAGTAGGTGGAATACCCTTAAGTTGCATGAGCTTTGATTTTGCTGATCTTAGTTTTGTAAGTTTTTCATTAATGTTAACAGGGATCCTTATCGTTCTACTTTGAGTTGACAATGCTCTATTTAAACCTTGCCTAATCCACCAATAAGCATAGGTGGAAAATCTATGTCCTCTAGACGGATCATATTTTTCTACGGCCCTTGTAAGACCTAATGTACCTTCCTGAATTAAGTCTAGTAATTCTAATCCTTTCCCTTGGTATCTCTTGGCGAGGTTGACAACTAGTCTTAGGTTGGCTGTTATCATCTCATTTTTAGCTTTTTCACCAATTTTTATCTTTTTTCTCTCAGCTTCAGAGTATTCACAAGCGGGGCCTTTCCCTCCTGCCTCTTGACATCTATTAACAAGTACTACCATTTCTTGGACTTTTCTGCCCATTGTGAGTTCTCTTTCGGGAGTCAAAAGTTGATGACGACCTATTTCACCAAGAAAATCGCTTAATGAACTCACGATTTACCTCATTGTTGATATATTCAACTTATAGTTAATCCAGTAATAAGCCATACATGTAATAATTAATTAATAATTAATTAATAATTATTAATTAACAATATTTTTTAAAATTTTTAGGTAAAAAATTAAAAATTATAAATTTTAATTATTTAATTTTTTGATTTTTTCTTCTTGATTCTAGAACAGCAAGTACATCTCTCCACTCAACCCCTTTATGCATAAGGGCTACTTGCAGATGATAAATTAAATCAGCAGCTTCATTTGAGATTGAATTTTTATCATTATCTTTGCATGCCATTATAAATTCTGCAGATTCCTCTCCTATTTTTTTTAAAATAGTATTACTACCTTTTGTTAATAAATGATTTGTGTAACTTTTTTCTGATGGATTTATTGATCTTTCCTTAATGGTATTGAATAATTCAGAGCAAATATTTGAGAAGGGAATTGTTTTTTTCTCTTTTTTATCACTTTGATTAATTTTGATTTCGTTGAAAAAACAACTTTTTTCCCCAGTGTGACATGCTCCTGAACCATTTTGTTCAATCAAAAGGATTAGTGCATCATTATCGCAGTCGAATCTTATCTCCTTAAGTATTTGGGTACTTCCACTTGTAGCTCCTTTTCTCCAAATTTCGGATCTTGATCTACTCCAATAATGAACGTTTTTGGTTTCAAGTGTCATTGTTAAAGATTCTTTGTTCATCCAAGCAAGCATAAGAATTGATCCGTCAAGCCAATCTTGTGCTATTGCAGGGATTAATCCATAATTATCAAAGCGTAGATCCTCTATCGAAAAATTAGTTGAATAAGTCATTATGTTTGTTATGTTAAATCCTACTCAATGTGTTTTATTAAAAATTATCCTAACAGTTAATTGATGTATATTCATTCTCTGAAATTTTCATGCAGCAAAAGTTACGAGGATTTTCCCTGTTCACATAGGCAATGGCGCCATGAAGGTCACTGCAGATTTGTGCATGGATATTCAAGATCATTCACCTTTTGGTTCACTGCAAAAAAATTAGATCTAAATGGTTTTGTTGTCGATTTTTCAAGTTTAAAGCCTCTAGAAAATAGACTAAAGGAGCAATTTGACCATACTTTTCTAATAAATAAAGATGACCCTTTGCTGAATTACTGGAAAAAATTACATGACTTAGATGCTTTAGATCTGAGAATTATGGATAATGTAGGAATGGAGTTCACCTCTGAATTAATTTGGAGATGGGCTAATGAATACTTACAGGATAAGGATAAGGGCAGAACATGTTGTTGGAAAACAGAATCAAAAGAAAATAAATCGAATAAAGCAAGTTATGAGGAAATTCCTGATTGGTTCAAATCTTAGATTAAAGTTGTTAATTTTAAAGTAATATAGGATTTTTAAATTAGATATTTAATCAACATTTATCTCTCCATTAATCAGATAAATATTAATCTCGTCTTTATTGAGGTAACGATTATTCAATATATTATTAGAAATTTTTGTCTCAATTTGTTTTTGAATAATTCTTTTTAAAGGCCTTGCACCATAGGCATGATCGAAACTATTTTCAACAAGTTGGTTAATTGCTTCATCCGTAATTTTGAGTTTTAAGTTTTTTTTGTTAAGTCTTTTTTCTAAATGTTGAAGCTGGATTTTTGCAATTTCTTTTATGTCATTTAATTCTAAATTATTAAAAATAACTATTTCATCAAGTCGATTTAAAAACTCAGGCTTGAAAAATTTTTTAATTTCATTATCTACAACTTTTTTAATTTCATTTGTATCTTCTTTTCTAACTGATAAATCATTTATTGATTGACTTCCTAAATTACTTGTTAGAACAATGATTGAATTTTTGAAATTGATTGTACGACCTTGACCATCAGTAATGATTCCATCATCAAGAACCTGTAAGAGAATATCTAAAATATCTTTGTGAGCTTTCTCTATTTCATCTAGGAGTATTAATGAATAAGGATTTTTGCGTACAGCTTCAGTTAGTTGACCACCTGATTCGAAACCTAAATATCCAGGAGGCGCACCTATAATTTTGCTCACTGAATGCTTTTCCATATATTCAGACATATCCAGTCTTGTAATTGAAGAATTTGAATCGAATATTATTTTGGCTGTTACTTTACTTAGCTCTGTTTTTCCAACACCAGTTGGACCTAAAAAGAGAAAACTGGCTAATGGCTTGCTTGGATCATTTAGACCAGTCCTTGATCTCTTAATGGAATCTGCAACTGCCCTAATTGCACTATCTTGACCAATAATTTTTCCCTTAAGGATTGACTCGAGGCTTAAGAGTTTATCTTTTTCTGACTGGTTTAAGTTCTGTACTGGAATAGAGGTCCACTTTGAGACAACTTCTGCAATATCGTCAAAAGTTACCTCTTGTCTTAAAAGACTTGTATCTCCATTTTTTTGAGAATTTACTAGGAGCTCACTTTTTTCTTTCAATTTTTTTTGTAAAGAATTTAAAGTTCCAAATTCTAATTCTGCTGCTTTGTTGAGGTCAAAACTCCTTTTGGATTGATCTATTTGCAATTGAACAGATTCAATTTCTTCTTTAATGGTGCTAATCTCATCAATTTCATCTTTTTCTTTTTTCCATTGAGCGCCTAATTCTGCCTGTTTATCTTTAAGGGATATAAGTTCATTATTGATTTTTTTTAATCTTTCTATAGAAAAATCATCCGTTTCTCTTTTTAAAGATAATTTTTCCATCTCAAACTGTAGAACTTTTCGATCAATTTCATCAATTTCTTCAGGTTTGGAAGTTATGACCATATTTAATCTTGAGGCTGCTTCATCGATTAGATCTATTGCTTTGTCAGGAAGAAATCTATCGTTAATATATCTCTCACTTAGGGTTGCAGCAGCAACTAAAGCATTATCAGAAATTCTCACACTATGATGAACTTCGTATCTTTCTCTCAATCCTCTTAAAATTGATACAGTATCATCTATTGAAGGAGCATCAACTTTTATCTTTTGAAATCTTCGTTCTAAAGCAGGATCTTTTTCTATATTTTGTTTATGTTCATTAATAGTTGTAGCACCAATACATCTAAGTTCTCCTCTCGCAAGCATTGGTTTTAATAGGTTGCTTGCATCTAATGAACCTCCACTAGCGCCTGCACCAACTACCGTATGAATTTCATCAATAAAAAGAATAATCTTACCGTCTGATTCTTTCACTTTCTTTAGAATATTTTTTATTCTTTCTTCAAATTCTCCACGATATTTTGCTCCAGCTAATAGTGAACCCATATCTAATGAAATTAGTTTCCTATCTTGTAGCGCAGAAGGTACATCACCATTAATAATTCTTTGAGCTAACCCCTCTACAATGGCTGTTTTCCCAACCCCAGGTTCTCCAATAAGAACCGGATTATTTTTTGTTCTTCTACTCAATATTTGAATTGTTCTCCTAATCTCTTCATCCCTGCCAATAACGGGGTCTAAAATCCCATCTCGTGCAGATTGAGTTAGATCAATGCCATATTTTTCCAAAGACTCATTAGAACTATTAAATTCATTTTTTACTGCCTGATCTGACTTCATTTTCTTTATAATTTCAAGAAATTCTGGAATACCTTTTTGATTTAAAATTTGAAATCCATATTTACCATCATAAGTGAAACCGTAAACTAAGTGTTCTGTTGAAATCACTACATCATTTAAAGTATTTTTAATATCATTCGCTTTCAAAAATATTTCGTGAAGAGTATCACCAATATATAAATCATCTTGTTTATTTTTCATTTTTGGCTTCACATTTAATGAAGAAATTATTTCCCTCTCAAGATCTTTTAGATTTACATTATTTTTTTTTAAAAGCTTTTTTGTAATATTGTCTTCTTTTATAAGAGCTAATAATAAATTATCAGAGTCTACATTTTGTTGATAATTTTTATAAGCAATTTCTTTGGCTAAAATAAAAAAGCTCCAAGCAGAATTAGAAAATTCGCTTGAAACTATTTTCATCAATCAAAATATAATTATGACTGTAGTAAGTGTAAGTATTAAGTAAAAAGTACTTAAGTATAAAATGATTTATTCAACAATAACTTTACCTACCATTCCAGCACCTCTGTGTGGTTCGCAATAGTAATCATAAGTTCCAGCAGTATCAAATGTTTCTTCCCAAGACTCTCCTGGAGCAAAAGCTAGGTCCGCATGACTTAATTCCTCATGCCCATCAAAAACAGCATTGTGGGGGGCAAGTTTATTATTGACGAATTTAACTGTATCACCAGCAGTAATGGTTACTGTACTTGGTTCAAATGCAAGCATTCCAGCATCCGTTCCAAGTTTTACTTCAACAGTTTTAGCTGAAACTGATGAAATTCCCAGACCTAGAGTTAAAACTATTGCGAATAACCCTGCAAAGATTGAACGTAACATAATTAAAATTTACTTATTTATATATATTACAAGGCTTAGGGAGCCTAACTGTGAGAATTTTAATTGTTATTACAGCTTGGTAACTTTGATAACCTTAAAATATCATTTAGTGTTTTGGCATAACTTTTAAGTTTGAAAGTCTCAGGATTAGTGATGGGGACATGATTAAAGTCATATTTCTTGATACTGAAGCTATCCCAAGGGGTGGTTTGGATGGGAAGAATTCTTAATAATATTTTTAGAATTTTTTTTGTAAGGGGTATCGCACAATATCTCCTCATATTGTTTCTTTTTAAAAGTGTAATTATGGCATTATCAATTGAAATGTATTTTTGACCTAGGACAAATTTTCTAAAGCCTTTGTATTGCTCTTCTTTATGATTTTTAATTAGAAAACCGCAAATCTGGGCGATATCATTTGCGTGTATAAAGTGAAATTTAGAATCGAGTTTTAAAAATCTTGCTAACCAAAGCCATTTCCCGATTTCTTTCAATCCACTAGTTAAATAACTTACGGGATATTTACTTTTTTTTCCAAGATTTCCTCCAAAAACCAAGGTAGGGAAAACAGCAAAAGTTTTTTCTGCAAATGAGCTTTCTCTAAGTCTCTGGAAACATTCATATTTTGTTTGAATATATTCTGTTCCATAAATCATTGATTCCCTCATTAATTCTGTTTGGGTATCAAGAATGCTAGCTGTTGAAAAATAAATAATCTTTTCTAACTTATCAATATCAAGCATTTCAAGTAATTCTTCAAAGGCTTTAATGTTTACATCATAGGCTCTTCTTGGATCTCCCCAAGCTGTAGCAGTATGTATTAGGTAATTAATTTGATTAATTTCCTTTTTATACCTATATGATTCCCTTATATCACACACAATTAACTTGACTTTTTTATTTTCTTGAACAGAAATTGGCAACTTACTTTTGTCTCTTACCATAAGGTAAAGCCTGAATTTTGTGTTTTTTAAAAACCAATAAACTAAATATTGGCCAACACATCCATTCGCACCTGTGATTAATAAGTTTTTATATGCCAAGACTTTGACTAGTAAGTGAGTTTTTTCCCATGTTCAAAAAATGTTTGAGCATTCTCTTCTGGAGTCCCAGGTAAAATCCCATGACCCAAATTAAGAATATATTTTCTGTCTTTAATTTTATTGAAAGTATTATCTATCCTTTCTTTTATTGATTCTTTGTTCCCGAATAAAATGCCGGGGTCAACATTACCTTGAATTCCTATCCCGCTAGGGATCCTCTTACAAGCCTCTTCAATATCTACTGTCCAGTCTAATGAGATTATATCGACTCCAGTTTTTGCCATTCTTTCTATGACACCAGCACTTCCTGAAATGTAGAGAATTACTGGTGTTTCTGGGTATTCCTCTTTTACAATGTCAACAACCTTTTTTTGATATGGCCCTGCAAAGATATCGTAATCATGCGGGCTTAGTTGACCAGCCCATGAATCAAAAATTTGTACTACTTGCGCTCCAGATTTTATTTGATATTTAAGATATTCACCAATGCATTTTGCAAAATGATCAAGAAGTTTATGAAGTAAATATGGTTCTTTAAAAGCCATTGATTTTATTAAAGAATAATTTTTACTGCTTTTACCTTCAACAACATATGCGGCTAGAGTCCAAGGCGCGCCTACAAAACCTAAAACTGTTGCCTCATTATTCACATCTTTTTTTAGTGAAGAAAGAACTTGCCCAACAAAATTTAAACTCTCACTTGGATTTAATTCTTGTAAATTTTCTATTTGGTTAAGAGTTCTTATTGGGTCCTCAATTATTGGACCTTTACTTTCTATTATTTCAAAATTTATGCCCATCCCTGGCAGAGGGGTGAGAATATCTGAAAAAAGGATCACTCCATCTGGTTTGAAAGCATGAAAAGGCTGCATTGAAATCTCATATGATAGTTCTGGATTTTCAGACCTCTCTCTAAAACTTGGGTAACGCTCCCTTAAATCTCTATAGATTTTCATATATCTTCCTGCTTGCCTCATCATCCATACTGGAGGCCTATTTACTTTTTTGCCTAGTGCGGCAGAAAGTAAGAGTGGTAAATCTTGACCCATTTTTCAATTCGATATTTTTAAAAAAAATTAAAATCCAACTTAAAAATCTTACAATGTAAAGCAGAGCAAAAGCGTTATGTGAACATTTATATGAAGCACTAACTTAGATGAGCCTTTTTATTTTTTTGATTGATGTTTGAAAATACTTACGCTTAATGGGGGCAAAGCAAGTTCTAGAGCATTTTGATAATCATGAATATTGTAATTGATAGTTTCTTTACCCCCCATATTTCCTTTGTTACTGCCCCCGTATCTAGACCCATCTGAATTAAATATTTCTTTATAGAATCCTTCCACAGGAACACCTACTTTGTATGAACCATGAGTATTAGGTGTAAAGTTAGCAACAACAACAAGCCACTCATCGGTATCGTTTTCCCTTCTCATGAAACTTATAACTGAATTAGATTTGTCATTACAATCAATCCATTGGAATCCATAAGGATCAAAGTCATTTTTCCATAATGCAGGTTCATTTTTATAAAGAACGTTTAAGTCATCAATCAAGTTTCTGATACCTTTATGAGGCTCAAATTCTAGTAACTCCCATTGCAGATCATCCCAAACATTCCATTCTTGTCTTTGCCCAAATTCCATTCCCATAAAAATCGTTTTTTTACCAGGGTGGGTCCACATATAAGTTAGTAATGCTCGAGTATTTGCATATTTCTTCCAATCATCGCCAGGCATTTTATGCAAAAGATGACTTTTTCCATGGACAACCTCATCATGACTAAGTGCAAGCATAAAGTTCTCTGTATAGTTATATGTAATTGAGAAAGTTACACTATTTTGATGGAATTGCCTAAACCAAGGATCTATTTCAAAATAATCAAGCATATCGTGCATCCATCCCATATTCCATTTCAAGTTAAACCCTAACCCTCCTATGTCAGTTGGTTTGGTTACCATAGGCCAAGTTGTTGATTCTTCAGCGATAGAAAGTGCACCAGGGAAATGTTGGAAGAGTACATGATTAGCCTGTTGAAGAAATTTAACGGCTTCTATATTTTCATTCCCACCATTTTCATTAGGTATCCATTCTCCATCTGGACGTAGATAATCTCTATAAAGCATTGAAGCTACAGCATCTACCCTTATGCCATCAATATGAAACTCTTCAAACCAATAAACGAGGTTGGCCACTAAGAAATTTCTTACTTCGTTTCTGCTGTAATTAAATATTAGGGTTCCCCATTCTTTGTGTTCACCTATGCGTGAATCTCCATGTTCATAAAGATGACAACCATCAAAAAATGCTAAACCATGCTTATCTTTTGGAAAATGACCAGGCACCCAATCAAGAATTACGCCTATGCCCTCTTCATGACATTTATTTACAAACTCTCTAAATTCATTTGGGGTGCCAAATCTACTTGTTGGTGCATACCAGCCTGTGACTTGGTATCCCCATGAACCATCGAAAGGATGTTCAGATATTGGCATTAGTTCAATATGAGTAAATCCTCTCTCTTTTACATAAGGGATGAGCTTTTCGGTTAATTCTGGATAAGTTAATAATCTTGTTCCAGGTTTCAAATCAGCTGCAGGCACTGGGACTCTTGGTTCACCATTGTCTTCTAAATATTTATTATCTGTTGATTCATGAAGCCAACTTCCTAAATGCATTTCATAAACTGAAATTGGCTTGTTAATTTGACTAGAAGAATCTCTATTTGAAATCCAAGAATTATCATTCCAATTAAAGTTTTTCAATTTTGAAACTATTGAACCATTTTGAGGTCTGATTTCATGAAGGAAACCGTATGGATCAGCTTTCTCATAAATATGACCTTGTTGTGTTCTTATTTCGTATTTATATGTGTCGCCTTCCTGCATTGTTGGCATGAATAATTCCCAAATTCCCCCTAATCTTTTTTGCATTGGATGATGTCTTCCATCCCAAGAATTTATATCTCCAATTATCGAGATTGATTTTGCATTTGGTGCCCAAATGCAAAACATGACACCTTTTTGATCCTTTTCTTCAATGAGATGTGCTCCCATTTTTTCCCAAATATGATGATGATTACCTTCTGCAAAAAGATGTCTATCAACTTCTCCCATCCACTCTTCTCTATACGACCAAGGGTCATGTTGTGTATGTGTGATCCCTCCCCGTGAAATATTTATTTTGTAATTATAATTTGGATTTTCAGGCAGGATAGCCTCAAAAAGCCATTTATGGTTAATGCTTTCCGCCTTATAGGTATTGTTTTTAAAATTTATTTTAACTTCGTCAGCTTCAGGCATCCATACCCTTATAACCCATTGTTCTTCGTAAAAATGAGGACCTAATATTTTTAATGGATTATCATTGCAACAATTTTCTAGGTTGATAGCTTCTGATTTAATCCAGTCTGCTTGAATTGTCTCGATCATGACTGGTACATATTAAGAATCAATAATATCAAATGATTAACCAAAAAAAATAATTATTTATAAAAAAAAGGAGTCATTTTCATAAATGTTCTATTAAGGTTAAAACTTAGAGTAATAACTCTATGATTTGCTGAAGGTGCTCCAACATTACCCTCCCCAATACCAGGATTAACGCCAATAGCGGGATAAGCTGCTGCAGATATGGATAAGCGAAGCTTACTATCTTTAATCAAACAAATATTTGTTGGTTGCATTGTGATTTGATAAATGCATTCTTCACTTATTTTGGAGTTTCTAACCCTTAGGAATCCGGTTGAAAATTGATTCACCTTTTCATTACTTTCTTCAACTAGAGATAAAGCAAGGCAGATATCGAAATTGGGCTGATCACTTTTTACTTGGATTTCTAATCTTGGAACTCCTCTTAAATATTGATCTTCTTCAAAAGAATTGGTTTGAAAAACA
The DNA here is from genome assembly GCA_003280915.1 of Prochlorococcus sp. AG-355-I04. Classification (GTDB taxonomy): domain Bacteria; phylum Cyanobacteriota; class Cyanobacteriia; order PCC-6307; family Cyanobiaceae; genus Prochlorococcus_A. The sequence goes on along the minus strand of QCDL01000003.1, from coordinate 1,446 downwards.
CCTACATCCAGGCGTTTATCAATAATACTTCTATTAAACTTTCCTGGATTTGGACCTAAATGACCACCGTCAGATGGAGTAGGTCTCCATGGGTCATTAACAATTGTGAACCATCCTGATCCTTTTGAATTTATGGTAAGACTTCCATCTTCAACCTCTACATTTGCTGTGCCATCGCTTTTAAGCCCAAACATAAATTCAGGGTGAAATTTATTATCTAATTCTTCCCATTTATTTAATGAAATATTCCATATTTTTCTCTCGTCTTTAAAGTTCTTAGAATTAAATTTTTCATCTGATTTTAAATGTTTATCAAAAAATTTTAATAAAGATTCTTGTGATCCCTCCCACCAATTCAGATGTGTCGCATTACCAATAATAATTTCTGGGCTTCCACCAACTTCTTTAGATTTTTTATAGAGATCAAAGGCACCTTTTAAATGTGGATCCCAAAGTCCTCCAATAATTAACATAGGTTGTTTAATCCATGTTGAAATTGGTTTAAATTCTTCAAATGGAAGAGCATTATTTAAATTTTTAAGCCATTCCAAAACAAAGCTATTAGGATCGTATTTTTTTAAAGTATCAATTCCTTCCCTTAAATAACTTTTATTTTCTAAGGCTAATCTTATCTTTTCCCACTCGAGCAATTTATTTTCTCTTTTCATTTTTAGTGCTGCTATTTGAAGTCCCCATGCAATATTGTTATGCCACCAATATGCACCTCCATCTGAGCACCAATGATCCTTAATATTTATCCCAGTCATTGCTGGAGATAAACAATCGGGCGGCTTCGAATTTAATTCACCAGTTAGTTGAGTAAATCCTTGATATGAAAAACCATATAAGCCAAGTTTTCCATTACATTCTTTTAGAGACCTTACCCATTCATGTGTTTCTGAAGTATCGCTAGCTTCTTGTTTGAAACCATTAAAAACTCCTTCAGAATCACCCATCCCCCTAACATCCTGAATGATTACCATGTACCCTTTGGAAGCCCACCATTGAGGATGAGAATAGGTAATGGTTGAAGCTATTTCCCTCCCATAAGGTTGTCTCATTAATAATGCAGGCCATGGCCCATTACTTTTAGGTGGTAACCAAATCCTTGATACAAGTCTTACTCCATCTCTAAGTAATAGAGACTTGTCAAACCATCTTGAACCAGACATTTAGCCTTTAGATAATATCTGGACAGTGCAGCCCGATGACATAAATAGAAAAGATCTCTGCGTTAACGGGAGTTAACTTTTTTTTGTTGGATACATACTCTATAGCTTTATCTGAACTGGCTGAAATTCCTTTTGAATTAAAATCTCTAAACTTGTTACATAAATTCCTAGCTTCTTCTGGATTCTTTTTTACACTTTCTAATAAGTTAGATTGACTAAAAACAGGGTATAAAGAATTTGAAAACAAAAATAACAAAAATAAAAAAGGTTTCAT
>QCDL01000002.1 GCA_003280915.1 Prochlorococcus sp. AG-355-I04 | reverse complement strand
TATTAATTTTAAAAATTTTTTTTTTAATTAGGCTACTTCATCTTCAATATTATTTAAATCATTAAACTTCCTCTTCATGGTTGGATTATTTCTAGTTAATTTCTTTACTGTCAAATCTTGAGATTTGCTGTCAGCAGATAAAAGATGTTTCTTTGAGAGAACTAAAGCCTCTTTAGTTTTTTGTAAATGGGTTATTGATTTATCAATTTCTGAAATTGCATCATTAAATCTATCCTGGGCAAGTGAAACATTTTTACCAACTGCATTTTTGAATTGCTCAAGAGTACTTTCAAAATTAGTTATGTCAAAATTCTCACGTTTCATTAAATCAATTTGTGATTTGTATTTTAATGTTTCCATAGATGCATTTCTTAGTAGAGAAATAATGGGCAAGAAAAATTGAGGTCTTATGACATACATTTTGGGGAATCTATGAGAAACATCTACTATGCCAGCATTATATAGTTCACTATCTGGTTCTAGAAGTGAAACGAGTACTGCATATTCACAAGATTTTTGTCTTCTATCTTTATCTAATTCTTTCAAAAAATCTTCGTTTTTTCTTTTATTAGTTCCATTTAAACTTTCATTCTTCATCTCAAACATTATAGATACGACTTCGGTTTTATTTTCATCAAATTCTCTAAATATATAGTCACCTTTACTTCCAGAAGAGGCATCATTATCCTTTTCGAAATATGAGTTTTTAAAAGCAGAGGCACGATTCAGATTGAATTGGGTTTCGCAATGGATTTCTAATGTTTCTCCTATCATCTTTGTAGATAATCTAGATTTCATTTCTCTTAACTCCTGAATAGTCAGGTCTCTTTGACTAATTTTGCTTTTAAACTTTTCTTCAATTAATTTTTCGTTAATTGAATGTTCAAGCCTCATCTTTTCAATGGAATTTGTTAATGATGAGTTCTCTTTTTCTAAATTAGTAACAGCAGCACTAATTTTGTTTTTTAAAGATAATTCTGAAATTAAAGACTGGTTTTTGATTTCATCCTTCAATTTGATTAATTCATTATTTAATGAATTAATTTTATTTGTTGCTTGATTTTTTAAATCATTTAGGGCAATTGTTTTCTTTTCCTCAGCTATTTTTAATTTAGATTCAAGAGTTTGGATCTCAGACTCCTTAATTCGATTTTGCTCTATTAACTGTATTTTTAACTCACGTTTTAAAATCTCCAAAGCCTTTTTATTATCTTCTTCAGCCAAAAGAAGTCTTTCTTTTATTTGCTTGTTAAATTCTTCGTCTTTTATCTGACGAAGTATTTCTTCAAAGCTGCTAGGATCAATTCGGAAAGTTTTGCCACATGAAGGACATTTAATATCTTTCATTTTTTAATAAAAACATTAATTTTGGAAAGGATTTAATATTCCAATTATGTAAAAAGAATATTCTTCTGGACTAAGAATAAACAATGATTCGATGTTATGCATTAAAAAATAAAATAATTACTTAAAGGAGGTTATATTAATCCAGATTCCTTAAGAATATTAATTTTATTTGCTAATTCGATATCTGCAGATGATATTGATCGATCTAGCTTTTTGTGAGAAGAAACTGTGTAACCACTATCATCAACAAATTCATCTTCAGTATCTTTTAAATGAACACTCTCACTTTGAAGATCTTTATAGTTGTCTGAATTGTATATATTTGACTTACTGATATTGCTATATCCAAAATTCGCAATTCCTCTAGCATCTAGTGCTTCCTCTACTAATATTCCAACCACCTTAGATCTACTTATAGATTCGCTCTTAGATATTTCATCAATAATTTCAAGTACTCTTTTTCTAGGGAGATATCCTATTCTTTTTACTTTACTTTCCATGAATATTTACATATGTCGATATTGTAACACTTCTGTCAAATCAATTCAGATTTTGATTAATAGCAATTACTTATAAATTTAAATAATTAAATTAAAGTATAATTTCAAAGAACACCCATAAAAAGGTTATCTCTCAAATATTCATGAGGAGACTTTTATATGCTTCTTCTAATTACTCTCTCAGATTGGGTCGGATTTTTGAGATTTTCTTTATTTAAATTCTAAATATTATGAAAAATAAACTATATGACAATGCTGATAGCTTTGCTATGTCGTTTGATGAGGAATGGAAAAATATTGATTGTGATGATTTACGATTAAAGATAGAGAAGGTATTTGAACTTTTATCAGAACACCCTTTTTTAATCTCTAACCCTAAAAATGCTAGAAAAATGGCGGAATTTAGAGTATTTTCTTTAAAAAAATTTCAATAATTATTTTCAAGTTTAATTCTAATTAATTATTTTCTAAATTATATCTTCATTTCTTGATTTTACATAGTTGGTGAATTAAAAAATCCCTTGCTATATAAAAATACTATGATGCCAATTATTGGACCTATTCCAAATACAAATAGTACTAATTTTGCGGAATTTTTTGTTTGCCCTAATTCTTGATCTTTTAAATTTGATTTAGACTGAATTTTTTTTGATTTTTTCTTTTTCATGAATCATATATTACTACAATCCAACTTTAAAAGGTTCTGATGCGTTATTGAGGTTGAAATAATTTTTCAATTTAACAAGATTCATATGAGAGTCAAAAAAGACCGTATTGTATAATAAAGAGAATATAAAGAAATATGAGTGCAACTAAGAGAGAGGAAGTATGTTCTCACCTTAGATATATAAGGTTAGAGCTCAGAGAGATGCATCAAATGCTTATCAAAGAAGATTTGTTACCAGATATTAATGAAGCAAAGGAAGTGCAAGCACAACTTGATGCTTTATTAGATTTATTATCAGAAAAAGGAGTAAAGAAGATTAAAAGCCAGTTTTGAAACTTATCGTTAATTATATATATTCAAAGATAATTTGTAGCTGATTCTATTTTTTTTCTATTATCGTGCATTTGTTCTAATTTATTGTAAATTTCTTTAATTTGGATTTGTATTAGATCTGTTGAACTTATATTGCTTAAAGCATCTAATGCGGTTAGAAGGCTTTCCTTGGCTTCAATTAAATGTCTACATTCTTTACTGCCTGCTTCGTATGACATAATAGTTTGATAAAGTTTAATTATCACAAATATATTAAAAATTCTTCCGTATTGCTTGATACTCTTATTTAATCAACGCTTACTTATTGTAATTTTCAATACAGAATAAGTAATTTATTTTACTAATATTTAGAAAAAACTTATGCAAGAAAACCCCAATGATTATAAATTTTGTATGAAATTAGCTTTAGATAATGCAAAAAAAAGAATTAATCTATTAGATAATTCTGATAAAAAGTGCATTGTAGAAGAATATAAGGAATGGATTGATGATGGTTTAAATAAGCATGCAGTTTTACTACTAAGAGATGATCCAATCATATAAAAATAAAGTAAAAATATTTCTAATTCTTTGAGCTCGAAGTTACCCTAAACAAAAAATAAAGACTTACAATAAAGATTATTGACAAGATAACAGTTAATGAAGAGAAATTAGCCATATCTTTATAAACTAAAAAATTAATTTAACTATAGCAGTTAAGATAAATAGATCATGCATTCAGTTTTCTTTGAAAAGCGAAATAACAAATTTATCCAAATTTTCTTTTTCTAAAAATATTTTTTTATTCTTATAGTTTTTTAATTTCTTAAAAATTAAATCAACTAGATGTTCTGATTTAGAAGTCATACTTTACATTTATTTTTCTAATAAATAAATTTTCTCTTCACCTATTCTATCTGGTTTTGTTATTTTACATCCTTTGTCTTTTTCCATATTACAATCTTTTGTGGCAGGAACAGATTTCCAGGTACAAATTTTTTCTTGGGAATCTTCTTTTAAAATATTCCATCCATCATCTAAGTATTTTGAAATACCATCCTCTCCACAGGAAAACTTTATTTCCATTCTTTTTTTTTCTGGATTAGAAATCTTGTTAAAATTTTTATCCAAATTTTTTATGGGATTCTCTTCATTGATTGATGTCCTACAAGAACTTAAGAAAATTGCAATTAAAATTATTGGTGGAAATTGTTTAATTATGTTCATTTTTTTTAAATTTTGATGATCATAAAATATTTGAATTATAGTTTATTTTGATTCTATCAATCTAAGCAGTTTATCCATTTTATTCATCAATTCTTTTACATCATCTGGCTTCGGCAATATTAATTCTTCTGTAACTTCTAAATGCATTTTCTTTAAGTTTTGCCTCAAATTTTTTAAATGCATTTTTACGTTTTCTTTCTTTTGTTCTATATCAGTCATAGGATTAAAATTTAAGTTTTATTGAACTTAAAATTACTATCATAATATTGAGTTGGTTGTTTATAGGAAATAATTAATAAATCAATTTTTTAAATTTTCTATTTCAAAGATTTCTTCGCCACCATAACAAAAATTTGTAGATAGCATTTTTAACTCCCTATTATTAATTCCCGTTGTCTTTTTATTTTTAATAATATAGCTTTTAGCAATCGCTTCGCAATCTAATTTGTTTTTTGCATGTTTAATAACTGGGAAAAAATAACCCAATATAGTAATTACAAAAAGAATTGTTATTAATGATTTTTTGTCATTTTTTAAAAGTTCCTTAGATTGCTTTTTGGCTTTTAATATTTTTATTAGTAATTTATCTGGCAATCCTATTTGAACGAATAGAAGCTCTACCCACCATGGAAGATCTTTATCTTTCTTTTTCTTTGAGTTTTCAGAAGTATTCATTTTCTTTGCTTCATAGTTTTTGTTTCTAACCTCATCAAGATTAGTTGTTTCTTTCTTACTCATATCATCGAATGATTTATTTGGAATGTAGAGGTTTTATTTTGATTTGAAAACTATATTTTTATTTTATAAGTTTTAATTTAATTTATCTATGAATTTGAGTATTGTTAATTTGTATTTAAAATTTTAAATGGCAAAAAAAAGAAGGAAGTTAAATAAAGATTTTGAGAAAAAAATATATTCATCAAAAAAAAATGTCGAATTAGTATTGGCAAAAATCTATGATATTGATGATGAAGACATACAAAAAGAATATATGAGTGCCTTTAACTGTGTGGTTTACTTATATGATGAATTAAAAGAAGATTATGACCAAAAAGGTTTTTCTGATAATTCAGAAAAACTTCTGACAAATTATAAAAATGCTTATAATCTTTTCGAATCAGAATTTGAAATTTAAGATATATTTCCTATTAGCGTTTGAAAGGTGTTACAGGTATCTCAATTAGTTTTCCTTCTTGGAGATCAGATCTTTTCTCTTGCAAATTTTTGATACATAAAGATACTCTTTTCTTCTTCCCGCAAAATCTTTTTATTTGGTAGTTAGTAAGTGATAATGATTCATTACTAAATGAAAAAAAGGCTAATAAAAACATAGAAAAATTTAATGCCAATCTCATTTGTTCTCTCCTTACTGATTTCTAATTTTCTTGGATTTGATTACTTTCAATTATAAGTATCTATAAGTTGTTTTAATTCATCTTTACTTAAGTCTGTTGAAATAAAAACTTCTTGGGCTGTTCTACCCTTTCTTGCTATTGCTTTATATCCGCTTATAGTTTTCACTGACAATCTAATTATCAATTTAGAAGATCTTCCTCTCGCTCTGGAAATAGCCGCTGGGGTTATTGTCTTTATATTAATATCCAAGGCTAATTTTTGAAGTATTGGAATTAGACCTTCTATATTTGTGCTGTGATTTAAAACTAACCTTCCCAATTTAGATTTATCTTTATTTTATTGAGAAAATTTTGTTTCTGAGAAATTAACTTTAGCTTGAAAATGATTAAAAATTTTGAAGTTCTGTTATATTTGTATTAGCGATTTAAATTTAATGATCTTTCAAATAGGTTGGGCAGCATTAGCTGCTATTTTTACTTTTTCAATTGCCATGGTTGTTTGGGGAAGAAATGGTGATGGTTCCATTGATATATGATTTCATTTTTAACTTATGAAGGCTATTTAAGTAAATTTCTTATTTTAACATCGTTCTTTTTGCTCATATTAATAACATTTGCTGTAATTTATATATCCTATGTCTCTTGGAAAGATAAAAAAAGATTAAAAAAATAGATATTATTGTTTTTGCTCTTTTTTCTTATCCTTTATTCTGAGCTCTTCAATTAATTCTTTTGCTTGTTCCATTTTTGAGATACTGCTTTTATAAATTCCAATATCTTTTTCTGCTTTATTAGCAGATAAGTTTAACTTCTCAAAAATATCAGAAGTCATTTTATTCATATCTGATTCATTTTTCTCCTTGAGATCTTGGGAGCTTGAAATTAATATATATATTCCTAAGTTTAAAATCCTTGAAGGATAAAGTTTAGAATTGCTTTTTTCAATTAATAATTTCGAAATGTCTTTAGATGTTTTATCCTTGAATTCCTTTTGAGATTTTTGGGATATTTCAGTAATTTCCTTCGCGTTAAAATTTGTAGAACTGCATAATGATTCGAAAAGAAGATCCAAATGTTTCTCTGGTTTGTATCCTTTCATTAATTGTTTGAATGTTTCAGTCAGACCAACACAAAATAGATAATCTTGCGTAAATTCATTTTGATGATTTAGAAGATTTAATTCTACAAGCATTTCATCAACTATTCTTTTATATAAACCCGGAATAACGTATGGGAATTTTTCATGAAATAACTTTTTGCTATCTGAAACCGTCAATTTTTCTTCCAATTTTTTATATGTAAACCTTAATAAGGTTAGCGTATGTTGACTCAATATCGTTAATATCTAATAAACAGATAAATATTATTATGATCCCTTTAGTTTTAGAAGAATCTGGTGGCAGCGAAAGAGTCTTTGATATTTATTCGAGATTATTAAGAGAAAGAATAATCTTTTTAGGAGAACAGGTTACTAGTGAAACTGCTAATAGAATTGTTGCTCAATTATTATTCCTTGAAGCAGAGGACCCTGATAAGGATATTTATATGTATATAAATTCTCCTGGAGGATCTGTCTATGATGGTTTGGGTATATTTGACACAATGCAGCATGTTAAGCCTGATATACATACAGTTTGTGTTGGTTTGGCAGCTAGTATGGGTGCTTTTTTGCTAGCCGCAGGTACTAAAGGTAAAAGGAGCAGCCTTAGACATTCAAGAATAATGATTCATCAGCCACTTGGAGGTGCTAGAGGTCAAGCTAGTGACATAAGAATTCAAGCAGATGAAATTTTGTTCTTAAAAGAACGACTTAATACTGAGTTATCAGAAAGAACTGGGAAGGATTATGACACTATCAAAGAAGATACTGATAGAGATTTTTATATGTCTCCAAGCGAAGCGGTTGAGTATGGATTAATTGATCTAGTATTAGATAAAAAACCTACTAAATTCTAACTTAATAATTGAGGTGTTCTCTCTTTCTCAGGAATTTTAGTGAATTTGGAAAGAATACTTACAAATTCTTCACCGTCTAATGTTTCTTTTTCTATTAGTAAATCTACTATTTTATCCATAGCTTCTCTGTTATTGCTGACTATAGCGTAAGTTTCTTTATAACATTCCTTGACCATTACTCTCACACTTTCATCTATTTGTTTAGAGATTGAATCGGAAACTTCACTTCTAGTCATTAAATCTCTACCAACAAATACTTCTTGATTACCACTTTCTAGAGCTATAGGACCTAAATTACTCATTCCAAATCTTGTGACCATTTGACGTGCCATAGAAGCTACTTGTTGAAAATCACCTCCTGCTCCTGTTGTAATTTCACCTTTCCCAAAAACTACATCTTCGGCAGCTCTTCCTCCTAAAGCGCCCATTATTCTCGCTTTTAATTGAGCTCTGCTGACAAGTGTTTGTTCATCGTCCGGAGTAAACCAAGTTAATCCTTTAGCCTGACCTCTTGGAATGACGGTCACTTTTTGAACAGGATCATGTGCTTTTACTAGTGAACCTATGAGAGCATGGCCAACTTCATGATAAGCAATTAACCTTTTGCTTCTACCGTCGGTTAGTGGTGAACCTTCCATTCCAGCAACAATCCTATCTACAGAATCATCAATCTCCGAAATAGATATAGAGTCTTTTCTCCTTCTTGCGGTTAAAATAGCAGCCTCATTTAATAAATTTGCTAGATCTGCCCCAGTAAAACCTGGTGTTCTTCTTGCAATACTTTCAAGTGTTAAGTCTTCTTGAAGTTTCTTATTTCTAGCATGCACTTCTAATATTGATAATCTGCCCTTGATGTCAGGTGCGTCCACAGTTACCTGTCTATCAAACCTGCCAGGTCTCATTAGAGCGGAGTCAAGAACATCCGGCCTGTTGGTGGCTGCAATTATTATTATGCCACTATTGCCTTCGAAGCCATCCATTTCAGTGAGCAGCTGGTTGAGAGTTTGTTCTCTCTCATCATTACCTCCACCAATACCAGCACCTCTTTGCCTTCCGACAGCATCAATTTCATCAATAAAAATTAGGCAAGGACTATTCTCTTTAGCTCTTTTGAAAAGATCTCTTACTCTACTAGCACCAACACCAACAAACATTTCAACAAATTCAGAACCTGACAATGAGAAAAATGGTACACCAGCTTCACCAGCAATTGCTTTTGCCAAGAGGGTTTTACCAGTTCCAGGAGGGCCTACCAATAGAACTCCTTTAGGTATTCTTGCACCTACAGAAGTAAATTTTTCTGGTTTTTTCAGAAAAGTGACAACTTCTTGGAGATCCTGCTTTGCTTCATTAACACCCGCAACATCATCAAAAACTACTCCGGTTTCAGCTTCCATTGCAAATCTTGCCTTTGTTTTTCCAAATTGCATTGCTTGACCAGGACCTCCTGGCATTCCATTTGACCTTCTAGCTAAAAGTATTAATCCTCCAATTAAAATTGCTGGGAAAAGTAAATTACCCAAAATTCCGAGTGCAGGAGGGGCTGTTTTTACAGGATGCACATCAAAACTTATTCCCTCATTTTTTAAAATGTTTATAAGTTCTGGTGTTAAGCCAGGTAGATCTACACGCAACCTTTGAACTTTATTGTCTAAGTCCGAATCTATCGTTTCTATAACTGCATTTCTGCCTCCCTCAAAAATATCAACAGAAGTCACTCTTCCTGAATTAATGTAATCGAGAAATCTACCGTAACTAACTCTTGCTACTGCAGAATTTCTTGGTGCAACAGTAGTACCGTTAGATTTAAGTGAATCAACATTGCTTGAAGATAAAAATTGGTAGGAAAGCGCTATTACTAAAAGTATAGGTAAAGCCCATAAAATTAATGTTTTAAATTTCTGATTCATTAATTTGTCGAAAGTTGATTCTAAGATTGTAGAATGAATCAGTGCATTTCGTTGAAATTTTCTCTAACTTTATGCTTATACTACTCTTGAATGTATCCAACCTATAAATGAAATTTGAGATCAAAGATAAGGTTAAGTTGATTGCACCAGTCTCTTATTTAAAGACTTCAGATAATATGCCGATGTTAAGACCACCCGATCTAGTTGCGATTGATGAGATTGGAGAAATCCTATCAATTAAATCCCCAGATACTGTTGAAGTAAAGTTTAGAAGAGGTTCGTTTTTAATAGATATTGATAAGATTGAGAAAAACTAACTTAAAAATTTTTCTTCCAACTTTTAGAAATTTCTAAACATATCTTTTCATTGCCAGAAATACTTAGAAAAGGTTTTGAGAAATATCTATTAGTTAATTTAAGAATATCTAATGAAGATATTTCTTCTATCTGTGAATTTAAATCTATCTCAGAAATTGGTGAAATTCCATAACTAATTAATTGTATCTTATTCTGTAAAATTTCATCTACTGATTGATTTCCTAATAGGAAAGAGCCTTTTAGTTTTTCTTTAGCTAAAAATATTTCACCATCAGTCAACGGTTTAAAAAGTAAATTTCTCCATAGTATTGATAAAAGTTCAAAAGCAAAAAGTGCTTGCTTATTAGATACTGATAAATAAATTAAAAATGGGGCATTCCCATTTCTAATAGGATAGTAAACACCTAAATCGTAGGTGATACCATGTTTTTCTCTAAACAGTTTAAATAAAGCAGCGCTCATCCCATAAGATAAATATGACTCCAAAACCTTAAGTGGCAAATATTCACTGCTTCTTCGCGAGCAAGTTTGGTCCCCCATCATTATGATTGTTTGATTTGAATTGTTAGTTTTGAAATCAAATCTATCGTTAGGACTTAAATCGGGCTTTATAGTTCTTGATTTTCCTTCTAAGGGTTTTTTTTCTAATGTTTCTATGCTTACTCCATTTATTTCTAAATTATTTGAAATTAAATACTTATTTCGACTTTTGAAATTCTTAAACTCAAGCAAAACATCTTCATATGTAATCTTTGTGACATCATTTACATTGCCATTTGTATTAAAGGCATAAGGATGATTTGAGTAAACAATTCTTCTCCAGTTATCAAAACAAATATTAAATGGATTCTCTTTATCTTTTTTAATAGAGTTAATTGAAGATTTTTTTACTTTTTGAAATTCGATTTCTAAGAGAGTTGGTTGATTAATTATTAATTCTAATAAAGGGCATAATTTGGTGAAATGTTCATTTAGGGATTTAATGCTTATTGAAATACCATCTTCAAATACTTCTTGATTTAATTCTGCTCCATAGGACTCAATATACTCCGAAAGAGTGAAATTATTAAAACCCTCACATCCTCTGGTAAGTAACGAACTGAGGATTTTATTTATACCTTTTTTGCCAACACTATCTAAATCACTGCCTCCTTTAATCCAGATTGAAGCAGTTGAAAAATTCCTTTTTTTATTATTTAAAAAGTATTTTTTTAACATTTACTCAGGACATGCCACTAAAGTGAATTTTTCTCCACGAATATATTCTGTGATTTCTTTAAAGTTTTCCAAGTCATTCCAATATTTTAAATGACTCTCTAAATTATTGATTGAAGATTTTCTCCCCCACAGAAGTTCATTTCCAAAGAATGAAGATAGTTGCGTAGATGTTTCTAAATTAAATACATAATTACTTTTGACAATATTTATTGCTTTTTTTATTTCATCCAAACACAAGGTTTTACAATTTGTGATCTCATCGATTGTTTTATTAATTTGCTTTTCTACTAAATCAATATCTTTGGACTCACAACTTGCTTCCATTATAAATAATCCCCCTAATTCTCCAGCATTTACATCTACATATACCGATTCAACAAGATTACTATCTTCTTTTAAAATTTTAACTAATCTGCTGTTTCTTCCAACAGAGAGTATTGATGCTAATAACTCTAGTCCAATAATATTTTTTTGATCATTTAAGTTTGGGATAAACCAAGCCATAAATATTCTTGAAAACTCTAAATTATCAAACTTAACTTTCTCTCTACCATTCCTAATTTTTAAAGAAGGTTTATTTTTAAGATTTCTTAAATTTGGACTTTTTTTAATACCAGATAGATCACTTTTTTCAAAAATTTTATAAATTTCTTCAGAGAGATTCCCAGCAATTGCAATACAAATTTTTTCAGTAGTGTAATGTTTGTTATGAAATTTTACGAGATCATTTATCTCTAAGTTTTTAATACTATTTTCAGTTCCCAGAATCGAATTGGCATAATTAGGACTTAACCAAACCCTTTTCAAAAAATAATTAAATAATCTTTCTTCAGCCTGATCATTTTGTTGTTTTATTTCATCAATAACTACCCCTTTTTCTTTGATAAATTCATCAGGATTAAAATCTGGAGCCACGACAATATTTGTCAAAAGAGCAAGTGATTCTTTAAAGTTACTGGGTGGAACTAAGACATGGTAATGTACATCATCATAACCTGTTGAAGCGTTACTTAATCCGCCTAGTGATTCAATTTTATGGTCAAACTCACCTGGCATTATTTTGTTAGATCCTTTAAAAATCATATGTTCTAGAAAATGAGCAGTGCCGTTTTTATCAACATCCTCAAATGAAGAACCTGCTTTGCACCAAATATCAATGCTTATAAGCGGCAATTCTTTATTATCCACAAACACACATCTAGTTTTGCTTGAATGGGTGTAGTAATTAACATCTCCTACGTTCATTTCGTTTCTCTCTTTAAATTCTATTTTGGTACTTTTTAGCCTTGTTGTCTGAATCTTTAACTAAAACAAAATTAACAGACCCTCTTATTTTGGAGTTATTACAAAATATTAGAGATCATAGATCTATGCTTGAGGACCTTAAGAGTATAAAAATTGATCCAAAACTAACTAATATAATATCTAAAGAAATAGGCAGAGAACTCTATATTGAAAATGAATTTCATAAAGCAAAAGGATTTAGAAAGTTACATATTGAAGTGGCAGAATTTTCAGAGAATCTTAAGATATTACACTGCGTTTTTTTTCCTGATCCAAAGTTTGACATCCCAATTTTTGGGATGGATTTGGTAAAAATAAATGATATTGTTTCTGCTGCCATTGTTGATTTATCCCCGGCATCACAAAATCAAGGTTTGAAATACGAAAAATTACTTTCTGCAGTTGATAAAAGTTCTTTTACCTCTTTGAGAGAGATTCCTAAATGGGGCGGGATTTTTTCTAATAATGTATTTTTTGCTTCCCTAAAAAGTAAATCTGAAAAAAATGATTTTTGTAGAGTTGTAGATCAATACCTCTCTATTTTGATCAAATTAAGTAAGAAAGCTAAACAGGAAGATAATAAGGTAATTATCCAAGAGAGAATAGATTATCAAAAAAATTATTGTGTTCAACAAATGAAAAATGAAAAGACTAGTATGGTCCTTTTAAAATATTTTGATGAAAAATGGGTCAATAACTATTTAAAAACAGTACTCTTCGATTTTTAATGAAACTAAAAATATTAAAAAATCTATTTATTTATTTTTTATTATTTACACCATTATCTCTTGTGGTTATTTCCTGTTCTGGAAATAATAAATCAAGTTTAAAATTTAAAGAGGAAATAACTTCAGATTTTATACCTCCTATTACAGCTGTTGCCGCACTAGGTCAACTTTCTCCTTCTGGAGAAATTAGGCAATTGGCAGCTCCAATAAGTCAGCTTGGCTCTTCCCCGCGAATTGTAGAAATTTTAGTAAATGAAGGAGATTTCGTAAAAAAAGGTGATATTTTGGCAATCTTTGAAAATGAAAAAAAATTAATTGCTGATCTTGAAAGAAATGAAAATCTAATTAATACTATTAACGAAGAAATTACCCTAAAGAAAGATCAAATTCAAAGGTATGAGTTAGCTTTGAGCAAAGATGTATATTCTTTTGTAGAGTTTTCACAGAGAAAAGATGAATTATTACAATTGCAAAAACAGAAAATAAACCTTATCGGAGAACAAAAAAATATCAAGATAGATCTATTTAATTCAAAACTAAGGAGTCCAATTGATGGTTTTATCCTTGGAATAAATACGAGAGTTGGTGAGAGGCCTCAAAATGAAGGGATTTTGGATATTGGTTCTAGTCAAAAAATGGAAGCTTTGATAGAGGTTTATGAATCTGACATCGATAGAGTCTTTATCTCTCAGAATGTTGAATTAAGCAGTGAGAATGGCGGTTTCCAAAAAAATCTTAATGGTAAGGTGATTAGGATTAGTCCTCAAGTAAAACAAAGAAAAGTTTTATCGACTGATCCAACAGGGGATGCTGATTCGCGAATTATCGAGGTACTAGTAAAACTAGATCAAGATTCTATAGATATCGTTCAAAACTATGCAGGAATGAAAGTGATTGCAAAATTTATCCCCTAATGAGCTTTTCTTTTTTAAAATTTAGAAAAATACCATTGGCTTGGTTGTTATTAACTAGGCAACCCTTAAGGCTAGCAGTAGCCATAGCTGGAATCAGTTTTGCAGGGATTTTGATGTTTATGCAATTAGGTTTTAGAGATGGTTTATTTGACACGAGTGTAACTATTCATAAACTTCTAGATGCCGATCTTGTTTTGATAAGTCCCAGATCAAAAAGTTCTATAAGCATGAGTGGATTCCCAAAAAGAAGGTTAATTCAGACTCTCGCAGTAGAGGATGTTGAAAAAACTGCTCCCGTGAATCTAAATTATCTACTTTGGAGAAATCCCGAAAATCTTAAAACTAGATCAATACTTGCATTAGGTTTTAATCCCTCAGATTCACTTCTTTTAGATGATGGTTTCTCAAAGAAAGCTTATAAACTGAGAAATCCATCAAGAGTTCTTTTTGACAAATTATCTAGGCCTGAATTTGGACCAATTGAAGAATGGTTCTTATCTGAAAAAAAAGTTGAGACTGAGGTTGCAGGAAAACGAGTAATTGTTGAGGGCCTTGTGGAGTTGGGACCATCTTTTGGTGCAGATGGCAATTTAATAACTAGTCGAGAAACCTTCTTAAGACTTTTTCCTGCTAATTCTCCTGGTAGTATAGAAATTGGTTTGGTAAAGCTAAAAAAAGGATCTGATCCTGAATTGATTTCAAGGATATTAAATAACTCACTCCCAAATGATGTTAAAGTTCTTACAAAAAAACAATTTATAGAATTTGAAAAAAATTATTGGAAAAATAGTACTGCAATAGGTTTTATATTTAGTTTGGGAGCCTTGATGGGTTTTGTTGTAGGGTGTGTGGTCGTTTATCAAATTCTTTATAGTGACGTTACAGATCACCTCCCAGAGTACGCCACCTTATTGGCAATGGGGTATAGACTTAAGTCCCTTTTCTTTGTTGTAGCTAGAGAGGGGTTTTTGTTGGCATTGTTTGGTTACTTACCTGCTTATTTCTCGGGTCAAATACTTTACTCAGTTATAAGAAGTTCTACTAAACTCCCAATAATAATGGATGCAGATAAAACAATTTTAATTTTCGTTTTAGTTTTAGTTATGTGTATGGGATCCGCCGCTGTTGCGATGCGTAAATTAGTTGACGCTGATCCTGCAGAAATTTTTTAAATAATTAAAGATAAATGGTTAAAACTCAAAAATTAAAAAATAATGTTAAAAACGTTAAAACAGTCTCAATAAATAATTTGAGTCACTTTTATGGAAAAAATGAGAATAAAAAACAAGTTCTTAATGATGTTAATTTAAATATTGATAAAGGAGAATTGGTTCTTCTAAAAGGACCTTCTGGATGTGGTAAAACAACTCTTTTAACATTGATTGGAGCCTTGAGAACCTGTCAAAGTGGAGATTTGACTGTTTTAAATAATCAGTTAAATGGAGCATCAAGGAAAACGCGTCAGATTCTTAGAAGAAGTATTGGAATGATTTTTCAAGGTCACAATCTTCTGAGATGTTTAACAGCAGAACAAAATGTCCAGATGGGCGCCGATTTAATAAAAGGTTTAACTTATTTGCAAAGACGTGAAATAGCACGGAATTGGTTGTCAGCAGTGGGATTAGAAGAACATCATAAAAAGTTGCCAAATGACTTATCTGGTGGGCAGAAACAGAGAGTAGCAATTGCGCGAGCTTTATCTGCTAACCCGAAACTTTTATTAGCTGATGAGCCGACCTCTGCTTTAGATAGCGTCACAGGAAGAGAAATTGTAACCCTTTTAAGGAAACTAGCGAAAGAGCAAAATTGTTCTGTACTTATGGTTACGCATGATCCAAGAATTTCCGATATGGCCGATAGGATACTAAATATGGAAGATGGTAAGATATATAGTGCTCATTGTGAGCTAATATAATTAAAAGTTAAAAATTTTATGTCTAAGAGAAGGAATCTAAAAAAAGAAAAGCAGGAACGTAATAGAGCCTATGCTAGAAAATTCAAAAAAAGGAAATTAAGAACTGATGGAAGACCTGATTCTGGAAATGTTACAGGCACAGTAAATAATGGCGGTGCAGCGGATTAGGATTATATTTTATTTTTATCTTTTGGAGTTCAATATATCATGCATATTTAAGACATAATCATGAATGTAAGTATTGTTATACCGACTTACAATAGGTTACCTATATTAGAGAAATGTCTATTAGCGCTTGAAAATCAAAAATTAAATACAAATATCAGTAATTATGAAGTAATAGTAGTTGATGATGGATCAACTGATGGTACAACCTCATGGATAAATAAAAACAAAGCTAATCTCCCACACGTTACTCTATTTCGGCAAAAACATGGCGGGCCTGCGCTTGGAAGAAATCTGGGAGTAATTAAATCAAAATATGAAATTATAATATTCATTGATAGTGATCTTATTGTTTTAGATAATTTTATAAATTGCCACGTAGAAAAATTACTTGCCTCTTGGAGAAAAAATGATAAAAAATGTTTTACCTACGGCTCGGTAGTCAATACATCTAATTTTCTAAATCCTCAGAGTGAAAAACATAAAATAATGGACACTTCTTTTGCATACTTTGCTACTGGGAATGTAGCGATATCAAAAGAATTGATTTTAAGTGTGGGATTATTTGATAGTTCTTTTAGTCTTTATGGTTGGGAGGATTTGGAACTTGGAGAAAGATTAAAAAAAATTGGGACAAAATTAATTAAATGCCCAAATGCAGTTGGTTTTCATTGGCATCCGCCATTTAATTGTGAACAAATAGATTCATTAATAGCTCAAGAAAAAGAGAGAGCAAAAATGGCTTTAGTGTTTTATAAGAAACACCCAAATTTAAGGGTTAGATTTATGATTCAATTAACTCCTCTCCATAATTTGCTTTGGCAAATTCTTTGCTTAGGAGGACTAATCAGTGTCGATAGAATCCTACCTTTATTAAGATTCTTAGTAAATATAAGAAGAAATAGACTGGCACTTGAGATACTTAGGATCCCTCTAAACATGATTTACATTAAACAGTTAACAAAATCAGGATAAAAAACTTTTAGAAATACACATTACTTGCTAAAATAAAATGATTAAATTTCACACATCTGACAGTTTCGGGTGAATTATTAATATTAATTCCCCGTCAGATGGAGGCTAACCCGAAACCCTTTTTAAATTATGGCTGTTGTATCGCTATCAGAAATGATGGAAGCTGGTGCTCATTTTGGGCATCAAACTAGACGTTGGAATCCCAAGATGTCTAAGTACATATATTGTGCGAGAAATGGAGTTCATATTATCGATCTTGTAAAAACAGCATTGTGTATGAACAATGCATATAAATGGACGAGAAACGCTGCAAAAAGCGGGAAACGTTTCCTATTTGTCGGTACAAAAAAACAGGCATCAGATGTAGTGGCTCAGGAAGCTACACGCTGTGGAGCTGCATATGTAAATCAAAGATGGCTTGGAGGGATGTTGACTAATTGGACAACAATGAAAGCTAGGATTGAAAGATTAAAGGATCTTGAAAGAATGGAAAGTAGTGGTGCAATAGCAATGAGGCCTAAAAAAGAAGCTGCAGTATTAAGGAGAGAACTTGAAAGATTACAAAAATACTTAGGTGGACTAAAGAGTATGAGAAGATTACCAGATGTAGTTGTATTGGTTGATCAGAGAAGAGAATCTAATGCAGTATTAGAAGCTCGAAAATTAGATATCTCATTAGTCTCAATGTTAGATACAAATTGCGATCCGGATTTGTGTGAAGTTCCAATTCCTTGTAACGATGATGCCGTTAGATCTGTGCAACTTATTTTAGGAAGACTTGCAGATGCCATAAATGAGGGTAGAAAGGGCTCTAATGCCGAAAGAAAAAATTAAATTCCAATTTAAAACTTACTATTCACTATTTTTTATTACTTCAAATGGGAAACATTACAGCAAAACTTGTAAAAGATCTTAGAGACAAAACTGGCGCAGGAATGATGGACTGCAAAAAAGCACTTAACGAAACGGAAGGAAATCTAGATAAAGCTTTGGAATGGTTAAGAAAGAAAGGCATAGCTAGTGCCGAAAAAAAATCGGGAAGAGTAGCGGCCGAAGGGTCAATTGGTAGTTATATTCATACTGGATCAAGGGTTGGAGTTTTACTAGAGTTAAATTGTGAAACTGATTTCGTTGCTAGAGGTGATATATTCCAATCTCTGTTGAAGGATGTCTCAATGCAAGTAGCAGCATGCCCAAATGTTGAGTATGTATCAATTGATGAAATACCAGAAGATGTTGTGGAAAAAGAAAAGCAGATTGAAATGGGTAGGGATGATTTGTCTGGAAAACCAGAACAAATTAAAGAAAAAATAGTTGAAGGGAGAATAGCAAAAAGACTTAATGAGCTTGTGTTACTTTCACAACCCTACATTAAAGATAGTTCTCTAACAGTTGAGGATCTTGTTAAGGAAGCAGCTGCAAAAATTGGGGAAAACATCAAAGTAAGACGCTTTACGAGATATACATTGGGTGAAGGTATCGAAAAAAATCAGATGGACTTTGCTGAAGAGGTCGCATCAATGCAAAAAAACTAGTAACTTGAATAATTTCAATAATTACATAGAAATAGATAAAATTAATTCTCAATTAGAGAGAGCAGACATACAAAAAAGAATATTAACTAGAAATATCTATAGGGAATATGAACTTTATCTTAATCTAGTAAGAGAACTACTTTTCATCTCTGTAGAAAAAGGCCTTAATCATATATATAGTTATCCAACAACTAATGATAATTTCTTTAATGAAAATGAATTCTTTAGTCTTTTTGAAAAAAAAATAAGTAAATTAATATTTACGATTTTGCCCTTTTTAACAGTAGAACAATTAAAGATAAAAGAAATTAAAAAAAATGCAAATAAGGAAATTAAGCTTACTATTTTTGATAGTTCATCAAAAACAAAAGATGGTCAAAAAGAAAAATTTCAATATGAAGATGTTTTCCATTTAAAAGAACCCACACAGTTCGAGATTAGTAAAGACTTTTCAAATACATCTGAATATTATCAAGCTCATAATTATGAGAAATTCGTATCACTTGATTTAGATAACAACGACGATAATAATTATTTATCTAAAAACAATAGTTTTGAAAATTTAGAAGTTGAAAAACAATTTATTTCCTCCCTACTTGAATTAATTGGAGAAGAAAATGTGGAAAAACCAAGACATCCAGAAAAAGAAAATATCAATCAAATGAATAATTTACCAAGAAATCATATTCTTAATAATTTTTATTTAATAGACAAGTCATTGGAAAATTTACTATTGAATCTTTCATATAATATTAACCAAGAATTATTCAATGCAAATCTAATAAAAAAGATGATATCTAAAGATTCCTTTGATTACTTAGTAAGCAAAAATTTAATGATAAAACATCCATATCCTTTTGTTATTAATTTCGAATTAAACTTAAATCGTTCCTCATTAACCGGCAATAATATTCCAAGCATTATTTTTTTCAATATATCTACTGTTGAGTTAGAGTTTAAAAATTTAAATCTTTCTATTCAAAGGAACAAAATAAATGAGCTAAAAAATCAATTTCAGCGTTTGATTAAAAAAGAGACATATTGGAGGCAAAAAGAAATAACCTTGAATAAGATACGTTGAAAAAATAACTCTTTTTTCAAATGTGACTATTAGCGGGAATAATAATAAATTAATTAAAGATTGGATAAGACCTCTTCAAAAATCTCTTACTATTGAAACTGAAAATAAATTTATTAACACTTTAGGAAGAGAAAAATATTTTAATGATTATTTGCATGAATCACTAAAAAAACTAGATAATCTAAATCTCTCAGGCGAATATTTAAGGATATTTGATGAATTTTCTAAAAAATATAATGAATATAATAAATTAGATGAAAATCAAAGAAAAAGGTTAGTTATAGATACAAGAAAAAATCTTTATAAACTAGGTAAAACCTTAGAAATAGAAAGTTCTAATAATAATGTTTTTCTGGATAAAGCTGATGCAAGTTTGTCTATTGATTCAGATATTTCATTAATAAAAAATGTAGGAAAAGTTTATAAAAATAAGCTTAATGAATTAGGGATATTTCATATAAAAGATCTAATTAATTATTTCCCAAGAACATATCTAGACTATACGAATAGAGTCAAGATAATAAATTTAAAACCAGATAATTTATACACGTGCATTGCAAACGTTAAAAGGTTTTATATTCATAAGAGTAAAAAAAATAGTAATTTATCAATAATGAATATTGTTGTTTTTGATGAAACGTCTTCAATAAAGGTTACAAAATTTTTTTTAGGAAAAAGATTTAGATCTTACTCCTTCTTCACATCTCAAAAATCTTTGTATACTCCTGGAACTAAATTAGCAATTTCCGGTAAGGTTAAATTGACAGAGTATGGCAAAACTTTTGTAGATCCGCAGATTGAAATTCTTAAGGACAACAATGATAATTTTAATTTCTCAGGCAAAATATTACCCTTGTATTCATTAGGTGAAGCATTATCGAATATGAGTTTTATAAAACTTATGAAAAAGGTACTAATTTATGCAAAGCAATATCCAGAAATTTTAAATAAAAAGCAACTTGATTCATTATCTTTATTATCAAAAGGAGAGTCGTTGATTAATATTCATTTTCCACCAACTCAACAGGCACTTATTGAGTCAAAAAAACGTTTGGTTTTTGATGAGTTATTCCTACTTCAAATAAAGTTCCTACTTAGAAAAAGAAAGACGAAAAAAAATGTAAATCCCCAACAATTACCTCAAAAGAAATCTTTATTAAAAGAATTTTTAGATACTTTTCCTTTTGAATTAACAAAATCTCAAGAAAACGTTTTAAATGAAATTAAGAAAGATTTATCTAATCCCGTACCAATGTCTAGATTGCTTCAGGGAGATGTGGGAAGCGGTAAAACTATAATTGCAATAGCGTCTCTTTTGCTTGTAATTGAAAAAAACCTGCAAGGTGCATTTATGGTCCCAACTGAGGTATTGGCAGAACAGCATTATAAAAATTTATTAAAATATTTGAACCCCCTTTTTGTTTCTGTTGAATTACTTACTGGGAATACTCCTCAAAAAAAGAGAAAAGAAATTTTCTCTAATTTGAACAATGGATTAGTTGATATCCTCGTAGGTACTCATGCATTATTTGAGGATAAAGTCATCTTTAATGCATTAGGCATGGTGGTAATTGATGAACAACATAGATTTGGAGTTACTCAAAGAAATAGATTACTAAATAAAGGAGAAAATACTAACTTGTTATCAATGACAGCAACTCCAATTCCAAGAACTCTTGCGCTTTCTATTTATGGTGATTTAGATGTGAGTCAAATTACAGAACTACCTCCTGGGAGAGTTCCAATAACAACAAAAATAATTTCAGAAGACGATTTAACTAACTTGTTCAAGATTGTTGAAGATGAGATCAATAAGGGAAAGCAAGCTTATGTTATTTTGCCACTTATAGAAGATTCAGAAAAAATGAATTTAAGCTCCGCAAAGAAAACATTCAAACATTTATCAGAAGAGGTCTTTTTTAATAAAAAAGTTGGATTATTACATGGCAAATTAAGTTCACAAGAAAAGAATGAAGTAATTAATTCTTTTTTAAAGAATGAAATTAATATATTGGTTTCAACCACAGTAATTGAGGTTGGTATTGATGTCCCTAACGCCACAATTATGATTATTTATAATTCAGATAGATTTGGATTGTCCCAGCTACATCAATTAAGGGGGAGAGTTGGTAGAGGATCAACCAAATCTTTTTGTTATCTGGTAACCCCCGATAAAAATGGATTAGAAAATAAACGACTTTGTGTTTTGCAAAAATCTAATGATGGCTTTTATATTGCTGAAAAAGACTTGGAGCTTAGAGGTCCAGGTCAGATTTTAGGATATAGACAATCTGGATTGCCTGATTTTGTACTGGACAATTTACCTAATAATAAATTTCTTATTGATAAGGCCCGTGAAGAGGCTATTAAGATTGTTAGTGATGATCCTGATTTAAAAGAAAATATTGTTTTAAGGAAAATACTTATTGATAATTCTGATAATAAATTCATTCATGATTTCTTAAATTGAAAACTATCATTGTAATTTTTGATATTTATGCCACTATAAATCAATTGCAAATTTCAATTGAAAGTTTGGAATAAAATACCAATTAAAGATAATGGAGATAAATTAATAGCTATACCTAGCTGCCTAAAGTTTTTAGATCCCCACCCTTACTTTCATTTAGGAGCACCTTACAAAGATAAAACTTCTATTTGGAAATTAAGAGAGGAGGTTGTAAATAGATTAGTAAAAGTAAATGATTATTTGATATCAAAGAGTAGTTTTAACCTTTTGATTTATGACAGTTGGCGACCTTTAGAAGTCCAAGAATTTATGTTTAAAAGAGCATTTTTATTGGAGTGTGAAAAATCCGATATTGATACTTCTTTTGAAAACATAAAATCTTATCCATCCATTTTAAAAAAAGTTGAAAAATTTTGGGCATATCCTTCTTATGACAATAGGTGTCCTCCCCCTCATTCAACTGGGGGTGCATTGGATGTTTGTTTATCAGATAAAGAAGGAAATCTTGTTGAAATGGGTAGCATGGTTGATCAAATGGATGAGACCTCAAATCCTTATTTTTATGCAAACATAAAGAATGAAGAAGCAATTATTTGGAATAGTAGAAGAAATTTATTAAGGGAAATTATGACTAAATTCGGATTTGCTCAACATCCTAATGAATGGTGGCATTTTAGTTATGGTGATCAATTATGGGCTTGGAAAAATAAAAAAGCAAATGCCCTTTATGGAAAAATTTAAATTCTATTGATTTTTATTTAGTAAATTCAATATATAATTTTCATCTTGAGTATTTATAAAATCCCCGAAATCCAAATCCAAATTACTCTTCCAATTATTAAATAATGGTTGAAGAGTTTTTTCTAAATCGTTAAGTTCCATTCTTTGTAAAAATGGTTTAGCAAGCCTCTGTAGATTTTTACTTCCTCCCAACCATAGTTGGTATTTGTTTTGACCACTTCCAACCAGTGCTAATTCAGCCATATAAGGCCTAGTACATCCATTCGGACATCCTGTCATTCTGAATAATATTGTCTTTTGTATTTTTAGATCTAATAGTAAATTTTCAATCCTTTTTAATACATCAGGTAATATTCTTTCAGCTTCAGTCATTGCAAGGCCACAAAGTGGTAAAGCAGGACAAGCTAAAGCGTGTCTTTGTATTTCATTAATGTTTTCTAAATTTTCGTATCCAATTTTTGATAGAGATTTTTGAATTTCACCTTTGTTTTCATTGGCGATATTACAAAGTAAAATATCTTGATTAGGTGTGAGTCTTAAATCTAAATTATATTTTTTAACAATAGTTGTGATGGTATTCTTCTTCTCTCCAGATAATCTCCCTGATAATAATGGTAAACCTACGAAATAGGAGGTTTTATTTTGTTTATGCCAACCAAGGTAATCAATAAGAACTTTATCAGGTTCTTTTCTGATTTTTTTAATTTCTTTTTTGAAATACTTATCAGAAAGTATCTTTTTGAACCATTTAATACCTTTTCTATGAAGAAGATATTTCATTCTAGAATTTTTTCTTGATTTCCTATCACCATAATCTCTTTGAATAGCCACAATGCTTTGTATTAATTCATAAACATCAGGTTCTTCAACATATCCAAGTGGATCTGCAATTCTGGCAAAGGTCTCCTCATTATTATGTGTGCGACCCATACCACCTCCAACATAGAAGTTGCACCCTTCTAAGTTTCCATTTTTAGAAGTAAAGGCAACTATTCCTATGTCATTGGTAAGAAGATCAACAGAATTGTCACCAGGAACTGTCACGGCACATTTGAATTTTCTCGGTAAATAAGTTGAACCATAAAGAGGCTCATCTTTTATCCCACTAAAAACATTATCTTTGAATTGGAGCTTCCTAATTGCTTCAATATCTTTGTCGGGCTTTATGGTGTACTCTAAATCTCCATCAGCCCAAAGCTCTAAAAAAGTGCCTTGGCCAGCCATTGGGGTGAGAAGATCTGCAACTTTTTTTGCCAATGCTCTTGCAATGTTATAGTCTGGCGAATCAAATGGAGCCGCAGGGGCCATAACGTTTCTATTAATGTCTCCACATGCAGCTAATGTGGAACCCATTGAATTTACTATTGTTTTAATTACTTCCTTTAGATTCTCCTTTCTGATTCCGTGCATTTGAAAGGCTTGTCTTGTAGTGGCCCTAAGTGTTCCATTACCTAATTTGTCAGATAATTCATCTAATGCTAAAAATAATTTCCCAGGGACTTCACCTCCTGGGTTTCTTAACCTAAGCATCATTTGCCAATCTTTACTTTTGCCAGGCCTTCTATTTTCCCTGTTATCTTGTTGATAACTACCGTGAAATTTTAATAACTGAACTGCATCATTAGTAAAATGATCACTTTCATTGACTAATTCTGTAGCAAGTGGTTCTTTAAGAAATTGGCTACTTTTTTTGAAATTTTCAAATTTAGAAACTTCTAGTCCATTTGCTAAACAAACGGTCTCTTCCTTTGCAGAATCTTTTTTCTTTTTTACTTTCTCAACCTTGATCAAAGGACCAAAACATATCTCTTTTTATACATTAGCGAAAAGCTTATTTAACTGGTAGTAAATTATAGTAAGTGAAGTCATATTTTTTTCTTGTCTAAATATTTACTTGAGATAGGAACAGAAGAGTTGCCCGCAAATTTTTCTCATGCTGTTCTAGAGCAATTTAAATCTCTAATAGAATTTGAATTGGATAAAAAGTTAATCAAATTCGAACATATAGTTGTTACCTCAACACCAAGGAGAATAGTTCTACTTCTCGAAGGTTTAGTTGATTATGCAGAAGATAAGATAATAGAAAGAAAAGGGCCTAAAGCAAATTCAGCTTATTTAAATGGATGTCCTACTAATGCTGCTTTAGGATTTGCTAATAGCTTAGGTATAGATGTTGGTGAGCTAGAAATAAAAAAGACAGAAAAGGGTGATTTTGTATTTGGAAAGAAAATTGAGAAAGGACTATCAACAAAAATTTCTTTGTCTTCGATTATCCCAAAATTAGTAAAGAGTCTTCAAGGCCCTCGATTTATGAAGTGGGGGGCTGGGAACATGAAATTTTCAAGACCTATTAGGTGGATTGCCTCAATTTATAATGATGAAATTCTTGATTTTGAATTTGATGAATGTGATCCAAAGATTAAAATAAATAATAAAACAAAAAGTCATAGGCTAATCAATGAAGTTTTAGAACTTCAGAATCCGGATGATTTTTTTGAATTATTGAAACGAAATAGAGTAATAGCTATTCGAAAAGAAAGAAAAGAAAAAATTGAAAGTTTAATAAATCAGGCATCTAAATCTTTAAATTTGAAACCTGACCTTTCAGAAGGATTACTAAATGAACTAACTGATTTAGTTGAGTGGCCAGACTTAATTATTGGCAAATTTAGTGATGAATTTCTTGATCTTCCGGTTGAAGTTCTCTCAACAGTCATGAAAAGTCATCAGAGATACGTTCCTCTTTTATTTAAAAACAAAAGTTTTTCTAAATTAGATTTAAGCTCCGAAAAAAATATTAGTACAACTTTCTGCGTTATTTCAAATGGCCTCGAAGAATCAAATAATAATATTGCCAAAGGTAATGAGAAAGTTTTAAGAGCAAGGTTTTCAGATGCAAAGTTTTTTGTTGAAAGTGACAAAAAAGTTTCTTCAATAGAAAGAAATGAAAAGCTTAAAACCGTCTCCTATTTGAAAGGACTTGGAAATATATTTCAGAGGGTAGAAAGAATAGAGGAAGTTACTAAAAAAATTCTAAAATTTTTAAATGATAATTCTTTAGAAGAAAAAAAAATAATAGAAGCTGCTAAATACTGTAAAAACGACTTATGTAGCGAAATTGTTTTCGAATTTCCTGAGCTGCAAGGAATAATGGGTGGTAAATACCTTAAATATGAAGGATTTAATGAGGATGTATGCTTGGCTGTCGCTGAACATTATCTACCTTCCTTTTATAAAGATTCTTTGCCCTCTACAAAATATGGTGCAATAGTTTCCATAGCAGATAAGATCGAAACTTTAATAAGTATATTTATTTCTGGTAAACGTCCCAGTGGATCATCTGATCCTTATGCTTTAAGAAGAAATTTGAATGGAGTGATTAAAATAATTTGGGATTATGAACTTGATTTACCTTTAGATAAATTATTTAACGAACTTATTGATTCTTGGAAAATCGCATTTCCGAATTTAAACTTCTCAAGAGAAACAGTATTTAATGATTTAAATGAATTTTTAGTTCAAAGAATTGTTAGTCATCTAGAAGAAATATCACTAAGTAAAGAATTAATAAAGGCCGTTTGCTCTTCTGATGAATTACCTCAAAAAAGAGTATTGAATATTGTTGATCTTAAAAATAGGATTAATTCTATTATCAATTTTAACGAAAAGGATAATTTTGTTGAAATCCAGAAGGTAATTACTAGGGTAAGCAAATTAGCAAATAAAAGTGATATTTCAAGAGATATTCTCTCAACAAGAGATTATGTAAACATTAAACTTTTTGAAAAAGATTGTGAATTCAAAGTTTTTGAATTTATTGGAGAACTAGAAAAACTTTTTTCAGAAGATTATTGCAATTATTTGGAACTTCTAAATTTGTTTGAGATTAATGTAAAAACTATCGAGGATTTATTTGATAATGAAAAGGGAGTCCTAATAATGTCAGAGGATTTAAAAATAAGAAATAATAGACTCAATTTGTTGAGCTTAATTAGAAATTATTCTCTAAAAATTGCCGACTTTACACTTTTGAACTCTTAACTTTAATTCCTCCCTTTATTGAATAATTTTCTAGCATTTTTTCTACATCTTTATTTTCCCTAACAGCACTATCAACAGGTTTATATTTTTGAGGCGCTAGGGCTTTACCTCTTAAAATCGAACCAAGTGTAAGCATCGTAATTTTAAGTTGCTGCAATGGTTTCATAGAGACAACTCTTTTGTATAAGTAACTATCAAAAGTAAGTCTTTGAACATCCATGTCATCACACATCTCAACAAAGGCTTCTCTAGCAGAGTCATTTCTGTAGAAAATATTTTGAAGGATTTCTAGCACCTTATAAGTTGTGCCGTATTTTTTATCCCATTTTTTAAGATAGTTTTTCAAATCTTTTTCTGATGGAATTACTTGACCATTTTTTGATGCTTCAACAATTTCTTCAGCACACATTCTTCCGCTTTTTGCAGCAAAATAAATACCCTCTCCAGAACTTTTTGTAACATAACCTGCTGCATCACCAACCAATGCCATTCTCCCAACTACCCTTCTTGGTCTTGGATGCTCTGGAATAGGGTGAGCTTCTACCTTTATTACTTCACCATTAACAAGTCTTTTCTTTGCCCTATTTCTTACACCCTCTTGAAGTCCTTTAATTAATGACTGATTCTTTTGCATGGTTCCTGTACCTACAGCAACATGATCATATTTAGGAAATACCCACCCATAAAAATCAGGAGAAACATCAGTTCCAACATACATTTCAGCAAGATCTTCGTAGTAACTCATTTCTTCTTTAGGCAATTTAATTCTTTCCTGAAATGCTATCGCAACTTTGTAATCACCTGCATCCATTGCTTTTGCGACTCTGCTATTGGCTCCATCAGCTCCGATCAAAAGGTCAACAGTAAGCTCTTTAAGTTCCCCTTTTTTATCTCCATTCGTAAAATCTGAGTAGGAAAGCTTATATGGCCCTTGATTATTATCGCCAGTATCAATAGAAGTAACTAATCCATTTATTAATGTAGCACCAAGATCTGATGCTCTGTTGCGCATAAAGGCATCCATAACTTCTCTTCTACACATCCCAATAAATTCATTATCACTTTTCCCATAAACTCTATCTAAACTTATATCTACTTCTCTATTTGATGGAGATATCATTCTCATATGCCTTACTTTTCTATCAATAATTGACTCAGGCAAATCAAATTCTTCGACCATACAAAGTGGAATTGCTCCTCCACATGGTTTCGCATTATCTAATTTTCTCTCGAAGAGCCAAGTTTTTATTCCAGCTTTAGCAAGTATTTCTGCCGCACATGAACCACTTGGACCTCCACCAATAACAGCTACCCTCAACATAT
The DNA here is from genome assembly GCA_003280915.1 of Prochlorococcus sp. AG-355-I04. Classification (GTDB taxonomy): domain Bacteria; phylum Cyanobacteriota; class Cyanobacteriia; order PCC-6307; family Cyanobiaceae; genus Prochlorococcus_A. The sequence goes on along the minus strand of QCDL01000002.1, from coordinate 165,580 downwards.
CAAAAAAAATAATACTGTATATAAAAACTACATCTTTTTTGCTTATAAAAGTGCATTTCTTAAAAAAATAGTTAATATCGAAATATCTTTTCCAAATTCACTTCTAAATATTGGAACTAAACAAAGATATCGATCAATTTGATCTACCACTTGCAAAAAGAACTTACCTAAATAATCCAAATTCAACATTATTAAAAAAACTATTAATATTTTCTCCATTTCTTTTTCTTATTTTTTCTGTAGCTGCATTGCGATTAATTAAAAATATAGAAATAGGATCTCTTGATAATCTCAATTTTCAGGCTCAGATAAATCACGATCATAGAATTTTAGGTCATTTACCCTACGCGGAAATTTCTAAGGAGAAACTAGTTTTAATTGAGCCTAATATTGAAGTTCATATGGATATGCGCGATTCTCTACTAAAGATGAGAGAAGAAGCCAAAAAGGATGGGATATATTTAGTCTTCTTGAGTGGTTATAGATCAATCAATCTGCAAAACGATATCTTTTATTCTTTAAAATCTATAAGAAATCAAGAAGCGGCAGAAAGAGCTAGAGTTTCAGCCCCTCCAGGATATTCCGAACATAGTACAGGTTTCGCAATCGATATTGGTGATGCTACTCAAAGAGAGACAGACTTTGAAACCGACTTCGAAAATACTGACGCCTTTAGATGGTTAATAAAAAACGCAGCTAAGTTTCACTTTAAGTTATCGTTCAACAAAGATAATAATTATATAGATTACGAACCATGGCATTGGAGATATGAGGGGTCAATTGAAGCATTAAAAGTTTTTGAAAGCTCAAATAGAAAATTATAAATCTAATTAATTAATTTTATTATTCAATAAATTATAATTTTCAAAGTCTTAAAGAGAAATTTCTCATAATAAGCATACTTTGAGTTAGCCTTAATAAAGTAAATCTAATATTTATATAAATTCTTTAAATGTCATCTTCGATAAAAGAAATTAGAAATGTTGCAATTATTGCTCACGTAGATCATGGGAAGACAACTCTTGTAGATGCATTGTTATCTCAATCCGGAATATTTAGAGACAATGAAGTTATCCCTACATGTGTAATGGATTCAAATGATCTTGAAAGAGAAAGAGGGATAACAATTCTCTCAAAAAATACTGCAGTTAACTACAAAGATACCAGAATTAATATTATAGATACACCTGGACATGCTGATTTTGGAGGAGAAGTTGAAAGGGTTTTGGGAATGGTTGATGGTTGTCTGCTTATTGTTGATGCAAATGAGGGACCTATGCCTCAAACAAGATTTGTTTTAAAAAAAGCATTAGAAAAAGGACTTAGGCCTATAGTCTTTGTAAATAAAATTGATCGACCAAGAGTAATACCAGAAATAGCAATTGATAAGGTCCTTGATTTGTTTTTGGAGTTAGGTGCTGACGATGATCAATGTGATTTCCCTTATCTTTTTGGGAGTGGCTTATCTGGCTTCGCAAAAGAAGAGATGGAATCTAATAGTGACAATATGATGCCTCTTTTTGAAGCTATTATTAGACACGTTCCTCCTCCAGTAGGTGATTCAAATAAGCCTCTTCAGCTACAAATAACTACTTTGGACTATTCTGATTTCTTAGGCAGAATAGTAATTGGGAAGATCCACAATGGAACCATAAAAAATGGCCAACAGGCTAGTTTAATTAAAGAAAACGGAAAAACTATTAAAGGTAAGGTTAGTAAGCTTTTGGGATTTGAAGGTTTACAAAGAATTGATATAAATGAAGCATTTGCAGGCGATATTGTTGCTGTTTCTGGTTTCGATGACGTCAATATTGGTGAGACCATAGCATGTCCCGATTCTCCTCATCCTCTTCCATTAATCAAAGTTGATGAACCTACCTTAAATATGACTTTTGTTGTCAATGATTCACCATTTGCGGGTAAGGAAGGGAAATTTGTTACTAGTAGACAATTAAAAAACAGATTGGAGAGGGAACTTTTAACAAATGTTGCCCTGAGAGTAGAAGAAACTGATTCGCCTGACAGGTTTTCAGTTTCAGGAAGAGGAGAATTACATCTAGGGATATTGATTGAAACTATGAGAAGAGAGGGTTTTGAGTTTCAAATCTCACAACCTCAAGTAATTTTTAGGGAAATTGATAATGTTGAATGTGAGCCTATAGAGACTTTGGTTTTAGATGTACCTGAAGTATCTGTGGGTTCTTGCATCGAAAAACTTGGATCTAGAAAGGCAGAGATGAAAAACATGCAGACAAGTTCAGATGGTAGAACTCAATTAGAATTTCTAGTACCATCAAGAGGATTAATTGGATTTCGCGGGGAGTTTGTAAGGATAACCAGAGGCGAAGGTATCATGAGCCATTCGTTTTATGAATATAAACCTAAAACAGGAGACTTTGAAACCAGAAGGAATGGAGTTCTTATTGCTTTTGAGGAAGGTGTAGCCACATTTTATGCTTTAAAGAATGCTGAAGATAGGGGAGTATATTTCATTAAACCTGGAGTTAAAGTTTATAAAGGAATGATAATTGGTGAGAATAATCGACCTCAAGATCTTGAGTTGAATATATGTAAAACTAAGCAGTTGACTAATATGAGATCTGCAGGGGCAGAAGAACTTGATACTTTGCAGTCACCTTTGGATATTACCCTTGAAAGAGCACTTGAATATATTGGTCCAGATGAAATGCTAGAGGTAACACCGGATTCAATAAGAATGAGAAAAATAAATAAAAAGAAAAAAAATTAGTAATTACTTTAATGAACGAAGAAAGTGCAAAAAGTTTTCAAGATTCCCTTTTTACAGCTTTAAATCTTTTTAACAACCATCAATGGTACGAGGCTCATGATGCTTTTGAAGAAATATGGAATTCTGTAGATGGTGACGAAAGACAAGTTATACAAGGAATTTTACAAGTATCTGTTTCTCAGTTTCACTTAAGTAAAGGTAATTTAAATGGAGCTACTATTTTGCTTGGAGAGGGTTTAGGAAGGATAAAAACTAGAACCAAGATTGATTTAGGGATTGATCTTGAATCCTTCTGCCAATGTTTGGAAAATTTATTAAGGAAATTACAATATAGAGAACTATTAAACGAGAATGATAAGCCTTTTTTGAAACCTCTTTGATGAATATATCTTTATCTTCAATTAAATTATTATTATGTATTTAATTTTTTTTCAAGAAAGCAAGAAAACTTATCGAACTCAAGGAAAATGAACCTAAATATTCATAATGTATCCCTTTCAATTAAAGGAAGATTAATTGTAAATGATGTTTCCATAACTGTTAATCCAGGGGAAGTTGTAGGTTTGATGGGACCTAATGGTGCTGGGAAAACTACAACTTTTAATCTTGCAGTTGGGAATATAAAACCAGATAAAGGTAAAATTTTAATGAATGGTAAAAATATAACCAATCTTCCTCTCCCAATTAGATCAAGACTTGGGTTAGGGTACTTAACTCAGGAAGCAAGTATATTTAGAGACCTCACAGTTAAGGATAATATAGATTTGGCTTTACAAAATTCATCTTATAGTAGAGCAGCGATAAGAAATAGAAGAGAACAATTAATTAATGAATTTAATTTGAATAACTTTGTAGATAATTATGGTTATCAACTTTCAGGAGGAGAGAGGAGGAGGTGTGAAATTGCAAGGGCTCTCACTGTAGGCAGAAAAGGACCTAAATATTTGTTATTGGACGAACCTTTTGCTGGGATAGATCCTCTAGCTGTTAATGATCTAAAGAAACTAATTCTAAAATTAAGTAGTGATGGGGTGGGGATTCTCATTACAGACCACAATGTGAGGGAAACCCTTCAAATTACTAACAAATCATATGTATTAAGTGAAGGAAAAATTTTAGCTAACGGTTCATCAAGTGAATTGGCTGATAATCCAATAGTTAAGAAGTATTACCTAGGAGATAATTTTAAACTTTGAAATGCTTTTTTTTAAAATAAATTAAAACTTTATTATTAAAGAATTACTCATATGAGAATGATTTTAATTATTATTTGATTGTCATTGAATATTAAAACTTGAGAAATTTCTAGAAATGATACTAGATAATTTTTTTAAAAATTTAATATATGAACCGGTTTCAGTTTTAGGTCTTTTAGTTTTTTATTTTTTATTAATTAACTTACCAATATCTTTGGGTGCAGTTTTTAAAAAAAAGTCTTCTGCTGCAGTAAGAATCATTACGATTTTAGTGAACTTATTAATAACATTACAATTACTTTTTAGGTGGTCAATTTCTGGGCACTTTCCTATTAGCAATTTGTATGAATCTCTTTATTTCCTTACTTGGGGTATCACATTAGGTCAACTATTGGTTGAGAGAGAATACCAAGCTCCAATAATTCCTTCAATCGCTATACCTATTGAGTTACTAACTGTAGCTTTTGCTTGTTTTGTTTTACCTGAGGATTTGAAATTATCATCCAATTTAGTTCCAGCTTTAAGGTCTAGTTGGTTAATAATGCATGTTAGCGTCGTAATGCTTAGTTATGCAGCATTAATAATGGGTTCTTTACTTTCAATGTCCGTTTTGTTTATCAATAAAAATAAGCCACTTCAAATCAGAAGTAGTTCTACAGGTATAGGAGGATTTAAACTTTCAAATAGCTATCCCGTAAGTGATTTAGTTGAACCCATTGAATTTTCTCATTCAGAAGAATTAGATACATTAAGTTATCGTTCTATATTGGTAGGTTTTGTTCTTTTGACTCTGGGTTTAATTTCAGGTGCAGTTTGGGCTAATGAGGCCTGGGGTACATGGTGGAGTTGGGATCCAAAAGAAACATGGGCATTTATCTCATGGTTGTTTTATGCTGCTTATCTGCACATGAGAATAAGCAAGGGTTGGCAAGGACGCAAACCAGCATTATTAGCATCTACAGGCTTTTTAGTTGTTTTAGTATGTTATTTAGGAGTTAATTTTTTAGGAATAGGTTTGCATAGTTATGGATGGATATTTGGGTGATTTTTTAATCATCCAGAATATTTATTCAGGTTCTGAAAGAACATTCCCTTTTTGTGCTTCTTGTGCAACTTTTCTCAAGTCATCACATCCTTCTTTTAATGTTGGGTAAGCAAACATTCCGCTACCTGCAATAAAACAATTAGCACCAGCATCGGCACATTGTGAAATAGTCCAATTTGCTTTTATCCCCCCATCAACTTCAATGTCGATATCTAAGTTTTTTTCGATAATAAAGTTTCTTATTTCTCTTATTTTATTAAGCATTGTTGGTATATAAGCTTGTCCTCCAAAGCCTGGATTAACTGTCATAACCAAAACATGATCAACCATATCCATTATATTTTTAATCATTTCAAAAGGAGTATGAGGGTTCAATGCAACAGAAGGAGATCCTCCTAAATCTCTTATTCTTCCTAGAACTCTATGCAAATGAATATTTGCTTCGGCATGAGCTATTACTACTCCTGGTTCACCATTTACCCCTTTTGTAGCGTCTACATAAGATTCAAGCATTGTTTCACAGTTGTACTGGCTTACCATTAATTGAGTTTCAAAAGGGACATTGCAATATTTCCTGCATGCAGCAATCATTTCAGGACCAAATGTAAGATTTGGTACGAAATTTCCATCCATTACATCAAATTGAATTCTATCTACCCCAGCTTCCTCGAGTTCTTTCACACATGCCCCCATATTTGCCCAATCTGCTGGTAAAACTGAAGGAATTATTTGAATTGGTCTATTTGCACCAGTTAAATTTGCTTGATTTGACTCAGTCATTTAATTTTTAAAATATTTAATAAAGATACTATATTTAGTTGTTTATTCCTAATTTCAAGTCACGGCCTGATAAAGTAACAGCTGTAAAGAGTTAAAAAAAGCTTACTAGCATAATAATTCTCATAAAAATTGCATTTTATATGAGATCATACTCAAAACCTTTTAGAAAATCCTCAAAATTTAATTGTGAATCAAACTTTAATTCAAGAAATTCTCGAAGTTGTCGAGCAAGCAGCTATTGCCTCAGCAAAACTAACAGGACTTGGTCAAAAAGATGAAGCTGATGCTGCAGCTGTCGAAGCAATGAGATTGCGAATGGGCAAAATTGAAATGAAAGGGAAAATTGTTATTGGAGAAGGTGAAAGAGATGAAGCACCCATGCTTTATATAGGTGAAGAGGTTGGAAGTGGAAGTGGCCCAGGGGTTGACTTTGCAGTAGATCCTTGTGAAGGAACTAATCTTTGTGCGAATAATCAAAGAGGTTCTATGGCGGTTTTAGCTGCCTCTGACACAGGTGGTCTTTTCAATGCTCCTGATTTTTACATGAACAAATTAGCAGCGCCTCCTGCGGCCAAAGGTAAAGTTGATATTAGAAATTCAGCTACTGAAAACTTGAAGATACTAAGTGATTGCTTGGGCCTTTCTGTTGATGAGCTTACTGTAGTTGTAATGGATAGGACTAGACATAAAGATTTAATTAAAGAGATACGAGGATGTGGTGCAAAAGTACAACCGATTTCTGATGGTGATGTTCAAGCTGCGATTGCATGCGGTTTTGCAGGAACTGGAACACATTGCTTGATGGGTATAGGCGCAGCTCCAGAGGGTGTTATTTCAGCTGCTGCGATGAGAGCTCTTGGCGGACACTTTCAAGGACAACTAGTTTATGATCCGGCAATCGCTCAAACTTCCGAATGGGCTGATTACACAAAAGAAGGAAATATAAAACGTCTTAATGAAATGGGCATAACGGATATAGATAAAATTTATGAAGCAAATGAATTGGCATCGGGCGAAAATGTTGTTTTCGCTGGAAGTGGAATAACTGATGGATTATTATTTGACGGAGTTAAATTTGAAAGGGATTGTGTTAGAACAAGTAGTCTAGTTATTAGTACATTAGATAGTACTGCAAGGTTCACAAATACTGTCCATATAAAAGATGGTGCTAAGAGTATCAGCCTTTAAAAATTCACTTTTGATTTTATGCATATTGTTGTCGTCGGACTGAGTCATCGCACGGCACCTGTCGAAGTGCGTGAGAAGTTAAGTATTCCTGACCAATCTATAACAGAGTCATTGAAAGCATTAAAAGCTTTCTCTGATGTATTAGAGGTGTCAATTTTAAGTACTTGTAATAGGCTGGAAATATATGCGTTAGTAAAGGATAAAATTACTGGAATTTCATCTATTAAAGAATTCATATCAGAATATTCTGGAATAATTTTTGAAGATTTAAATCCACATCTTTTTTGCTTTAGACAGGAAGAAGCAGTTTTGCATTTGATGAAAGTCTCGGCAGGACTCGATAGCCTCGTTTTAGGGGAAGGACAAATCCTTTCGCAGGTAAAAAAAATGATGAGATTAGGTCAAGAGAATCAATCTACTGGACCAATTCTTAATAGATTATTAACTCAATCAGTTAGTACAGGTAAAAAAGTAAGATCCGAAACAAATTTAGGAACTGGAGCTGTGTCAATCAGTTCAGCAGCGGTAGAACTAGCTCAATTAAAAATTGGACAAGAAAAAGGTTTTGATACTCTTGTAAGTTTGGAATCAGAGAACGTTCTTGTTGTTGGCGCAGGACGAATGAGTAGGCTTTTAATAACTCATTTAAAATCAAAAGGATGTCATAAACTTATCCTTTTAAATAGAAATATTGATAGGGCATTAAATCTTGCTCAAGACTTCCCTGATTTAGAGATTGTTTGTAAAGGGTTAAACGAATTAGAAGAAAATATATCATTATCTTCGCTTGTTTTCACAAGTACTGCTTCTGAAGAGCCAATTATTGATCTCACAAAAATTGAAAAAATAAATTTAAGTAATAGACTTAAATTTATTGATATTGGTGTACCGAGAAATATCTCTAATGATGTCAAACAACATGAATTTGTTAAATCATTTGATGTTGATGACTTACAAGAGGTGGTTTCAAGAAATCAAGAATTTAGACAGAAAATCGCAAAGGAAGCGGAATCTTTAGTAGAAGAAGAAAGGATCATTTTTCTAGAATGGTGGGCAAGTTTAGAGGCCGTTCCAGTAATTAATAAACTTAGATCAGATTTGGAATTAATTAGAAAAGAGGAATTACAAAAAGCACTTAGCAGAATGGGACCAGATTTTTCGGCTAGAGAAAGAAAAGTTGTGGAAGCTCTGACTAAAGGAATAATTAATAAAATACTTCATACGCCGGTCACCAAGTTGAGAAGTCCTCAATCAAGAGAAGAAAGACAAGTTTCTTTGAAAATCGTTGAAAAATTGTTTTCTTTGGTAGAAGAGGATAAAAATAACTAATTTTTTTCGATTTATATTAAGTTTTTCCAGTGATTTATTGAAATACCTTTGTAAACTGACCATTTGTATTTCTAAACATGCCCATAATCAGTTACTTTAAATAGTTGTATATCTACCTCTATTAGATTGAATGAAGCGTGTGTTGGCCATAATCCTCGGAGGAGGAAAAGGTTCTAGACTTTACCCTCTAACAAAAATGAGGGCTAAACCTGCTGTTCCATTGGCAGGTAAGTATCGTTTGATAGATATTCCGATTAGTAATTGTATAAATTCAGGTATTGAAAAAATGTACGTATTGACTCAGTTCAATAGTGCATCTCTAAATAGACACATAGGAAGAACCTATAATTTAAATGGCCCTTTTGGCCAAGGATTTGTGGAGGTTTTAGCAGCACAACAGACTCCTGATAGTCCAAAGTGGTTTGAAGGTACTGCTGATGCTGTAAGAAAATACCAATGGTTATTTCAAGAATGGGATGTTGATGAATATTTAATATTGTCAGGTGATCAACTTTACAGAATGGACTACAGTTTATTTGTTCAACATCATAGAGATAATGGAGCTGATTTAACTGTTGCAGCTTTACCTGTTGATGAAGCTCAAGCAGAAGGTTTTGGCCTCATGAGAACTGATGATTTAGGAAATATAAAAGAATTCAGTGAAAAACCAACTGGAGAGAAGCTGAAGGCAATGGCAGTAGATACTTCAAAATTTGGATTAAGTAAAGAGTCAGCGGCCGAAAAACCATATCTAGCCTCTATGGGTATTTACGTTTTTAGCAGGAATACTCTTTTCGATCTTCTAAATAAATTTCCTAATTATACAGATTTTGGTAAGGACATAATTCCAGAAGCCCTCAATAGAGGCGATACTCTTAAAAGTTATGTATTCGATGATTATTGGGAAGATATTGGTACCATTGGGGCATTCTTTGAGTCAAACCTTGCATTAACTGAGCAACCAAAACCCCCATTTAGCTTTTATGATGAGAAATTTCCAATTTATACAAGACCTAGATTTCTCCCCCCTTCTAAACTTGTAGATGCTCAAATTACTGATTCAATAGTTTGTGAAGGTACAATCTTGAAGTCGTGCAGTATTTTGCATTGTGTTTTAGGTGTTAGAAGCAGGATTGAAAGTGATTCTGTTCTTGAGGATACTCTTGTTATGGGAGCCGATTTCTTTGAATCACCTGAAGAGAGGATTGAATTAAGAAAAGGAGGCGGAACTCCTCTTGGTGTAGGCGAAGGAACTACTGTAAAAAGAGCAATTCTTGATAAAAATACAAGGATTGGTGATAATGTCGTAATTATCAATAAAGATCGAGTAGAAGAAGCAGATAAGCCAGAATTAGGCTTCTATATAAGAAATGGAATTGTTGTTGTAGTTAAAAATGCAACGATTGCAAACGGAACTGTTATTTAAATCTTTTCGATCATTTTTCGCTGACATTAGTATTTTTTTTAAGCAATTTCTTTGAGTTGCAGGCACACTATATTTATTGAGTTTTTTTAATTTTTTATGTCCAAGGCACATTTTGGTTTAGTAGGTCTTGGTGTTATGGGCGAAAATTTAGTTCTTAACGCAGAGAGAAATGGATTTTCTAGTGTAGTTTTTAATAGGACTTACTCAAAAACTGAAGAATTTTTACAAGGTCGCGGTCTTGGGAAGAATATAGAGGGAGCTGAAACTCTCCAAGAATTTGTTAACAAGCTAGAGAGACCTAGAAGAATTCTAATGATGGTAAAAGCTGGGCCCGCGACAGATGCAGTAATAGATAATATTTCTGGATATCTCGAGGAAGGAGATTTATTAATAGATGGCGGTAATTCTCAATTTAAAGATACAGAAAGAAGGGTAAATACTCTTGAAAGTAAAAGTTTTGGATACATTGGAATGGGAGTATCAGGCGGTGCTAAAGGAGCTCTAGAAGGCCCAAGTATGATGCCTGGCGGTACTAAGGCTTCATATGATGCAATAGAAAGCTTATTAACAAAAATGGCTGCTAAAGTTGAAGATGGACCATGTGTTGCATATGTTGGACCAGGAGGTTCAGGTCATTTTGTGAAAACTGTTCATAACGGAATTGAATACGGAATTGAACAAATACTCGCAGAAGCTTATGACCTTATGAAGAGAGTCAAAGGTATGAATGGACAGCAGATGTCAGAGGTATTTGGTATTTGGAATAATACTGATGAATTAGCCTCTTATCTTGTCGAGATAACAGAGATTTGTCTAAATACAAAAGATGAGATAACTGGAGATGATGTCGTGGAAAAAATATTAGATAAAGCTGGTCAGAAAGGTACAGGTTTATGGACTGTCGTAAGTGCTCTAGAACTTGGGGTATCAGTCCCAACTATTTATGCATCTCTAAATGCAAGAGTAATGAGTTCTTTAAAAGAGCAACGTAGTGAGATTGAAAAAACTATTCCATCTAAAGAGATAGAGGATTTTGATTTAGGAAATATTTCAGATGGAATGAAACCTTTATTTGATGCTGTAGTCCTTGCCACAATTGCTAGTTATGCCCAAGGTATGGATATTTTAAGAGAAGCATCTGCAGTATATAATTATGGTTTGAATATGCCGTCAATTGCTCAAATATGGAAAGGTGGTTGCATAATTAGATCAAAATTATTAAGTAAAATTCAAGATGCTTATAACAAAGACCCTAATCTAAAAAATTTAATTTTTGATGATTGGTTTAACAATGAAATTGCGACAAGATTAGATAACTTAGCTAAAGTAGTTTCTCTATCTACAAAGGCAGGTATACCAGTCCCATGTTTATCCAGTACTCTAGATTATTTGAATAGTTATAGAACCAATAGACTTCCTCAGAATCTTGTTCAGGCAATGAGAGACTGTTTTGGCTCTCATACATATGAAAGAATTGATAGGGAAGGTAGTTTTCATACTGAATGGATGAAATGATTGAAAAGGTTAAAAATGGATATACACTTAACATTTACAAAGACAAGTTAGAGCTATCTACAGCGGTTTATAAGTTTATTGAAAGTCACATTATTCATATTTTAAAAAAGAAAGACAGGTTCAAATTTTGTGTAAGTGGCGGTTCAACTCCTAAATCTGTCTATAAGCTTTTATCAAAAAGTGATCTTAGATGGGATATGGTTGATGTCTTTTTAGGAGATGAAAGATGTGTTGATACAAATTCAGAATTAAGTAACTCGTTAATGTTGAAGAATTCATTGTTAACTAACTTTGGATCTAAAGCTTTTTTCTATGAAATTTTCAATGATTTAAATGCTGATGATGAAACTACAAAAAATCAATTTATTTCTAAATTATTTGAAAAATGCGGATCTAACCCTCCAACCTTTGATTTAACATTATTAGGTCTTGGAGACGATGGTCATACAGCCTCACTATTCCCTTATCAAGAAAATAATAATGTAGATGATTTTGTTATTTTTAATGAAGGCAAAGGATTAAAAAGAATTTCATTAACTCCAAAGGTCCTTTCAGCCTCTTCAAAGATATTATTTTTGGTTAGTGGAGCTTCTAAAAGAATTGCTCTTGAGAGGTTATTAGATGAAAAAGAGCCACCAGATAGAACACCATCAAAATTAATAAAATCTATTAACCAAATTTCCATATTTTGTGATCAGGAATCAGCAAAAGAATTAGAAATTTAGTTAGAGTCTATTAATAATTTAAATTATTTAATGAGTAAGAAAAAATTTTTATTTCAGAAAAAGGAGTTTGATGGTTGGAAAACATTAAATGATACTGTTATGGGCGGGTCAAGTTCAGCTTTTTGTGAAATTTCAAATTCTGGTTTGATATTAAAAGGCAATATTGTCGAGAAAGCAGGAGGATTTGTTAGTTGTAGATCACCTATTTATAAACCCTCTTTAAACGTAATTGAATATTCATCCTTTGAATTAAAAATTGATGGACAAGGAAGAACTTTTAAATTTGCTGTCGCTTGTGAAGATGATCTACTAGGACTAACCGAATTTATTCCGGGTGGACTTAGATGGATTAAATCATTCCCAACAAAAAAATTCGGGACAACAAATGTTCAAATTCCTTTTAGTGAGTTAAAACCTTCAGTAAGAGCTAATAAAGTACGTTTTCCATTTAAATTCAAGCCATCTAAAATTAAAAGATTGCAACTACTACATTCTAAGTTCGGTGATGATGGATTACTTAATAATGAGTTTAAACAGGGTTCAATAAAAGTTTTAATTAAATCAATAAGTGTTATTTGAAAATCCACCCAAAAATATAGAGAGCTTAATCGCCAAGTCAGCAGATTTAACAAATAAACCTTTTGTTCATTCTGTAGTAAAAATAAATGGTGAATACGAATTCGAAGATGAAAATATTGATTTAACAGTTAATATCTTATGTCGAGATAAAGAAGGTAAAAGATTAGAAATTTATGATCTTGAATTAGAACTTTTTAAATCAAATAAAGAGTTAGTTTTAGTTATCTCTAAGCTTAATTTTCCTGATGAACCAATATTGTGGTGTGGAGTTAAAACATTGTGGATGAATAGCAATAATGGAAAAAAATGCAACTCACCAAAATACAGCGCTAGATTGGAAAACTTAGCAAATAGGATAAAAAGCTTTATTGATTAAGAAAATAAACTTTGAGCTGATCTATAAATCAGTAACAGCCCCTAAACTTGATGTACTTACGATTTTCGAATATTTTGAAAGTATTCCTCTTTTGTATTTTGGTGTAGGCTTTACCCAATCTTTTTTTCTTTTTTCTAATTCTTCGTCAGATAAATTAACTTCAATTAGTTGTTTTACAGCATCTACAGTAATTAAATCACCTTCTTTTATGAGAGCAATATTTCCGCCAACAGCAGCCTCTGGAGCTATGTGGCCCACAACAAGACCATAAGTACCACCACTAAATCTGCCATCGGTAATTAAAGCTACCTTCTCTCCGAGTCCTTGACCAACAATTGCAGATGTAGGAGCTAGCATTTCTCTCATACCTGGTCCTCCTACAGGACCTTCGTTTCTAATAACAACAACATCGCCAGCCTTGATATCATTATTTAATATCGATTTTAAGCAATCCTCTTCACTTTCAAAAATCTTTGCTGGACCTGTTAATACAGGGTTTTTTATTCCGCTAATTTTGGCTACAGAACCTTCGCTCGCTAAGTTACCTTTTAATATTGCTAGGTGTCCTTTTTTATAAAGAGGGTTATCTATGTCTCTTATGACATTTTGATTTGTTGGAGGCTTATCTGGAATATTCTGTAAGTATTCTGAGATGGTTTTGCCTTCAATGTTTTTACAATCGCCATGTATTAATCCTGCATTCAAAAGTATTTTCATTACTTGTGGAATCCCACCTGCCTTATGAAGATCCACCGTCACATATTTACCACTCGGTTTAAGGTCACAAATAACGGGTACTTTTTGTCTGATTCTCTCAAAATCATTAATGTTGATTTCTATTCCTGCAGTATTCGCAATAGCTAAGATATGCAAGACCGCATTTGTTGATCCACCAATTGCCATAATTACTGATATTGCATTTTCAAATGCTTTCTTTGTCATTAGATCTAGAGGTCTTATATCTTTTTCAATTGCAGAGACCAATATCTCAGCACTTTTATCTGCACTTAGTTCTTTTTCAAGATCTTCAGCAGCCATAGTAGAACTGTGAGGAAGACTTAACCCTAATACTTCGATAACCGCAGACATTGTATTAGCTGTAAACATCCCTCCACAGCTACCGGCACCGGGAATACAATTTTTCTCAACTTGGATTAGCCTTTCTTCATTAATTTTGCCTGATGTTAATTGTCCAACAGCTTCAAATGCACTAACAACAGTAAGATCTTCTCCATGCAATTTTCCAGGCTTTATTGTCCCTCCATAAATGAAAATTGATGGAATATTCATTCTTGCAATCGCAATCATGGCACCCGGCATATTTTTGTCACATCCACCTATAGCAAGTACCCCATCCATACTTTGAGCATTGCATGCTGTTTCAATGGAATCAGCAATAACTTCTCTTGAAACTAGGGAATATTTCATGCCCTCTGTTCCCATAGAAATGCCATCACTTACTGTTATCGTCCCAAACATTTGAGGCATTGCGCCGGATCTTTTTATTGACTCTTCAGCTTTTAGAGCTAACTTATTTAAACCCATATTGCATGGTGTTATGGTGCTGTATCCATTTGCAACTCCAATAATAGGTTTATTAAAATCTTCATCATTAAATCCAACAGCTCTTAACATTGATCTGTTAGGAGATCTTTGCACACCTTGGGTTATTGCAGATGATCTGAGTTTATGCATATTCTTTGTGATCCTTTTTTATTCTATTGCCCCAACTCTTCAAGTTGCTTCCTTACATCAGCAATTGCAGAATTAAGTTGCTCAACTTTCTTCTCCAGATTTTCTCCTTCAACTTCATTTATATTTTCATTTGAATCAATCGCTTCTGAGCCGTCTTGAATTCTGGAGGAATACATCATTGCTTTTTGTTTTTTTTCCTCCTTTCTTTTGTCTGCTTCGGATATTAACCACCAAGCTAGACCTGCTGCTCCAATAAAGGCACCGCTTATTAATGATAAAAGATTATTTGAAGACGAATCTCTGTATTCAGACATTGGTAAAAAACTTACTCCTATATTCTATATTAGTTCTTATCTTGAAATATAGTACTTAAACGCGATAGAGGATTCCCAATACCCGGTACTAATAATTTTGTTTTTTCGTCTTCCTCATCTATGCAAGAAGTGTAAATTACCTGATTAGGGAATAATTTCGCAATTTCATTTAATCCTTTATTTGAGCAAATAGCAGTTATTAAAAGAATCCTATTTGAATCAACACCTAATTCCTTTAATTTAATTAAAGTTTCTAATGTTGCTGATTTTGTTGTTATTTGTTCTGAATAAAATATAACTCCTTCATTTGATTCAATAGTTTTAGGAAGTTCTCCTAATGAGAGGGTTGAATTAGGAATTACTTCTTTAGATCCAAACCAAAGAGATAATCCTTCGGGCAACATTGCGAGCACTTTTATTGGATAATCATTATTAATAAAGAATCCATCTGCGTCTCCATTATCAGTATTTACTATTTCTTTTTTATATGGCAGCCAATTACGTAATGCTTCATATGTAAGCCATTTCCCTAATTGCTCATATCCTGTTGAGTACAAAATATTTGGAGTATTTTTTTCTCTTAATATTGAAAGCCAATGTTTTATTAATGGATGAGGAGGAACAATAACCTTTAGTGACATTGCCATATATTTTCCTTTAAGATACTCTTACAGTCTTTAAATACTTAAGTTCTAAAATACAGTCTTATTATGATTAAATCAATTGTTTTCCCCTCACTAAAGAATGCATTAATTACATTGTTATTCGTTGGGATTTTATTTTTTAATTCTGTAAATTCTGCATGGGCTAAAAGACCTCCTGAGATTAGAAACCAGCAAGACCTTAATTTAGAGCCAGATATGCATGGTCAAGACTTAAGCGGTAACGAATACGTTAAGTTTGATTTGAATGGGTTTAATTTCAGTGAAAGTAATTTAGAAGGGGCGGTGTTCAATAATAGTAAATTGCAAAACTCAAACTTTACGGGAGCAAATTTAAGAGATGCACTGGCTTATGCAACAGACTTTACAGATGCTGATCTTTCAGATGTTAATTTTACTAATGCTTTATTAATGGAGAGTAATTTTGAAGGCGCAAAAATAGATGGTGCAGATTTTACTGATGCTGTTCTAAGTCGTACACAACAAAAACAATTATGTGCGATTGCTAATGGCACAAATAGTTCTACAGGAGAGAGTACAGAATATAGCTTAGGTTGTTAATAATCAAAGATGAAAAAAAAAATTCCAGTTATTGTTGTTTCGGGATTTCTTGGTTCAGGTAAAACAACTTTTCTAAGATATCTACTAAAAGAGAGTAATAAAAAATTTGGTTTAATAATTAATGAATTTGGTGATGTTGGAATTGATGGTGATTTGATTAAAAGTTGTGATAAATGTGATGAATCTGAAGACGACTGCGTTATCGAATTAAACAATGGATGCTTATGTTGTACTGTTCAAGATGACTTTGTTCCATCGATAAAAGCTCTCCTAGAATTTAATCCTCCTATCGAATCAATAATTATCGAAACAAGTGGGTTGGCACTACCAATTCCCTTAATTCAAGCACTTAACTGGCCTGAGATTAGGTCTTCCATCTACCTTGATGTTGTTGTTGGTATCGTTAATGGAGAATCAATGCTAAATGGTTCACCAATTAATGATTTAAATAAAATAACAAAACAATATAACGAAACAGATAAAATTGATCATAACGCCACTATAGATGAACTTTTTGAGGAGCAACTAGAAGTTTCTGATATCGTTTTAGTCTCAAGATCAGATATCTTAAATGATGATCAGTTTGACGTTGTAAAAAATAAAATTCAAGGAAGTCTAAATTCATCTACACCAGTCCTTAAATCCAGGAATGGCAAAATTGATTTAAATTATCTATTTGATTTTAATTTTAAAAAAGAGACTTATAAAGAATTTTTAACGGAAGAACATGACCATAATCATGTTGAGCTTGTAACAGATTCATTTAAATTAAATTATTTCCTTGAAAAAAATGACTTTGAAAAGGAGATGTCAAAAATCTTGGATGAATTAAACATTCTTCGAATAAAAGGACGTATTTGGATACCAAACAAATCATTGCCTTTACAAATACAAATTGTTGGAAAGAAAATTAATACTTGGTTTGAAGAAGCCCCAGACAATTGTTGGAGACCAAATGATAATGCTGGGCTTGAATTAGTAATAATTTCCTTTGATGAAAAATCAATACAAACTTTCAATAAAAAAATTAAAGAGAAATTTAAGATTTTAAGTGACCCAAAAATAGCAATTTGACTATATAGTTGTTTGTCGGGATACTTACTTCAGTAGACAGCCCAAGATGGAAAATTCAAAAATTGCTTTAAAACAAATAATCTCTAACGAAGTTTCTTCAATTAATAAAATAAAATGTTCAAAATGTGGAGGGTCAGGAAATTTTAAAACACCTGAAAATTCAAGAAAAACTTGTTTAGTTTGTTTTGGTAGAGGCTACATAGACATTTAAAAACTCAGAAAACCTTAAGGTAAAAAAATATTTGTTTATTAATCAATAGTACTTTTTATTAAAATTTAAACTAATCTTCTAGTAGAAATTAATTTTTAATTGGACCAATTTGCTGTAAAAGTTTTTGTAAGACTAAGACCCTCAGTTTTAGATCCAGCAGGGGAAGCTACTAAATCTGCTTCTATAAAACTTGGAGCCGAGGGAATAAAATCATTACGTATAGGAAAAATGATTGAAGTGAAAATAGAAGGTAATGGTGAAAACGAAGTAAGAGAAAAAATTGATTTATTGTGTGATAGGTTATTCGCAAATACTGTTATTGAAGATTATGAGTATTCACTAGAAAAATTATAAGATGGATAATTTTACTGTAGGAGTTGTTGTCTTCCCTGGTTCTAATTGTGATCGTGATGTTTCATGGGCATTGGAAGGTTGTCTAGACATAAGAACAAAATACTTGTGGCATGAGTCTTCAGATTTAAGTGATGTAGATGCAATAGTTTTACCTGGAGGATTTAGCTATGGTGATTATTTGAGATGCGGAGCAATTGCGAGATTCTCTCCATTAATAAATGCCTTGGATGAGTTTGTTAAAAGCGGGAAAAGAGTTTTAGGAATTTGTAATGGGTTTCAAATTTTGACAGAATCAGGCTTTTTGCCTGGTGCTCTTACTGCAAATAAAAATCTTAATTTCATCTGTGATGATGTTGAACTTGATATCATTTCTTCAAAAGGAGGTTGGTTTAATAATGGAGGTGAAAAACAAACTATTAAGTTGCCAATAGCGCATGGGGAAGGAAGATATCATTGTGATTCTGATACTTTAAAAAAACTTGTAGATAATGAATTGATCGCTTTGAGATATAAAAATAATCCTAATGGATCCTCATTCGATATTGCAGGCATAACTAATGAAAAGGGAAATGTTCTAGGTTTAATGCCTCATCCAGAGCGTGCATGTGACGAGACAATTGGTGGGACTGATGGTCTCTTTACATTAAAATCATTAATATTGAAATAAAAAAGACCCCCAATTTTGGAGGTCTTTTTTTTATTTAATTTGGGAAGAAATTAAACAGTAGCTTTTACTTTTGGATCTAAATCACCTTTAGCGTAAAGATCAGCAAAGTAATTGGTGCTGTTTTGCTTGATCTTACTTGCTTGACCTTCGCACCAGAACTGCTTGTATCTGTCAAGACAAACTTGCTTCATGTATTTTCTAGCAGGTTTGTTGAAATGTCTTGGGTCAAAGTTTGCCTTGTCAGCAAATGCTGCCTCTCTTACTGCGGCAGTGAAAGCAAGCCTGTTATCTGTATCAATGTTGACTTTCCTAACTCCATTTCTTATTCCCTCTTGAATCTCTTCAACAGGAACACCGTATGTTTGAGGGATTTCACCACCATATTTGTTAATGATATCCAACCATTCCTGAGGAACTGAACTAGATCCATGCATTACAAGGTGTGTATTTGGAAGTGCTTTATGGATTTCAGCAATTCTGCTTATTGCAAGAACTTCTCCTGTAGGTTTTCTTGTGAATTTATAAGCACCATGACTTGTACCTATAGCAATAGCTAATGCATCAACTTTTGTTTTAGCAACAAAATCTGCAGCTTCTTCAGGATCAGTCAAAAGCATATCTGTAGAAAGTTCACCTTCAAAACCATGACCATCTTCAGCTTCTCCTTTCCCTGTTTCTAATGAACCTAAGCAACCTAATTCTCCTTCAACACTAACCCCAACTGAATGAGCAAAATCTACAACCTTTTTAGTAACTGCAACATTATATTCGTAACTTGCAGGTGTTTTTGCATCTGCCTCTAGAGAACCATCCATCATTACTGATGTGAAACCATTTATTGCTGCTGAATAGCATGTTGATGGCTCATTACCATGGTCTTGGTGCATTACAACTGGAATATTTGGATATGTTTCTGTAGCGGCAAGGATTAGATGACGTAAGAAAATTTCTCCTGCATAATTTCTTGCCCCTCTTGAAGCTTGGAGGATAACTGGACTATCAGTTTCATATGCTGCTTCCATGATTGCTTGAACTTGCTCAAGATTATTAACATTGAAAGCTGGAATACCGTAACCATTCTCAGCAGCGTGATCTAAAAGTAGTCTTAGTGGAACGAGGGCCATAATTAAAATAAGTTAGATGCTATACAAAGCACTTGTTTCCGCGAGTTTAGTACAAAGAGGGATCAAATGTCACGTAATTAGATATACAAAATCTATATTTTTATATTTAACCCGCTCTTCGACGATTCTCTTATAGCTTCGCAAACTTTATGACTTGCAAGTCCCTCGCATAAGCCTGGAATTACAGGTGTTCCATTAATTATACTCTGAGCCCATAAATTTTGAATTCTCAAAACTGGAGCTATTCTTCCATCAGTCCATGTTTTTTCAAAATTAAAACTTGAATCTGCAGTTAGATTTTGTAATTTATTTTCGTTGTTTGAATATTTTAAATTAAAACCATGTACATAATCTTTTTGGTTTTCGCTTTTAAGAATTAGTGAACCTTCGCTTCCATATATTTCTAAACTAAATCCTCTACCATTTTTAGAAATTGATGATAAAGATACCTGACATGGAATAAGTTTCGAGCTGTAGTTTGATATTTCTATATTAGCTAAACATACATCTTCACTCGTAACATCATTTAAATCAGATGAATTAGGTAAAGGTCTTTTTTTTATTGATGTTGCTAACTTGCCAGACACGTTTATTGCTTCTCCAAAAAACCAATTCAACATATCGAATGCATGAGTACCTAAAGCGCCAATAACTCCTCCACCTTTTTCTTCCAATGAATACCAATTCCAGGATCTTTTGGGGTCGGATCTACTGCCCATTAACCAATCCAATTTGACTAAATATATATCTCCTAAGATATTTTCATCAATAAGTTTTTTTGTCTGAAGGAAAAGAGGTACTGCTCTATATTCAAAATCAACACATACGCTTAAATTATTAATCAAAGATATTCTCTGAAGCTCTTCAATTTCTGAGGAGGATATTGAAACGGGTTTTTCTAGGAGCAAATTTTTATTATTCTCAAGAGCTTGTTTTGCTAACTTAAATCTTGATTCAGGAGGGGTAGCAATAATAATTCCATCAATTTTTGGAGATTTAACTAAGTCTTCCCAATTGTGAAAAAAATCTAAGCCCGTTTCTTTTTCTAATATCGATTTTTGATTTTTCTCGTAATGATAAATTGCTACAGGAGTTAAGTGATCAGACTCTTTTAATGCCTCTAAATGAACTTTTTTCCCAAACCCTAGGCCAGCGATTGCTATTTTTAATTTTTTATTTTTAGTATTCATTCTTATTTATTAATAAACTCTGAACAGCTATTTTCTATAACAACATCTATAAGTTCATCATTATTAGAACTTTGCCATTTTGAATTGAATTGAGGAATTCCATTTATTGATGTATCTTTGAACTTTTTTTCATTGCAATTAATTCTCATTACATAAAGTGATAACTCTCCATCATCATCAGAATTAGTTGGATTCTTAAAGAACTTTGTTAAAACACTTATTTCATCATTTGGAAGCGACTTAATACTCCCTTTATCAAGCCATTCTTTCCCATCATCATTCTCTTTAAGGAGAACCCAATCAACATTTCCTATCGCATATGAATAGGAGGCAAAGTTTAAAATAAAGAGTAGAAGGCTTAAAGAAAAATAAAATAAATTAGAAATTATTCTCATTTTATATATTTGATTCTGCAAGTTCTTTTACACCATGAATTTTTAAAATTTTAGTCAGAGTATCCTTGAGATCTTTCCTTTTCACTATTACATCAACAAAACCATGCTCAAGCAGATATTCAGCTGTTTGAAAATTATCGGGTAATTTTTCTCTTAATGTTTGTTCTATAACCCTTCTTCCAGCAAATCCAATAAGTGCTTTAGGTTCCGCCAAAATCAAATCACCTAACATCGCAAAGCTGGCTGTTACCCCTCCAGTAGTTGGATGCGTTAACAAGGGCATATATAGGAGATTTTTCTCTTTATGTTTTTTTAGTGCTCCAGATATTTTTGCCATTTGCATGAGACTTAACATACCTTCTTGCATCCTTGCTCCTCCTGATGCGCAAACAATAAGAATTGGAAAATTTTCCAAAGTTGCTCTCTCAATTATCCTTGTAATTTTTTCGCCAACTACTGAACCCATGGATCCTCCCATAAATCTAAAATCCATAACAGCTAATGCTAAAGGCATTGAATTTACAGAACAGATACCTGTTACGACTCCATCTCTTAAACCTGTGCCTGCTTGACTTTCTTTAATTCGATCAGCATACGCTCTTCTATCTTTAAAACCCAAAGGATCTGTAGGACTTAGTGAACTATCAAATTCTTTGAATGAATTTTTATCAGCAACTATATTTATCCTTTCATCGCTATTAATCCTATTGTGGTGTCCACAATTACTACAAACATTGAAATTTGAAATTAGGTCTTTTCTATAGGCTACTTGTGAACACTCTGAACATTTAACCCACAAACCATCTCCTTCGTCAGTATCTTGGGAAACTTTCCCAACAAATTGATCTTTACGCCTTGCGGCAAACCAGTCGATTAATGACACAACTTTTCCTGTTTTTTCTATTTAAATCTAAGTAAGGTACTTTTATCAAGAAAGATATATAAAAATTTGAGATCCTCTAGATTAAAAACTTCTCAAAGTTAAAAAATAATGATTTGAGTTAATAATCGAGAATTAATTATTATTTATTTTTCTCCTCAATCATTTTATGAATTATTGGAGTGAGAATTAGTTCCATTGCGAATCCCATTTTCCCTCCATTTACAACGATACTTGTTGGACTTGACATAAATGAATCATTAATCATTCCAAGCAAGTATTGAAAATCAATCCCCCATTTCTCTCTTGCCCCTTTTCTGAAATGTATGATCACAAAGCTCTCATCAGGAGTTGGGATATTCCTGCATATGAAAGGATTAGAAGTGTCAATTGTGGGAATTCTTTGGAAATTAATATCGGTTTTGCTGAATTGTGGGCATATATGATTTATATAATCAGGCATTCTTCTCAATATAGTATCCACAATGGTTTCCGCTGAGTAACCTCTTTCTGCGTTATCTCTATGGATTTTTTGAATCCACTCTAAATTTGTTATCGGAACAACTCCAACAAGTAGATCAGCATAAGAGGCAACATTGTATCCATCACCTTCTACCCCGCCATGCAAACCTTCATAAAAAAGTACATCTGTTCCCTCAGGAATATCTTCCCATGGAGTAAATTGCCCAGGTTCTAGGGATGTCCCTAGTCTTGTATTATGTTCTTCTGCTTCTTCAAGACTATGTAGATAATATCTTTTCTTTCCTCCTCCAGTTTCACCATAGATTTTAAAAAGTTCTTCTAGCTTGTCAAAAAGATTAGCCTCTGGACCAAAATGTGAGAAATTTTCACCTTTTGAAAGAGCGTCTGCCATAGCTTTTTTCATAGGCATTCTCTCAAATCTGTGGTAACTATCACCTTCAACAACTGCGGGAACAATATCTTCTCTGGCAAAAATATGCTCAAAGGCTCTTTTTACTGTACTTGTTCCTGCTCCTGAAGATCCTGTTACAGCGACTACTGGATGACGTTTTGACATTTTTTAAAAACAATATCTAATAATTCTGACAGGTCATATGCCAACTTTATGTTTTACTTAAAAATATTTTTTTATTTATTAATTTTTTTTTAAATTTCATCCATTATTTTATCTCCGATTTCACTGCAAGATAAAACTTCAGTAGACCCATCAGTTAAATCTGCTGTTCTAAATCCTTTTGATAAAACTTTATCAATGGCAGTTTCTAAATTTTCTGCAGCTTCTTCTTCATTTAATCCAATTTTTAACATCATGGAAGCAGATAAAAGCATTGCAATAGGATTAGCTATGTTTTTACCAGCTATATCAGGAGCCGAACCATGAACAGGTTCAAAAACGCCTGGGCCATTATTGTTTAAAGAAGCAGATGGAAGCATACCAATAGAACCAGTTAGCATTGCGGCTAAATCGCTTAAAATATCTCCAAATAAATTACTAGTTAAAATCACATCAAATTGGCCAGGATCTCTAACTAATTGCATTGCTGCATTATCAACGTACATATTGCTTAGAGATATATTTTTATCTTTTGAGGTGATATTTAAAACTGTATCTCTCCACAATTGACTAACCTCAAGAACGTTTGATTTGTCAACAGAACATATTTTTTTATTTCTTTGGTTAGCAATTTTTATTGCTATTTCAGTTATTCTTTCTATTTCGGTCGAATCATAAACCATCGTATTGAAAGCTTTTGGGATTTTTGTATTTGTTATATGTCCTCTTGGTTTTCCAAAATAAATTCCTCCTATTAATTCTCTTACAACAATAAGATCTACATGCTCAACGATTTCTTTTTTTAATGTACTTGCATCTAATAGAGATTTTCTTATTTTGACAGGCCTGATATTTGCGAAAAGGTTTAGTGCAGATCTTAACTTTAGTAACCCACTTTCTGGCCTTAATTCTCTTGCAAGAGAATCATATTTAATATCTCCAACACATGCTAAAAGTACTGCATCACTTTTTTTACATTGATCTAGTGTCTCATCTGGAGAAGGAGTACCATATTTTTCATATGCTATCCCTCCAAATAATTTTTCAATAATCTCAATATCGAAATTATGATTTTTTGAAAGCTTTTTTAAAACTTTTTTTGAAACTTTTGAAATCTCTGGTCCAATTCCGTCGCCTGACAATAAAACAATCTTATATTTTTTCATTTAAATTTTTGTTTAATAGAACAATAAATTATTGCTTGTCTAATTGTCTAAGTTTTTTTGCTAATTCTGGTAATTTTTTAAAAATACTTGAACTCCTTAGCCATGATTTATTTTCCATCGCGGGGAAACCACTAATCACCTTGCCATCTTCAATGTCACAATGGATTCCGCATTTTGAACTCGCAATGACATTATTACCAACTTTTACCCTATTATTGACTCCTACTTGCCCTGCCAAAATAACACCATCTCCAATATTTGCTCCTCCAGCGATACCAACTTGAGCTGCAAATGCACAATTCTTTCCAATTTTTACGCCATGACCTATTTGTATTAAATTATCCAACTTTGTTCCCTCATCAATAAATGTAAATCCAACTGCGGGTCTATCAATACAACAATTAGTTCCAATTTCTACAAAACTCATTATTTTTACACCACCTTTTTGCGGCATCTTTACCCATTTGCCATTTTCAGGAATAAAACCAAATCCCTCTGATCCAATAACAGAATTTGAATTAATTACACAATTATTTTTTAGAGTGGTATTTTCGTAAATAACACAATTTGGATGAATTATATTATTATTTCCTATTCGAACATTGCCTAAAATTGATGATCCAGGAAGAATATGATTATTGTCTCCAATTAAGGTATTTTCTCCAATATAGACATTAGATCCAATATGGCAATCTGCTCCAATTATTGCTGTTTTATCTATAACTGCTGAAGCATGAATTCCTGGTTTGAAATTGATAGTTTTATATAAATAATCCAATACTTCTGCAAATGCAATTCTTGGGTTTTTAACGATTATGTTTGATATATTGAGTTTTTTTAGGGCACTAACGATTTCATTGTTGTTAGTAGTTATTATTGCTGATGCTTTAGTTTGATCTAATTTTTCTTTAAGAATATTATTTTCTTCTAAAAAAGATATTTGATATTTAACTGCAGCATCTAATGAGGCAGCATCATCTATATTTAAGTCTTCGATAATATTGGCACTAATAAAATTTGAATTTCCTTTTTTTATTAGATCAACTAAATGACTTAAAAGCATTTTTCAGTTTTAATTTTTTTCTAAGAGAGAGCAAGAACATCTCTATGAACGACAATTATCGAGGAGTTGTTATTTTCTTTATTATTTAAGATACTTCTTAATTTGTCGCTACTTATTGATACTAAACCTTTTGCAACTTCTTTATCATTTGTATTTACAATTTTAACTGCCTGATTAATCGTAAAGTTTCCTTCTACATTCTTAACACCAACCGCTAAAAGTGAGGCGCCTTTTTTTTTAATTGCAAAAGAAGCGCCATCATCTAAAGTAATTTTCCCTACTGTTTGAATTGCATGTGAAAGCCAACTTTTTTTGTTTCCAATAGGTTTTTCTACTGGATAAAATAAAGTTCCAATTTTATTATCATTAAATATTTCAATTAAGTTTTTTTTATTAGTTCCATCAACTAGTTGGACTTCGACTCCTCCTTTTGTTGCTATTTCTGCAGAAATTAATTTTGTAGAAATTCCTCCTGTTCCCCATTCATTATTTGAGTTTTGAATATTTTTATCTTTAATTTCCTTTAATTCACTATTATGAACTACTTTAATAGGTTGCGCATCTTTATTATTACGTGGATCTTTTGAGTATAGATTTTCAATATCGGTTAATAAAATAAGCTTGTTAGCATTTATGGCCAAGGCAACTAGAGCGGATAATGTATCATTATCTCCATATTTAAGCTCTTCATTTGCTACGGTATCATTTTCGTTTACTATTGGAATAACATTCAAATCGATTAATCTTTTTAAAGTTTTAGAAGCGTTATTAAAGGATACTCGTGAATTGAAATCAGCTTTAGTTATTAAAATTTGAGCAATATTAAGACCTAATTTATT
Source organism: Prochlorococcus sp. AG-355-I04 (assembly GCA_003280915.1). Taxonomy (GTDB): domain Bacteria; phylum Cyanobacteriota; class Cyanobacteriia; order PCC-6307; family Cyanobiaceae; genus Prochlorococcus_A. Next base: position 139,441 of record QCDL01000002.1, on the reverse strand, counting down.
AAATACTTTTTCGTATAAGGACATTAAATTAACTTGACCTACTGCGGCAGTAGCTTGAAGGGTACTTAAATCATTTGGTCTTGTTTTAATATTTAACTTTTGGCAACCTAATCCAACGGCTCCACTAGTTACTAAAATTAACTTGTTTCCTTTTGAAAGAAAACTTGTAAAGGATCTAGAAAGGTTTTCAATAACTTCTTCTGTAGATGTTTCCTCTGTTCCTCTTAAAATACTAGTACCAATTTTTATAACCCAAGTTTTCATTTTATAAAATGAGAAATTAATTTTTCTATTGTCAAAGTTAAATTAAATTTTATAGGCAAGCCATCTCTATTTAATCTCTTAACTAATATTGTTTTTATATCACATCTATTCCCAACAATAATATCTGTAAAAATTCTGTCGCCAATAATGGCTATATTTTTTGGCTCTCTGCCAATTTCTTTGATAGCAGACAAAGTTACTTTTTTTCTAGGTTTTGATGCATTGTATTTATACCTTAAATTTAATTCTTTCGCTATTTTTGCGATTCTTTTTTTTGATGGATTATTACTTATTAGATATAAGGAGAAAAGTTTTTTAGATTCTATGATCCAATTTTTTACAGCTTTTGGGATCATATTTGATTTTCTATTAACTAGAGTCCCATCCACGTCTAGCAATAAAGAATTAATTCCTTTTTTTTGCAACTCAGATTGAGAAATATTATATATTGGTAAGTTTGAATCCCAATTGACATTTAGGATAGATCTCATTTGTTTTAAGAACTACTTTTTTCTAGCTCAGTTTCAATCAAAGGTTGAATTTTATCGAACTCATCATCTTCAACTAATAAGGCACCTTTGTCTTTTAATTTACCAACAATAAAAAAAGGATCTAGTGGTATATATAAGCCATATTCTTGGTCAAAAAGATTAAAGTTAACGAGCAATTCATAACTCTCACTATCATCATCGACGTAATCTTCTTCTAATTCATCGTAAATTGGTTCTTCAAGTTCTCCTGATACTGTTAATGTAACTGCTGATCTGATAAGTCTTAAATCATGTTCTTGAAGGACTGCTTCAGCATTTTTTAGTATTTGTTCATTTTTATCTATTTTCTCAATTAGTTCAGGTTCATCTTTTTCATTTATCTTAAAAAGACTTACTGGTGTATCAACTGGCGTTAATAAAGCATATTCTTGGCCTTCAACACTTACTAATTGTTCAAGATAACAAAATAGCTCGTTTCCATTTGAGTCATTTAATAAAAGAGTCTGTGCATCATAATTATCATTTGAATTGGCTTCTTTCATTTAAAAATTATCTATCCTTTTTAATATTAATATTTTATCTGACGTTTACCAGCTATTTCTTCTAATTCAGGACCTTCTTCGATCCATTGTTCAAGTATTATTTTTGCTGAAAAACTATCAATCAATCCGGATTTATCTTTTTTTATTCCAAATCTTTCGGAAGATTCCCAAGTTGAACTATGTTCGTTGACATAAGAAAATGGAAGCTTTAATTCATTTGAAAGTAATTGACCGTAATTTTTACAGTCAATAGCTTGAGTGGTCATTTGACCTTCCTCATCTAGCGGAATACCCACAATAAAACCAGTCAAATTTAATTCATTTATATAATTTCTAATGATTTTAATCTCTTTATTATTTTCAAATCGTTTTACTGCTGGAAGTATATTAGATGTTATGCAGAGGGGATCACAATAAGCTAATCCTATTCTTTTGGTACCTATATCCAAGCTCAAAATTGACTTAGGTTTGGGTTTGCAAAATTTCACTTTGTTTTTAATGGAAAAGGAGATGGATATGGATTACCTTGTGGATTTAATTTTTCAAAAATTGATTCCAAAGATTGATTTATTATATTTACTTGTTTGGCTTCATTCTTAATTATTGTGTTCCTAATAAGAATTATTTCTTGATTTTTTTCTTTGATATTACACTCTTCGAGAAAAACATTTAGTTGAGAATTTTCTTTATAGGTTTTTAAATATGAAACAGGTGATTTTTCAAAAAATCTTTTTATAAATTCTTTTAAAATAGAATTGAATCTCTTATCCCAATATCTACTTATAGTTAAAGTATAAATTTCCTCATTTTGATAATTAATATCTTTTAAAATTGTACATAAAACTGAATTTTCATATATTAAGGCACCACTCTTAGAGTTATTTCTTTTAAGAATGTCGTCTTGATCAAAATCTAAAAGATTTCTTATTAAGGGAGATTGATTTGATCTTATGAAATTAAGTATTTTTAATATATTTTCTTTATTAATGTTTTGGAATTCATTAATTAATGTATAGGCATTGGTATTTTGATTTTTAGGTTTATTTAGATCAGAGCCATCCCAAAGGATTATCTCTCCTAAAGGTTGAAATCCTAATTCTCTTGAGTTTGATATGAGGTCAACATTATTTATATCTGAATTAATTATCCAACTTGAAGTTTTGATTTCTTTTATTGAGATGGATTTTTTTATCAATCCTAAAGTTAATTGTTTATCGGTTAAAGAACACTTGCTATTAATCAACATGGGCTTAGATATTTTTAAGCAAGTCTCTTTTTTGTTTAAAGGAAAAATATTCAAATAACCAATAATTTCGTTTCCATATATAGCAATTATGCATTTATTTTTATTTTTCTTAAGATTATTCAAGAAGATTTTTAAGTCATCAAAGGTATTGATAATTGCCATCTTTAAAAACCAATTATTCAATTCCTTATTTTTAATATCTATTAAAAGATTAATGTGCCGTATATGGAGTTCTTCAAAAGTTACTTCCATTCCTTTTTTAGATTGAAAAGAATAAGAGGTATCTTTTTTCATTTACTTTTTTTCTCTTATTAATACTATAGGGGTTTTTTCATCTCCATTGCCAGCTGGATTAGATAATAAGTTTTTATTAAGTATTCTATTTACTTTTTTATTTGAACTTGCTAAGACTTTCACACCTCCAAGATCATTAACATCCACAACTGCAACATCTATATTTAGATAGTTCGAGACCTCCTTACAAAATAAATCCGCATTGAGAGGACCCATAACTATACTCTTGTCGTAAGGCGTAACTGTGCCGCTTATATCATCAATGAGGGATGATTCTGAACCAGTTAACCTATAAAACATACCTTTAATCCCAACTAATTTGAAGAGATATCCAACAAATAGTGCAAAGGTTATTCTTGTTACTCCGATTCTATTTATTAATAATTGCATGCCGCAAGCTGTTGCGAGACTGCTTGTAGGGTGAAAAAAATAACATAAAGCTTTCGAAAATAAACTATATTCTAAATTTTGAGGGGAAATATATCTATTTTGCATAATCGCTAGCGGACTCTCACCGATGGTTAAAATATCATTTTTTTCTACAATTCCTTTGCAGTATTCAATCACAGTATTTACTGGGTTATCAAAGCAACCAAGTAAATCAGTTTTAATAGCAAAAGCTTTATATTTATTATTTATGGGAATTTCAAAAACTTCTTTCGGCCTTTGTTTTTGACCATCTAAATTAATTAAGAAACAATCCTTATTATTTGAAATGCCAAAATGTCCATAGTTCTCCCAATATATTTTTAACCATAGATATTTTACTTTTTTTCTAAAATTATCATTGCTAAATTTATATATAATTCTTACAAATAATTCTGAATTTGACTTGATAATTGTTGTTGGCCAGTAATTATTTAAATTCTTAATTTTATTATTTTCATATATGTAAATATCTTCTTTATAATTAAAATTTTGGAAATATTGGTTACCTTTACTTTTAAAAAAATCTAATTCAAAATTTATATTAGAAACCATAGTCTCTTTGGTTTTACTTTTATTAGTTATTTTTAAATCAATAATTAATTCGTTTAAACCATCCTTTTTTTTGACTTTGTAATTTATAGGTACCAGATTTAACTTTGATTTGGGTGATTTTTTAATATATAAATCTGAAATAATTAAAAAAATTAAACTAACTAAGAAGATATTTATTAATATCATTTTTTTTTAATTAATTTTTGTTTTTATTTTTTTTTCAGAAATGATACTGTTGTATTCATTAAAACTTTCTACAGAAAATGTCGTTTCTTCTATATCAATTCCCTTAAGTTCTCCTATAACTTTATTTAATTCATCGATATTAATCATTCCATTTTTATCAAATTTAACTTCACCATCACTATTTAAAATAATGGTTTGTGGAATTAATCCGTTCCAATAATAATTAGGATCATTTCTAAGACCAGACTTTTCTTTATCCTGTAATTCATCAGTAGTTAGAGCAATGATATCTATATTATTTCTCCATATCAAATCTAAACCGGATATTATCGGAGCCATAGCTTTACTATCCGAGCTGTCGTCAAGATAAAAAAATAAAACTGAAACTCTTTTATTTTTTAATGATTCTTGAAGAGTTGTCTGAGGAGGAACTATAGCCCCATTACCTGCGTATATTGGGAAAATGTTGCCATCGTAACTATCAGTATCTCTAGAGGCATTTGCTTTAAATGGGCTTAAGAAAATTAATGCTATCAGGATCCATTGAATTATTTTCATTTAAGTTTAATAACTTACTTTGAACTTGATCTTCCTAATCCTTGAAGGATTCCTTTCCCCACTAAACCGATAGCTTTGCCAACGACCTTTGTAAGAAAAGTTACGAAAAGATTACCGATATATTTTACAGCAACTTCTAACTGCGGTGCTACGGCATCTCTTATCTCAACTAACAATGTAACTTGTTTTTGTAGCCATTCTAGATTCTCTAATTCTTTCTCCCTATTTTCATTTTTAAAGTAACGGGTAAATTTTTTATCGATAATATCAATATATTCTCGTTTACTCTCATACAAGTAGATAGGCATATAAATATAGTCGTGCCAGCGATTGTAGTTATTAATATTATTTCTAAATCTTTCAAAATTTCTTGTTGATTGTAATTCGGGATTTATAAGTACAGTTCTTAATTCAGGCCAAGAAGAACAAATATTAAAGATTTCAGAAGCTAACAAATTACAGTTCCTTATTGTCCAGTTTGAAATAATATTTTCAAGGATCAAAAACGATTCTGTTTCATATAGAGGGAGTAATTTCCCATCATAGTCAAGAGCTTCATTTTTAATAATTGGCTCAATAAACATAATTGATTCATGTGATTCTCTATCTATCTCTTCGCAACTTACCTCACTATAAATAAAATCATTTATTGAAATAGATTCGTCTCCTTTTTTTAATCGAAAATAACTGTCTGTGATATTTGAAATTGTATTAACTTTAAGTTCTTTTATAAGAGAATTTAAATCATCTTTAAAATCTTTCTCCTTATAGTTTTCCTTAATATTTTTGACTAAATTATCTAATTCATCTAACATTTTGCAAATTAGTCGCGAAATGAATTCTTTCTTTATTCCAGAGAGAATTATTGATGAATTATTAAATTCAACCTGTAAGTTAGATGAGCTATACCTTTCTTTTAGTCTATCTAAGATCAAATTCCATATTTCTGCGGTGTTTTTATCTTTAATGAAAACAGTGTTCTTATTTTCAAGATTAATTTTATTTTCAGTGTAAACTGCCTCTGTATAAAGTTCTAGTGAATTACCCCATAAGAAAATTAGAAAAGATTTTGCAGTAATAAGTTCTCTTAATCTTCCTTTTAAAATGAATTTATAAAATTCTGGTGTTGAATCAGAGTTGACATATTTGAATATATAGTTAATTTCAGAATCTATTTGTTTAAGACCTGAAGTTAGAATTTTTTGACTAAAGGAGAGAGGCTTGTTTTTGTCTAATTGAACTAGGGAATTATTTTCAATATCAAATACCCTTCCTCCATTTAAAATGGTATCAATAGATTCAAGAACTTTTTCTGCACTGGGATTTAAAAGAAAACCTTCAGCATTTAATGATGGAGGGATATTTGCTTCATAAACAAGTTCGCCAGAGAGAATTATAAGAAACTTTGACTCATCATATCTTTCTCTTAATTTTAATAATTCTAACCTTATAAGATCTTCTGATTGGAAATTAAGAACATTCCATATTACTAAATCTGGAGTTTTATCAACTGTTTCATTATTAAAATTAATTTCTAAATTTTGATCTAATGATGTTAACTTAAGCGATAAAGATTCAGCTATTAAGCTTGGAGCAATAATCAATATCGATTTTTTTGAAATTAATTCCAAGACTAGATTTCTTATCTCTTATATAAAATTAACTAACAATTACTGCAAACACCAGCCTTAAATCAATTTTTATACTCTTTTAAGCGTAGTAATTTGTGTTTAAATCAATGTCATTTAATCTCTCTGCTGACAATACATTATTCGCTTCGTTTATCGTGAATTTATTTTCATATAGAGCTTTACCTACTATTACTCCAAATAGTCCAGCGTTTTCAAATTTTACTAAGGATAATAAATCAGAAATTGAACCAACACCTCCTGAGGCTATTACTGGAATATCTGTAATTTCAAGTATGCTTTTTATGAATTCTTCATTTGTCCCTTCTAAAGTCCCATCAGTATTTATATCGGTAACAATAAAACTAGCAATTTTAAATGAAGAAAACTCCTTTACTAGATCTGTGGCAAAAATATTAGATTGCTCAAGCCACCCCCTTGTACTGACTTTTCCATCTTTTGCATCTATCCCAATAATTATCCTTCCAGGAAATTTATTTGATAAGTCTTTAACTAGTTCTTTATTTTCTATTGCAGAGGTTCCCATGATAACTTTCTCAATACCATAAGAAAATAATTGTTCTATCCTTTCTTGAGACCTTATACCCCCACCTATTTGAATAGGTATGTTAACTGTTTTTGCAATCTTTTTTATTGATTTATCGTTTGTTGGGGATCCAGTTTTTGCAGCATCCAAATCAACTATGTGTATATATTTTGCTCCTTCGCTTTCCCAAAATTTAGCCTGCTCATGAGGCTCTTTTGTGAAGTCTTTTCTTTTATTAAAGTCGCCTTTAAAAAGCCTTACACACTTACCATTCATCAAATCAATTGCTGGTATTAGGTCCATAGAATCATCCTTTTCATTAATTACTTATTAGTAGTACTATTCAATATGTAATTCTATTTAAGATTACTACTTCAGTTAAATATTTTTTGAATATGAAAATTCTTGTAATGGGTGGCACTAGATTTGTTGGCAAGTCTTTGGTTGGAAAGTTATTAAGTAAAAATTATGATATTGATATTTTCACGAGAGGTAATAAAAGTAATCCTGAAAAAACAAATTTAATTAAGGGTGATAGAAATAATTCAGAAGATATCGTCAAGCTAAGAAATGAAAAGTATGATGTTGTTTTTGATATTTCTGGACGAGAGTTAGAACAAACCAAACTTCTTATAGAAAATTTAGATAACTCTTTCCAGAGATATATATATGTAAGCTCTGCAGGTGTTTATAAAGATAATTCTGAACTACCCTTATCAGAAGTTGATCCAATTGATCCAGAAAGTAGGCACAAAGGAAAGTTTGAGACGGAAAATTGGTTAAAAAAACAAAAAATTCCTTTTACAAGTTTTAGACCTACTTATATTTATGGACCAGGAAATTATAATAAAATTGAAAATTGGTTTTTTGAAAGGTTATTTACTAAAAAATCTATACCAATCCCTGGTGACGGTTCTTTAATTACTCAGCTAGGCCATGTTTCGGATCTAACTGATGTAATGATTAGGTGCATAAATTTTGAAAATTCCAGAAATAATATTTACAATTGTTCAGGTGAAAAAGGAGTAACAATCAAGGGTTTAATCTTTTTCTGTGCGAAAGTTCTTGGATTAAACCAAAATGAGATTTCTCTGAGAACATTTGATTATCAAAAATTAGATCCTAAGTCTCGAAAGGGATTTCCAATTAGATTAAATCATTATCAGACTGATATCTCTAAGATTAAACGTGATTTAGAGTGGGCGCCAAATTTTGATTTACTTAATGGTCTAAAGGATAGTTTTGTGAATGATTTTAATAATAAAAAGAGTGAGGAGTTTGATGAAAATTCAGATAATATTCTTTTTAATTCTTAAATAGCTTAATAAAGTCACTAAGGTCAGGATGAAACCTAACCAATAAAAAATTAAAGCCAAATTATTCAATAAGGTAATTTTTAAGGGTGTAAAGAAGGTAATCACTGAAATAAAAAAGAAAAATGTTTTATATTTTCCTAACATTGATGCTGGTAAACCGTCTTTTGTAGAGTTCCTTAGGCTAGAGATAATTAATTCTCTAAATAAAATTAATGACAAAGACCAAAAGGGTATAAAATTATTTTTACAAAGGAAGGTCAAAGGAATTAAATAGAATACTTTATCGCTTAAGGGATCAAGGATAGCTCCTAATCTGGTTTTAAGATTAAATTTCCTTGCAATTAACCCGTCAAAATAATCAGTTAAACCTCCAATAATAATCAATATAAAGACATAAAAAGGTCTGTTAATTTCTAAAAAAAGTATTAATGGAAATACTAGGAAAAGGCGAGATATCGATAATAAATTGGGAATATTCAATGCCAAATTTTTAAGATTTTTTCTTAATAACAAATTAGTGTTTGTATATAAAAAATATATTACACTCTCAACAAGCTTAAATTTTAAGTAAAAATTTTAAATGGTTTTTGATACTAGATTCTAAAATTTAATTTAAATCTGAATCCTAAAGATTATAAACTCAATTTCTCTTTATGAATGATGATGTTTTATATTACAAAATTATTCCTTATATCTAATGCAGCCTCATAGCCTAAAGCTATCTCCAGAATCTGATTTGATAAATTCAATTAAAGAATATTCTTTATCGAATAATTTATACGGGTATGTTTCTGGAGTGGTTGGTAATCTTAGAACAGTTTGTATTCAATGCCCAGGTAATCAAGAGATAAATAAATTTGAAGGGAATCTAGAAATAGTTTCTTTAAACGGACATTTTAATAAAGGAGATGTTCATTTACATTTGAGTTTTGCAGATGAGGGATGTAATGTGTTTGGAGGGCATCTAGAGGAGGGATGTATTGTAAAAAAAGGTACTGATATATTTTTACTTTCTTTTGAACAGAAAATTATTAATATCTCAAATCATGATTTAATCACTAATGAATCACGTGTAAAAGCATTTATTTTAAAGGATTGTCCTTGGTCTAAAAGAGCAATCAGGTTACTTAATTCTTTATCTATCCCTCATGAAGTTACTCTAATAGACAATGATGAGAGCTTTCAAAAAATTATGGCTCTAAGTAGCCATAATACTTTCCCTCAAATATTTTTGGATAATAAATTTTTTGGAGGATATGATGAACTTTCAGAACAAGCAAAATTGGATAACTTAATTTCATTTAAGTAATCTAAATTTTTTAACTATTACGATTAGTAAGCTTTTCAGCAACTAATTCGTCCTCTAACTGCTTTATTAATCTTGATACAAGACTTTGAAATTCTGGTTGACAACCTTTAAATGCAGCTTTATGTCTTATTGGCTCATTTCTAGTTCTTAAATCAGTAAGCATTAATTGTAATGCGTCAATTTTGGGATTTATTTTCATAGTTTTAATTAATATATTTACATCTTTTAAATCATTTGCATAGCTTTTTTAAAAGATATTTTTTTATTATCATTCGAACTTGTAACTTCTATTAATTTATTTATGGATTCTTTGTTTTTTAAAGAATCTATACAACATTGCGCAACTAATCTTCTTGGTATTGATCCATTAATTTGAGTATCTTCTTTTGAATAATTTATATTTTCTGATTTAATATCTTCATTTTCCTTTAATCCTCCAGGTCTAATAATAGTCCATTCAAAATTTGAATTGCGTAGAAAGTTTTCACCTAATTTCTTCCAAATAAGAATTAAACCAAATAAGTTTAATGGGTGAAATAATTTACCAGTACAAAGGGAACTAACTAAAATAACTCTTTTAATACCCACTCTTTTGCAACTATCTAATTGCCTGTATACACCTAATGCATCAACCTTTGCAGGACCAGTTAAATCTAATGATGCTCTCGCTCCAGTCGCAATTATCAAAGCATCAATATCTTTTAAAGCTTCATCAAGTTCCCCTTTTTTGTCTAAAGAAACCCTAATTGTTTCTAAACTCTCTAGTCCTGCTGGGACTTTTGAATTCTTTCTGATGATTTGCCTTACTTTATATCCTTTCTTAACTGCTTCTTCGGAAATTCTATAACCTGTTTTCCCCGATGCACCAGTAATTGCTATTTTCATGATTAAAAAACTAATTTTAATATTATATAAATTTCTTAAGGCTTTTTACATATAAATTTCTTTTTTCTTTTGGGATAAAGAGTGCGACATAAATAACATTTTGTTCCATCACAGCCTCTTGCTGTACAGTGTTCTCTGCCATAAAAGATTATTTGCAAATGTAAAGTATTCCAATCATTAATAGGAAATATTTTTTTAAGATCTTTTTCTGTTTGAACCACGCTATTCCCATTTGATAGTCCCCATCTTTGTGCCAACCTGTGTATGTGAGTATCTACTGGGAATGAGGGTATTTCAAACACTTGAGACATTACAACTGATGCTGTTTTATGACCTACTCCTGGAAGAGATTCAAGCTTCTCAAAAGAATCTGGGACCATACCATTATGCTTCTCAATCAATAGTTTAGATAAGTTATAAATGTTTTTTGATTTTTGATTAGATAAACCTAAAAACTTTATGTATTTGTAGATGCCATTAATACCTAGCTGCATCATCTTTTCTGGATTATCTGCAACCTTAAATAAGCTTTTTGTTAATTCATTAACCTTCTTGTCTGTTGATTGAGCACTTAAAACTACGGCGACTAGAAGTGTATAGGCATTTGTATGATCAAGGGGTATTGGAGGCGATGGATAAAGCTTTTTGAGTTCCTTGCGTATTATTTCTGCTCTTTCGGATTTTCTCATTAAATTTGAAAATTAAACGGTGTATAAAATTATACAAGGGATATTTTAGGTGAATATTTTCTGCTAACTTAATATATTTGAATAAGAAGAACTTAGTGAAAAATGATGCGTTAATAATTGATGATTTGCATCATAAATATGATAAGCGAGAATGTTCTAATTGGATATTAAACGCAATTAACCTGAAAATTGAAAATGGCGAATTGTTAGGGTTGCTTGGTCCTTCTGGTTGCGGAAAAACTACTCTTTTAAGATTAATCGCAGGGTTCGAATATCCCTCTAAAGGGAGGATTTCTCTAAATGATAAGGAAATTTCAAGTGAAAAAAAAATTCTTAGTCCTGAGAAAAGAAATATTGGTATGGTTTTTCAAGACTATGCACTTTTCCCTCACTTAACTGTTTTGGAAAATGTAATTTTTGGTTTAAAAAACAAAAAAGATAGATCTAGAGTTGATTATTTATTAAATTTTGTAGGTCTTGATAGTTTTATTGGAAGATACCCACATGAATTATCTGGAGGCCAAAAACAAAGACTAGCAATTGCGAGAGCTCTTGCTCCTGGGACTAATTTTATTTTATTAGATGAACCATTTTGTAGCCTTGATATGCATGTCAAACTAAAATTGAGAAGTGAACTCCCAAATATCCTAAAAGGTTGTAATGCAAGTGGATTGATGGTTACTCATGATCCGGAAGAGGCAATGTCAATTTGCGATAAGGTTGCCGTAATGAATGAAGGAAAAATACATCAAATTGATACACCAATTAACCTTCTAAACAATCCCAAGACCCTATTTGTTAGTAGTTTTATTTTGGGTAATAATATTATTAATCTTCAAAAAAATGGTAATTCATATATTTCTTGTTTAGGTGAAATAAATAGTTCAGGGGTTTTACAAAATGCAAATATTAAAAGTATGTCAATTTCGCCTAAATTTATTTCAATTAAAAGATCAGAATCTGGAAATGCGAATGTAATATCTAAAGAATTTCTTGGAGAATTTCTTATATATAAAGTAACTATTAATGGAAACATATTGCGGGTTAGAACTGATATTAATAATCTCCTAAATAATGGTGATAAATGTTCTCTTTCTATAAATAAAAATAGTTATTATTTTCTATATCCTGGAGCACATAAGGTATATATATAGAATTTATTTATAGGCAATTACACTTCCCTCCCTTCCAATTAGAGCATTTTTTCTTTTTACATTTCTTTTTTTTGTTTTTATATATTTTGTTAGTTAAAAGCAGTTCAGTAAAACTGTACTTTAAATTCATTTATAGTATTGCGAGTGATTTTCATTATCATATTATTTAATTTAATTTAAAGGATTTATTAATTACTAATTTATACAAAATGTTGTATTATTTTATTAGATACTTATCTGAAAATGAATGAAAATAACTTAAAAACAAAAAAATTAGTTAATTTTGGTCCATCTGGAAGAGCTGTTGCTCAACCGATAGATAAAAGTTTGTTAGATAACATTTTTGAACATCTAACAATGGAAAGATATGCAAATGTTCAATATTTTTCTATGTATCTGTGGTTTCAAGAACGTGATTTAAATGGATTTGCCTCTCATTTTCTAAGTGAATCGCAAGGCGAAATGGAACATGCTCAGAAATTTGCAGATTACTTAATCGCAAGAGGACAAAACGTAAAATTAGATGAAATTCCTGCACCCGTTCAAACATGGGATTCTATAGAGGAGCTGATTTCTTATTCTTTTAACATGGAGGCTGATTTAACTTCATCACTACAACAACTTTATTCCATATCAGAAAGAATTTCGGATACTAGAACTAACGTATTTTTAGATCCTATTATAGAGGCTCAAACACAATCAGAAGATGAATTTGCGAACATACTGGGCAAGGTAAAGTTTGCTTCTAATCAACCTTCTGCAATATTACTAATAGATAGTGATTTAAAGAAAAAATAAATTATTTTCAAATTTATTTTGATGCAATGTCCTTTTGGTTATTTCAAAAAGTAAATTTGAAAAGTTAATTTTCTCATTATTTTTATTTAATAGTTCAGCTATTTTATGGATCTCATTAACTCTTTTAAAAATATTTTTGTTTTCAGCAAATAATCTTTCTTTCAATGCTTTATTTTCTGTTGTTTTATAGGATTGCTTGATATTTTTGAGTCTATTCGATAAAACATCAACTTCTATTAACAAGTTGCTTGTAAGTGATTGTGATTCCTTCATGTTTTTATAGCGGCGATGTTTCAATAAAAGAAGGGGCAACACTGACCGTTTGGGTCCCAATAGGAGCTATTAATAACTCAGATGATCTTAATTTAGAAATTAATCTTGTTGATGTTACTCGTGTAGAACCGATTAATTCGCCAATCCTTTCGTGAGTTAGCCTAAAAGGTAACTCACACCATTGACCACATCTTCTACCTAGACGATTTACTAGTATTGAAAACAAGGCTTGTAATCGCTGTTCTGCATTTCCTAAGTGTCTAATCCTAAGGAGTTGCAAAGTCCATTCATTTACTGCATCGAATCCCATATTCTTATCAATATTTACATTGCTGTGAAAAGACAAATCTGTTAATGCCTCAACGCAGACACCTTCGCTACACAAAAGGTCTGTCCTTAATTGATCTCCTGATTGTAAAAATGCAAGTGTCATTCCTTCAGTTTCTTCACAAGGACAATAAACTCTTGCAATTCCACTCTCGACTTCTAGGCAAGTCCCTTTTGGTCTTGATGAAGGATCTATTAATACGGATTGTCCAGTTATTATCCTTACTAATTTTGACGGAGATTCTCCATAACAATGGAAATTCATTAATTTAAATATGATAATGAGAATTATTATCAATTATGCACCATAAATTTACTTATTGCAATAGATTCTCATTATCATGATGATTCTGAAGTTTTTCTTTACATAGTATTTAGCAATATAATTTAGATAGAATTGTTTAAAATTTTATTTTAGATGAGCGTAAATAGAGTTTGTTTTAATTGTGGAAGTTCTTCGTTTGTCTCAGACCGTTCTTTAGGAGGTAAGATTGTCTGCTCTAAATGTGGATCTTCCTCATTTAAAAATAAATCCTCTTCATTTTTAAAAAGCAATAAGTTTGTATTTCTTGCTATTGCCATAGTTATTTTTATAATTGTTATTTAGACAATCTATTTATTTTCCAAAGTCCATTATTTTTAGCTACCTCTACATCAATGTCGTATAACTTTTTAAGATTCTCACTATTTATAATCTTATTTTGATGACCATCAGCGATTATTTTGCCATCTTTTAGCATTAGGACGCGATCATATATTCTTGTAATCATAGAGATATCATGAGTAACGCAAAAAATTCTGGTATTTAATTTTGATAATTCATTAATCTTATCAACTACAAAAAACTTTGATTTATAATCTAAATTTGCAATTGGTTCATCTAGGATCAAGATATCTGGTTTTTTTATTAAGGCCCTAGCAATGAGTGAAATTTTTTTTTCTCCATCGGATAAATAGGAGAAATATTTTTTAGATAAATAAGAGATATTCATTTTCTTCATTATTTTTTCAACCTTATAAAAGTCGCTCTCAGACTTATTTTGTACGTAACAATACCTTCCATATAGTCCACTTAAAATTAAGTCAAAAACTTGTAGATTTGGATTTATTCTATTTTTTATATCATTATTTACGGTACTTATTCTTTTTCTTAGTTCCCATAAATTTATAAGTTCTTTGCCAAATATTTTTAATTTCGATTCATTAGCTATTACAGGATATATGTTTCTATTTATTACTTCTATCAAAGATGATTTACCTGAGCCATTTGGTCCAATTAATATTACATTCTCTGAATACGCTATCTTTAAATTTAAATCTTTAATTACTCTAAAGCCATTTTTAAAACAATTTATATTTTTCGCCTCAAACCAAAAGTTATTAACCACTAGAACTTATTGCTCCAAAATATAATTAATTGAATTGAGCTTAAAATAAATATCAAAAGATAAAGCCAATTCAACCATGAAGGTCTATTTACTCTCTTCATAAATTATATTATTAACATAAAAAATATAAGCGGAGCAGCAAATCGTATAAATGTTTTTCTTATAATGTCTATATTATTTATGATTTCTAATTTCTTTACCTCAGGTGGATATTTCATTATAACTTTGTCGTATACATTGAGATTTTGAGTTTTATTAATATTTCTCCAAGGCTCATCTTTATCTTCAGACTTCTTATACCATTTCCAAAAGTAATTTATTATTCTATCTTCTCCCAATAATTTTATTTCATCTTTACTTACATATCCCATATTGTGATTATATGTTTGCGTTTTTAAAATCATATAATCCTCATCAAATATCTTATAAAAAATCTTTCTTTGATTCTCTTTAAATAATAAGAGGTTGTTAAGTAGTTTATTTTGTAGGAATTTCCTATAGTGCCTAACTATTACTCTTGCTTTGTTATCTCCTAGTGGAATATGATCTAAAACTTGTAAATATCTAGCTGCAGAAGGATCGCCTTTATAAATTAATATCCGTCCAGGTGGGATATATTTTATCCGGATAAATTCATTTTTAGGGTTGTTCTTGTAGTAATAAATACTTTCAATATATTTAGGTGTAACATTAATTTTCTGGTTGAAACTAACTAGTACATTTTTATTAACATCTTTATCAGGGATTGTATCGCCGTGAACCCAAAATAGATGAAGGATATCTAAGTGATTTTCAATTATCCTTGACCAATCACATTTAAAGTCGACTAACGCTTCTTCAAATACATAATCTTTTGCTGAAAAACCATTATCAGTTAAATCGTAGTTACTTATTGGTGAATCTTCACTAATATTGTTTAAATCGGTGTCGGATTTTTTAGAGTAATGTACAAAAATATATCCATTCTTTTCTAGAGCTTTGTATTGAGATAAGTGAATTCTTTTAGCGTAGTTATCGTAGTTATTATCAACTATGTGACTACATGTTATTCTATCTAGATTTTGGCAACTTCCACCAGATGAGAATTTAGCTCCATGATATGGACAGGTTATAACTCCATCTAATAGTGTTCCTCCAAAAAAAGAGGCCCCCCTATGTGGACAAATATTTTTAATGCACCTAACATTTTCATTCTCATCTCTATAAATAATAAGAGGCTCATCATAAAGTGAAAAATAATTAAGCTTATTTTTTTTTAGTTCTTTTGAAGGACAAATTGCATACCAACCAAATAAACCTATTTTTAATTCATTTTGATTTTCTCTAATATCTAACGAGTCAATTTTTACTACCGTTCCTTTTTTAAATGGCTTTAGAGCGGTATTAAAGTCTTTTGATTTAAAAAAATTAATTTGTCTGTTTTCCATAAATTAATTTCTTTTTTAATTGACTGTTTATCTTTCGGAACTATAACCCAAGTAAATAATCAATTTCTTATAAAAAGAAAATTCTCTATTATTTGTAGCAATAATTATGTGGTTAATGAAAAATATTGATTCCCTTTCATATTTATGTATCTTAATTTCATGTTTTTTGTATCTTTTGTGATTCTTTCAAATTTTTTATGTAATCAATAGCATCATCAATATTTTTGTGGAAATTACACTGGCCTAAATAACAACCTATAAATCTTAAGAATTTTCTTTTGCCACCACTAATCTCATATCTATGTATAGTTCCCCCATCTATAGGAGCGTATATAAGTTCTGGTAGTGCCATATTTAATTTGTATTTAATACACAATTAAACAATAATTCATGTTCAAATACATTTCCATAGCTCAATTCATATATTTAATAATTAATTTACTTATTTTTGGATAATTATTTATTGAATACCCAAGTATTATTTGTTATCTATTAGTTATTGATAGGGATTTTACTATGCCAAAAGCATTTAGGCGTTTTTTAAAAAAACTACCAAAAAAAATTCAAACTTTAAAGTACTCTTTTAGAGAATTTTTATCTTCAAAAATATGAAATAGCTGCTATATTTAACCATTTTAATTTTTATATTTTTAATAAAACTTAGTCCGCAGAGTTAAATTCTAAACTATATTAATCCTGCAATTTATGAAATTTTATGATCAAAAGAGTTTTTACGATATTCATTTTAACTTTGCTTCTTCTATTTAATAGTCCAGTTTACTCATTAGATACTTCCTCTAAAACTCTTGAAAAGTATACTAAAAAGATTTCTAATAAGTTCACTAGAACTTATTGCAACACTACCAAATTTGGGATTTCTTATGATGGAGCTTTGGCATTTGCTATTGGAGAGACTAATAAGGAATTTAAAAATAATAAACTCAATAAGCTTATAGATTATTCTCTATTAAAAAATTCAATAGTTAATGATTTAGAAAATAATTGCCAAGTTTATGATTTTGCTATTAGTAAATTAGATAATTTAAAATTCAATTAGAATAATGTAAATTATTAAAGTCTTATTTTTTACCTATCCAATCATTGGGTTTCTCCATCATCCATTCGAAAACCCCTTTAGCATCAAGGTTTTTAGATGCATAAACAAATAAAACTGGAAATATTAAAATTACCGCGCCAATAACTGCTAACTCTATCTTGCCGATCCCCATCTCAGTTACTGTTAAAGCAAAATAATTAATCATTATCTTTATTGAATTAAAATTTATATCTATATAACTTACAAAAAATTTTAATTCTTTCACTTTTCTATGAGAAATCTTAATTTTTTATAGTGAAAGATATTTGTATAAAGTACCTATTTTATTGGTGCAGACTTTTTAATAATTTTAATAATATGCTTCTGAATGATGGTCATGAATCATGAAATTATTATTTTCACACCTATTTTTTCAGTATTGATTGGATTTATAGTTTTTAAAATTTTAAAAAAAAGAAAGAGATCAGCTAAAAGTATTTATAAATTAATAGATGATTTAGAAAAAAAATACATTTATTAATCTCTATTGTAGGAAAAAATTAATCAAATTCTATACCAACTTCTTCTTTTAAATCTCTCTCTAAATCTGGAAGATGTGGTTCAACCCAATGGTCTTTGTTATCAATACCAGCTGCATTTACATAATTCATAATGTGTTGATCAACCTGCTTGTAAAGGTCATGCAAATTTAAATCCATACGAATATCATGAGCAATTTCAGAGACTTGTTTTTCAGTTAGACAATGATCTGGATGAAGTAAATCACAACATGGAATTCTCTTCTCAATCAATTCATTTAAATTGATTTTTATTTCGTAATCTTGATGAACAGTCATTTATTTTATATTTTAATTTTTATTCTAATTATGTTTAAGGTTTTGTATATATTTAGTCAAGAAACAAAGTTTTTTATTATGAAGTGAATAATTTTAAATAAATAGATCTTCTAAATCTTTATACAAATCATCATTTTCTTTTTCTTTAGGGTCAAGGTGATCTATTGAAAGTTCTTTTTTTGAGGTGTAGAAAAGATATCCAAGGGCTCCTAAAAGTAAAGTTGTTGGTAAAATCATTAGCATTTAATTGACTTATAATGAATATAGTGCAACACTTATTACAGTCAAGTGCTGAACTTTAATTAATTTATAAATGCCTACCAAGAAAAAAAGAGTTGGTTTTATCCCTAGAGAAGATGTTATGAGAATAATTGATAAGTTGAGCATCGAGAATAATTTAAGTAACTCAAAAATAATAAGTATTTTGGTTGAGGAAGCACTTTCTATAAGGGGCATATTTAATAAAAATAGTGGAAAAGCAACCCCATCATTTCAACTGCCTGATCTTCTTTCACAAAACTTATCTGATAATTCTGCTGACTTTATAGATAAATCAGAACTCTCAATCGATACTAAATTAGTAAATCACCTTAATCCAAATAATTCTACACATTTAAATGAAGTTAATAACGAGGCTTTTGACTTGAAAACTTATAAAAAGTTTTTATCATTCCTTAAATTTCAGGAAATGACAGAAAAATATGATACATAAGAAGTGTTGCTAAGTGCTGTACTGTGCGCTAAATTTAATTTATAATTATATGGGATTTTCGTATTAGAAATTATTTATTACTATTTCAAAAACCTAAATTAAATTTATCTATAAAATATTTATTCCTATGAATTCATCTCTCCCAATTTTATCTGTAAATCTACTACCTCCAGACAAGTTATATTGTAATTTTAGTTATTGGAGTTCTTTGTTCTCTCAGGATATGCAAATTTTATGGGATAGAGCGCATGGAGTACCTTTAGAAGAACTACCAAAAGGGGTTTCTGATATGATTTTTCCGTATTTATTGCTTGCACTCTCAGACTATAAGACTTCGCAAATAAATAAAATGAATGGAATAGGATTAGACAATCTTTTAAGCCTTTGGTTTGATAAGTACTTATTAAATAAAAATGGTTACTTTGAGCTAATTAAAAAATAATTTTATTCCCGATTTATAATATCAACTTTGAAGGCTATAAAAATTTATTGCGTTTAAACATTTTTGAGTGATTCTTTACGAATTGGCACATCAATAGTCTTGCTATAAATATATAAAATAGTTTGATGATGAATTCTTTAAATTTCTTTCTAGCAAATACGTGCATTGTCGTTTTGATATTACTAATCAGGAGAGATATAAAATTAAGTAAAGCAAGATAAATGAAATTTAATTCAAAAACCCTAAGCTTGATATTAAATCTGCTATTTTGCTTGTTTATTTTTATTATTTAATTTTTTAGTGTTTATTAATTAATTTTTAAAAAATTCAAAAATTAATATTCAAATTTGGTTGACTTTTATTGTTAATGCGATGATAATGGCAAAAATAATTTTTAGTTGTGAATCCTCTTTCAGATACTTTTGATGATTTTGTTGATGATCTACTCTCATCAGATGTTAATTTGTTGAAAGGGGAACTTGATTTTCTGGTTATGCAACATTTATTTAATTCTATAGATTTGAAGCGTATAAACAAAACTGAAATTAAAGATAACGAATCATTAGCTGCTTAATTTTTTATGAAATTTTTTTATGAAAAGTTTTGGGTACCAGTTTTTGGTTATATTTTATCAAAATTTGTTTTTTTAATAGAAGGTAAAAAGCAAGATTCTAAAAATAAAAAAAAAATAGATTAATTACTTTTTATCTTTATAAGGTATTTTTAATTACAAAATTTAAGTCAATATATTTTGATAACAACAAAAGTTGTGCTTTAAATTTACGAATAAATGCATAGTTGAGATATACATAATTGCTTTTTAGCAAATTAAAATGAACAAAAATAATATGTTGAAGCCATATACAGTGCATTACCGTGATTTTCAAAATATAAGATTAGAAAATTGTTTTTATGCTTTTGACGCTTACGAGGCTAGAACACTAGCAATGGAATTTAATAAGTATATTAATGAGCATCCAAACAGTATAGACCTTATAAGATGCGAAAAATGATTAAAGATTTTTATTAATTAAAATAATAATATATTAAACACTCAAGAATTTATCAATAACCGCTTGACTTAACTCACTAGTATTTCCACTTGCAACAATACCTCCGCGTTGCATCGCATAATATCTATTGGCTTGTCTTACAAAATGCAAATGTTGTTCAACTAATAAAACACCAATTCCTGTATCTCTAATAATCTGGTTAATTGCATTTTCAATGTCTAAAACTATATTCGGCTGAATGCCTTCCGTTGGTTCGTCAAGTAATAGAAGTTGAGGTTTGCCTAGCAATGCTCTTGCAATGGCTAATTGCTGTTGTTGTCCTCCACTTAGATCTCCTCCTTTCCTTTGAAGGAAATCTTTTAGGATTGGGAAGAGATCATAGATAAATGGATCTATTTTCTTGTTCTTAGATAATCCACCTGGTAGAGACTCCATTCCTAACATAAGATTCTCTTCAACTGATAGGTATGGAATAATTTCTCTCCCTTGAGGAACGTAAGCCATTCCTTTTCTAGCCCTCTGATGAGGGGCTTTTCTGTTGATATTTTCACCAATCAAATAGATATCTCCTTTTTTTTGTTTTAACAAACCAATCAGTGATTTCAATAAAGTTGTTTTGCCAACTCCATTTCTTCCAATCAAACAAACCATTTCTCCTGATTTAACATTTAAATCTACATCTCTAAGAATATGGCTCTCGCCATAATAAGTATTTAAGGATTTTATTTCGAGTAAATGTTCCATAACTAGTCTTCTGGTCTTCCTAAATAAACATCAATAACTTTTTTGTCTTTTTGTATGGTTTCCATCGTTCCCTCACATAATACTGTGCCCTGATTTAATACTGAAACATTGCTATCAAGTCTTCTTATAAATTCCATATCGTGATCAATTACAACTACTGTATTTTCTCCTGATAAAGATTTTAATAAATCAGCTGTAAGATCTGTTTCTTCATCAGTCAAGCCGGCAACAGGTTCATCTACTAACATTAGATCTGGCTTCTGACCTACTAACATGGCTATCTCGAGCCATTGTTTTTGGCCATGTGATAAAGATCCAGCTTTAGAATCAACTTTTTGAGCTAAATTAACAATCTTCATAAGACGATCAATCTCATTATGCTGCTCATCCTTAATTCTTTTATTTATAAGGTTTAAGGGACTTTTAGGAGTTGTCACCGATATTTCAAGATTTTCTTTAACTGTTAGATTTTCAAAGATTCTTGGACTTTGGAACTTTCTACCAACACCAAGTCTTGCTATTTTATGCTCCTTTTTACCTACTAAAGATTTCCCTTTAAAAATTACTTCACCTTTTGTTGGCTTAACCTTCCCAGTTATTACATCAAGAAATGTTGTTTTACCTGCGCCGTTGGGTCCTATTACTGCTCTTAATTCTCCTTTCTTTAAATTTAAATTAAGTTTGTTGAGAGCTAAAAAACCCTCGAAACTAACAGTAATATCAATTAAATTTAGAAGATCTTTATTATTCATTATGTCCCTCCTTATTGTTAACTTCTAAGCTTGGATAGGTCTCAATCTTCCTTTTTAAACCAAATCTTTGAAGAAGATTCCTAGGCCCATCACCTTGAATCCATCCTAAAACCCCTTCTGGCAGTGCTGTTACAACTAAGATAAATAATCCTCCTTGAATAAACATCCAGCTAGCAGGTAAAGCTTCACTTACTAAACTTTTTGCATAGTTGATGAAAACTGCTCCTAGTATCGCTCCCAATAAAGTTCCTCTTCCTCCAACAGCAACCCATATAACCATTTCTATAGAAAAGGGAACCGTCATAAATTGAGGTGATACTATTCCTGACTGAACCGTATATAAAGCTCCCGAAATTCCTGCGAGACCTCCAGCAATAGAAAATATTATCGTTTTGAATATAACTGGGTTGTATCCTGTAAACCTAACTCTTGGTTCATCATCTCGTATTCCTATAAGGATATTTCCAAATCTTCCTTTAACTACCCACTTTGCAAAAAACCATGCAGTTATTACTAGTATGGCGGTTATCCAAAAGAATAATCTTTGCATGGACTCAGAACCTACCATCTGACCAAATAATTGCGTTACATCTGTTTTTAATCCATTTGTTCCATTTATAAGTTTTTGTTGTCCATTAAAGAAGTTAAAAAATACAAGAAGAGAAGCTTGAGTAAGTATAGAAAAATAAACCCCTTTGATTCTATTCCTGAAAACAAGAAATCCAATTATACCAGCAACCAAAGCTGGAATTATCCAGATAGCGAAGAAGGTAAAAATAGGCGATCTAAAAGGTTCCCAGAAAAAAGGTAATTTTTCAACACCATATAAAGCAAAAAATTCAGGAATATTATTTGGAAATTCAGAGGAGCTGGTTATTTGCAAATACATTGCTGCACAATACCCTCCTAGTGCAAAAAATATACCTTGTCCAAGACTTAGTAAACCTGTATATCCCCAGATAAGGTCAACACCAAGTGCAACTATAGATAAGGATAAGTATCTACCTAAGAGGTTAAGTCTAAATACAGGGAGTAGAGTTGGTGCTGCAATAATTAAGGCTATTAATATTATCCAAAATGATAATACTATTTTTTTATCAAATTTAATTTTACTTAAGGACATTAGTTTTCAACCATCCTTCCTTTTTGAGGAAATAAACCTGTAGGTTTAAATTGTAGGAATATAACAATTAATGCAAATATCATTACTCTGGCCATACTTGTGGTCGCAAAAAAGTTAATTGTGTTTGATAAAGGTAAAGGCATATCTGGCCATATTGATAAGAGTCTTCCAGCTCCAATTAAATCAGTCATTATTCCTATTCCAAATGAAGCTAATACTGTTCCTAATAAATTTCCTACTCCTCCCAGCACTACAACCATAAAACAACCAACTATATAGTTTCCGCCAACATTTGGTCCTACAGAACCTAAAAGAGATACTGCTACCCCTGCAACTCCTGCTAACCCAGATCCAATTCCAAAAGTAATTATATCAACTTTTTCAGTAGATATACCAAGGCAATCACTCATTTGACGGTTCTGAGTAACTGCTCTTATACGCATCCCCCAAGCACTTTGATTAAGGAATAGTGTTATTGCTATTACAGAGATTATGGTTATGACAATTATCATTAGTCTTGTTTTAGGAAATGCAGTACCAATAATTTCTACTTGACCTCTCATCCATGAAGGTGCAGTTACGTCAACATTTCGAGCGCTTGCTCTACTAAGTTTGCTGACAGAGGAAGAGATTACACTTCCTGTAAGGACCCCGGTTAAAGCAGCAAATATCCAAGAACTAAATTTAAAATATTTGAAATTTATTGATTCTTTTATTTTTGAAGGGAATATTGTTGGTAAGAATAAACCAATTAACAGACTTATAACCAGACCGGTTCCATAAGCTAAAGGAACACTTCTGACAAATTGTTGAAGAATTAAGCTTACACCCCAAGTTGCGAGAAGTGTTTCTAGTGGACTTCCATAAAGCTTTCTTATTATAGTTTTTTCTAGGAGAATGCCAACTACTCCACTAACAATAAAAGCAAGGAAAATAGAAACTATTATGTAAGAATTGTAGAAAGGTTTTAATATAGGTAATTTGAAAATTAATTGTGTCACGTATGTTGTGTAAGCACCGAGCATCATAAGTTCTCCATGTGCAAGATTTATCACACCCATAAGACCAAAAACAATTGCTAGACCTAATGCAGCAACAAGTAGTACAGATCCGATTGCAACACCATTAAAAAGACTATCGAGAAGTAACTCCAATTTAGAAAAAGAAAATATTTGATTATATAAAATAAAAGGAGGTGTTAACCTCCTTTTATTTTGAAGTGTAGGCTTTAATTAGATTAAAGCTTATACTTTTCTCCTTTTGAAGGATCTGTCCAATCGCATGCAAATCCTTTTGAACTTGGATGCTTTTGGTTCCATGCTTGAGGAAGAACAACTCCTGTTTCTTCTAAAATTGTAAATCCGCCCTCTGCATTAATCTCTCCAATTCTTACTGTTTGAGATAAGTGGTGATTAGGCATAACTTCAACAGGACCTTGTGGCGCATCAAACTTTTGTCCAACAAGGGCTTCCCTTACTGCATTGTCGTCGAATGTGCCAGCATCTTCAACTGCCTGTTTCCATAAATAAACCATGTTATAGGCAGATTCTTGAGGATCAGCTACAACACGATCAGCTCCCCATCTTTTCTTGAAACTTGCAGCAAATTTCTTAGATGCAGGAGTATCAATTGACATCATGTAGTTCCAAGCACCATAGTGACCCTCAAGGAACTCGGGACCAATTGTACTAATCTCTTCTTCAGCAATTGAATAGTTCATTACGTAGTAGCCACTTGAAGGTGTGATTCCCGCGTCTTGAATCTGTTTGAAGAATGCAACGTTTTGGTCACCATTAAGCGTATTAATGATGATTCCACCTTCAGGAAGAGCCTTCTTGATTTTTGAGATAATTGGAGCAACTTCAGTATTTCCTAATGGAAGGTAATCTTCGCCAACAACTTTACCTCCTAACTGTTTTACCTGTGCTTTTGTAATTGTGTTGGAAGTTCTTGGGAAAACATAGTCAGAACCTACAAGGAAGAAATCTCCACCAGCTGCGGGAGAACGCTTATACATGAAATCTGTAGCAGGTTCTGACTGTTGGTTTGGTGTGGCTCCTGTATAAAAAATGTTATTAGAACATTCTTGTGCTTCATATTGAATTGGGTAGTAAAGGAAAGCATCCTTTGATTCGTAGACTGGTAACATTGCCTTTCTACTAGCAGATGTCCAACCACCAAATACGACAGGAACACCGTCTTGATCTATAAGTTTCTTAGATTTTTCAGCAAAAGTAGGCCAGTCAGATGCACCATCTTCGACTATGTATTCTATTTTGTAGCTTTTACCGCCAACTTTTACACCACCAGCAGCATTAATCTCTTCAATAGCCATTTTTTCAGTATCAACAAGGGTTGATTCAGAAATTGCCATTGTTCCAGATAACGAATGTAAAATACCAACGGTTACTGTGTCGTCGAAACTTCCGGAGGTTCCACCTCCACCGCATGAAGTTGCTGTAACAGCAAGTGAGGCAGTAGCTAATCCTGCCAAAATACGCCTTGAAATTCTCATGAATTAGGATAAATTAGGTAATTGACCCTCATTAGGGGGATAAAGTAAAAGTTATTAACGAGTGAGGATTCGTTTTGTATCAGTCGTAACTTTTTGTTGAATCCAATATATTAGAAATGAACGTCTTTCTGGTTTCTATTGTTTGGGATTTGTGATTCTAAAAATTGAGTTATTTCTTCAACGCCTTTGCCGCTACTAAGGTTGGTAAAAAACCAAGGTTTCCCTTTTCTCATAAATTCCGTATCACTTTTCATAATATTTAAATCTGCGCCAACCATATCTGCTAAGTCAATTTTGTTTATTAGTAATAAATCTGACCTTGTTATCCCTGGTCCCCCTTTCCTTGGGATTTTGTCTCCAGCAGATACATCAATTACATATATTGATAAATCTACGAGTTCTGGACTAAAACTGGATGCTAAATTGTCACCTCCACTTTCAACAAAAACAAAATCTAAAGGATTATATTTATTTTCTAAATCTAAAACTGCATTTTTATTTAGAGAACAATCCTCTCTTATCGCTGTATGAGGACAACCTCCTGTTTCCACGCCAATAATCCTTCCTTCCTCTAAAACTTTTTTATTTATTAGAAAATTAGCATCTTCTTTGGTGTAGATATCGTTGGTGACAACTGCTATCTCATAATTATTTTTCAGGCTTAAGCATAGAGTCTCTACTAATGCAGTTTTTCCTGAACCTACAGGGCCAGCAACTCCTACTCTCAATTTGCTGCTCATAAATTAATTTCTAAAAAGTTTTGTATAAAGGTCATTATGATTTTGTTGTGCCATAGCTAAACCTACATTGCCAAAATAGATGTCATCAATTTCTTTGTCCATAATTTCTTTAGAAACTTTTGAAATTATTGCTAATAAATCTCTCTGAATTAATTGTGCTTTTGTTGAACCAATAGGAATAATCCTTAATGCAGCACTAAGTTGGTTTGCAGTCCACGCATAGAGAAAATTCTCAACCATTTCTAACTTTGTAATTTCAAAACAAAAACAAGACCAACTCCACGCTAAAGGCCAGGAGTTTTTTTTATTTTTTTTATAAAGATATTCAAAACCAAATTCCTTGTTTAAATCAAAGAGAGATTTTGCCATTTGATTTTGTTGTTCTCTCATTTCGACCGAGTCTTTTGATGAGAGGATCCATTTATCCAAACTCAATAGCTTATGAAAATTACTTTTTAAATTTTTGCCTTGGTTTAACTCGTTGAAAATATCAAAAAAATCTAATAATAGTTTTGCATCTAGTCTAATTTGACCAATTTTTAATTCACTTATGATTAATTCTTTTACCGAATTTGCGTCTTTCAAATCTTTACTATTAAGGAAACTCTCCAATCCCTCGGAATAACAAAATCCTCCAACTGGTAAGTTAGGGCTTATTAATAAATATTTAAATAAATGACTTTTACTCATGGCTGTGGGCACCTCTTTCCGGAAAAAATTTTTTCTGGGTATTTACGATCTCAACGCTAAAATTTTTAAGCATATTTTCAATTACATAATCACCTTTTGTTAGAAGAATATCTTCTTCAATTTCTACTTCTACATGCCTATTTCCTAGATGATAAGCAGTTTTAATAAGTTCAATTTTAGAATTGGAACTTATTTCAATTAAATTTTCTTTTTTGGCAATTATCTCTACATAAAAATTGGACACATTAGTTAAAAGAATATCTCCATCATTTAATTTGCCCTCTCTAGGTAATTGTAAAATTATTTCTTGATCACAATCAGTTAATCTTTTACCTCGTAAGATTCTTCTTTCATCTGAACTTAGGGTAAGTTTTAAAAATAAACCTAATTTCGGTTTTTCCTTAATCCAATCAGTTACAACTATTTGTTTATTCATTCTCATAATCAAAATTTTTGGTTACTTTAATCTAGTAATTAAAGAAAACAATTTATGATTAAAACTTCTTGGGAAGGTAATTGTTTCTTAAATTTTTTCAATAATAAAGCAAGTTTAGGAAATGTTGATAAAACAATCTTTAAATCTAAATCAACTTCTCCTTACAAGTTATTAAAGTCTACTCATGATCAGGAGGGCCGATGTATTTTACCTATTCTTCATACTGCAGGGGGATTGGTTGGCGGCGATTTACTTGAGTTTGAGGTAAATCTTGAAGAAAACTCTAAGGTATTGTTGACTACTTCTTCAGCTCAGAAAGTATATGGATCAGTTGGGATATCTAAAATCAATCCAAAAGGAACTTTTTCAAAGCAAAAAAATCTCATAAACATTCTTGATAATTCTCATTTGGAATATCTCCCTCAAGAAACAATTATCTTTGCAAATGGTTTATATGAGCAAAAGTTTAAAGTATCTATTTCAGAAACTTCAAGTTTTTTATTTACTGATTTAATAAGACTTGGAAGATCTTCTTCCGGAGAATCTATTGAGCGTGGAGTTTTTAAGTCTAAATTAGAAATTATGAGAAATAATGATTTATATGATGATTGGGAATATGTTGATCAAATTGAATTATCTAAGGGAAGTTATTCGGCCAAGTCAGGTATGGATTACATGCCTGTTTTTGGATCCTTAATTTGGATTTGCAAAAAAGATTTTTCTAAGTCAAAAATAAATAATCTTGTGGTAAATATAAAAAAAATTTTTAAAGAAACTGATAATAATTTATCCATTGGAATCCTTGAAAATGGAATCTCTGTAAGATTCCTGGGTAGTTCTTCTCAAGAAGCTAGGAAATGTTTTTTTTGTATTTGGAAACAAATTAGGTCTGTTAGTGGATTTTGTGAGCCAAAATATCAAGGTGTATGGCCTTTACAAGATTCTATGAATTATTAATTATGTTCAGAAAGAACCTTTTTTAAGAATTTATAGACTAATTTTTTAATATGCATCTTTCACCTCAAGAAAAGGATAAATTATTGATTTTTTCTGCTGCACTCTTAGCCGAAAGAAGACTTAGGCGAGGTCTTAAGCTTAATTATCCTGAAACAATTGCTTTTTTGAGTTTTCAAGTTCTTGAAGGAGCTCGAGATGGAAAAAGTGTAAGTCAATTAATGTCAGAGGGAACTACCTGGCTTTCAAAATCACAAGTTATGGAGGGCATTCCTGAAATGGTTGATGAAGTCCAAATAGAAGCAATTTTCCCTGATGGTACAAAGTTAGTAACTATTCACAATCCAATTAACTAGTTATGAGTAATTTAATTCCTGGCGAAATCATTCCTGAACAAGGTGCAATTGAATTAAATCTTGGTAAGGAAGTTAAAACAGTAAAAGTTTCTAATTCTGGAGATAGACCTGTACAAATTGGATCTCATTATCATTTTTTTGAAGCTAATAAGGCTTTAATCTTTGATCGAAAATTAACACTTGGTATGCGTCTTGACATTCCTGCAGGAACTGCAATTAGATTTGAACCTGGAGATACCACTTATGTCAAATTAGTTCCTTATTCAGGTTTAAGATTTGCATATGGTTTCAATTCATTGGTTAACGGTTCTTTAGATACTTAAAATTATGTCCTATAAAATTAACAGAAATACTTACGCGCAAACTTACGGACCCACTACCGGAGATAGAGTAAGGCTTGCTGATACTGAACTTTTTATAGAAGTAGAAAAGGATTTAACTACATACGGAGATGAAGTTAAATTTGGTGGAGGTAAAGTTATTCGAGATGGGATGGGACAGTCTCAAGTAACAAGAGGAGATGGAGCTGTCGATACCGTAATAACCAATGCTTTGATCGTAGATTGGTGGGGAATAATTAAGGCTGATGTTGGTATTAAAGATGGAATGATTTTTGAAATTGGTAAGGCTGGCAATCCTGATATCCAGGATAATGTCAATATTGTTATTGGAGCATCAACAGAAGTAATAGCTGGAGAAGGCCATATTCTCACTGCAGGTTCTATAGATACCCACATTCACTTTATTTGTCCCCAACAAATTGAAACAGCACTAGCCTCAGGAATTACAACCATGCTGGGAGGAGGAACTGGACCTGCAACCGGCACAAATGCCACTACATGTACTCCCGGTTTTTTTCACATTTCAAGAATGCTTCAATCTGCAGAGGCATTTCCCATGAATTTAGGATTTTTTGGAAAAGGAAATTCAACAAACGAGAGTAATCTTATTGATCAAGTTGAAGCTGGTGCATGTGGATTGAAGCTTCATGAGGATTGGGGAACAACTCCCTCTACAATAAATTCATGCCTTAATGTTGCAGATAAGTTTGACGTACAAGTATGTATTCATACTGATACTTTGAATGAGGCAGGCTTTGTTGAAGATACCATCAAAGCTATTGCAGGAAGAACTATTCATACTTTTCATACCGAAGGAGCAGGTGGAGGTCATGCGCCAGATATTATTAAAATTTGTGGAGAAAAAAATGTTCTTCCAAGTAGTACTAATCCAACAAGACCTTATACAAGGAACACATTAGAAGAACATCTTGACATGTTAATGGTTTGTCATCATTTAGATTCTAAAATCCCAGAAGATATAGCATTTGCTGAATCAAGGATTAGAAGAGAAACTATTGCTGCGGAGGATATATTGCATGATGTAGGTGCCTTTTCTATTATTGCTAGTGATTCTCAAGCTATGGGAAGAGTTGGTGAAGTAATTACAAGAACTTTTCAAACCGCTCATAAAATGAAAGTCCAAAGGGGACCACTATCGCAGGATTCTGATAGAAATGATAATTTCAGAGTAAAGAGATACATTTCTAAAGTCACAATTAATCCTGCAATAGCTCATGGTATTGATAAACATGTTGGGTCTATAGAAAAGGGTAAAATTGCTGATTTGGTGTTATGGAAACCTTCCTTTTTTGCGGTAAAGCCTGAATTAGTTGTTAAAGGAGGATCTATAGTTTGGGCCCAGATGGGTGATGCAAATGCTTCAATTCCTACTCCTGGTCCTGTACATGGTCGTCCTATGTTTGCAAGTTTCGGGCAATCTCTGGTTAAGAGTTCTTTCACCTTTTTAAGTAAGAATTCAATAGATCAAGGTATTCCAAAAAAATTAGGATTACAAAAGAATTGTATAGCTGTTGAAAATACAAGAAATATTGATAAAACATACTTAAAACTTAACAGTTATCTGCCAAATATTTCAGTTAATCCTCAAACATACGAAGTTTTTTCTGATGGGGAACTACTTACTTGTGAACCACTTGACGTAGTTCCAATGGCTCAGCGGTACTTTTTACTTTAAAAGTTTTTTATTAGCTCTTTTTCACTACTCTTTATTTCTTTTGAGCCTGCAATAGCTAAATCTTCCTGCAGTTTGTTCTCACAAGAGAGAACTCTTGACCAGCTTGGTAACTGTTTTGTAGTAGGGCAAGATAGGTAATTTTCTGTGGCAGGTCTTAATAATTTCGCAAATTTTTGAACTGATAGCTCTTCTTCATGTCTATCGTATGGAAGTTGATTTACTGCTGAATCTAGACCAAATTGCTTTACCCTATCTTCTCCAACTCTTTTATAAAGAACTTCTAAAGTTGCTAATTGAGTGCTAGTTAATGTTTCTGCTTGGTGCTCCATAAGACCTCTCAAAACACTTGATAGGATTTCAGTACACATTTTTTGCAATCCTTCTTTAGATGAATCACCAATATTTTTATGTTTATGATCAAACAACCCTAAATCAACTTGAGCTATTTTAGATGTTCTTACGTTTCTATATACTTCTGATAGCAAGCCTATTTCTAAACCCCAGTCACAAGGAATTCTTAAATTCATAGCAAGGTCTTTTGTAAAAGCAAACTCACCAGCTAATGGATATCTAAATGATTGAAGATATTGCAGAAAAGGTCCCTTACCTACTAATTGTTCTAGACTTGCTAATAGAGGACCAACAAATAATCTTGTCGCTCTTCCTTGTAACTGATTTGTTTCTAAGGATAATCTGCTATAAAAAGCTTTTACATAGGATATTCCATATGATTCATCTAAAAGTGGAAGCATCATTCTTGAAGGATACAAAGGACTAAAAGTTCTTATATCAGCATCAAAAAGAGCAACAACTTCTGATTTTCTCGTCGCTACTCCTATGCCTTGCCACACAGCCCATCCTTTACCTGGAGTTCCTAAAAGTTCTAACCCATTTTTTTCTTGACTTTTTAACAGCTCTATTACAGAGGGAGAATTAGTCCATTGTACGTGTACTGGAAATGGCATTGAGTCAAAAAATGATTTTGCTCTTTTAACTTGCTCAACAGTTTTTGCAGAGAGGGCAATAACTAATTCATTTAAGCCTGTAAGTTCTTTTAAAACTTCTTTAATATCTTTTAATGCTGGACGTTCAAATTCTTCATACAAGCAAGGTATTAGAATACTTGTTGATCTTTTTTTAAGACTTTTGTTTAATTCTTTAAGTAAATTTCTTGTAACTCCATATTCATGTATTGTTGTGATTAACCCTTGTTGAAAGTCCATTTTCTAATTGATGTGCAGAATAGTATTAATACTTCGTTGATTTTTTCAAAGTGAAGCAAATTGATTCAGAGAAAAAATTAGATAGATTAAAGATTGATAAATTGTTAAAAACAATTTATTCAAATAATACTACAGAAGAAATTAATTTTATTTCAAACCAATTATTGCAGATTTTAGATGATTTCTCAGAGAAATCTGCTTATGAAGAAATAAGAGATAAAGAAAGGTGGAATGAATCTCATTCGGTTTTGATAACTTATGCAGATAGTATTTATAAAAATGGAGAGTCAACATTAATAACTCTTAATGAGTTTTTAAGTAAACATTTTGGAAGTCTTTCTAAAGTCGTACATATTCTTCCTTTTTTGAAATCTACAAGTGATGGTGGTTTTGCAGTCTCAAGTTATGATTCTTTAGAAGAAAAATTTGGTGGTTGGGATGATCTCAAAATTATTTCTAAAAATCATGATTTGATGGCTGATTTAGTTCTAAACCATGTCTCATCATCACACCCATGGGTTCAACAATTTATTAAATCCCAAGAACCTGGCATATCAAATGTTTTTTCACCGAAACTAAATCTTGACTGGTCAAATGTAGTTAGGCCAAGAAGTTCCTCCTTGTTTTCTCAGATAAATACTGAAGATGGCCCCAAACAAGTTTGGACAACTTTTGGTCCAGATCAAATTGATTTGAATTGGCATAATCCAAAGATGACTCTTGAGTTTTTAAATTTAATTATTACTTATTTATCTAATGGAATTAAATGGTTCAGGCTTGATGCTGTAGGTTTTATTTGGAAGGAATCAGGGACAACGTGCTTGCATTTATCAAAAGCTCATTCAATTGTGAAACTTTTAAGAGTTCTTTTAAATAATCTTCTTGAGGAGGGAGTTTTAATAACTGAAACAAATGTTCCTCAGAAGGAAAATCTATCTTATCTGGTTCCTGATGATGAAGCCCATATGGCATACAATTTCCCATTACCTCCTCTTCTCCTAGAAGCAATTATTACTTCAAGAGCTGATATTCTAAACTCATGGATTTCTGATTGGCCAAAATTACCTGATGATACTACTCTTTTTAATTTCACTGCATCGCACGATGGTGTTGGGCTAAGAGCTCTTGAGGGTTTAATGAATGAGCAGAGAATAAAAGATTTATTAATTAATTGTGAGAAAAGAGGCGGATTAGTAAGTCATAGACGTTTATCAAATGGTGATGATAAACCTTATGAATTGAATATTAGTTGGTGGAGTGCAATGGAAGACTCCAGTAGAGATGCTAAAAGATTTCAATATGAGAGATTTATTTTGAGTCAATTATTAGTAATGGCTCTCAGAGGTGTTCCTGCCTTTTATTTGCCAGCATTACTAGCTTCAGAAAATGATATCAAAAGTTTTTCTATGACAGGTCAAAGAAGAGATCTAAATAGAGAAAAGTTTAAATCAGAAAATCTTTTAGCCGTTTTAAATAATCCTGAATCTAATGCTAATAAAAACTTAAAATATCTTCGTAATGCTATGGATGTCAGATCAGAATTAAAGCAATTTCACCCTTGTTCCGAAATGAAATGTTTGTCTAAAGGTAGAAGTGATATTGTTGTAATCAAAAGAAGTAAAGGTTCTGAGTCTGTTTTTGCAATCCATAATATGACTGAAAATAAAATTAATTATCAAATAAATGATAATGATCTATCAAAAATAATTGATAAAGATTTCAATGTTAAGGATTTTTTAACATCCACTAAATACAATTGCAAAAATATTAGTCTTGATCCTTTTCAAGTAATTTGGCTTAGTGCTTTATAAAAATGATAGAAAATTCTTCTATTTGGGTAGTAAGTGATGTAGACGGTACTTTAATGGATCACTCTTATGATTTATCACCTGCAAGAGAAACAATAAAAAAACTACAAAAATTATCAATTCCCGTAATTCTTTGTACAAGCAAAACCGCTTCTGAAGTGGAAGTTATAAGAAAGGAACTTAACTTGACGGATCCTTATATTGTTGAGAACGGCGCCGCAATATATGGTGAATCTCTTGAAAGAGTAAATGGAGAAATTATTCTTGGAATAAAATACGAATCTCTTGAAGAAATCCTAAATTTTATCTCTAATGAAATTGATTATAAACTTACTCCTCTAAATAATCTCACTGATCAAGAAGCAAATCAGCTCACAGGTTTAGAAGGTAACTCATTGATTTTAATGCGCGATAGGCATTGGAGCATGCCTTTTTTAAATCCGCCAAGTTATCTGGAAGAGAAAATTAATATATGTTGTAAAAAGTACGATGTTGATATTTTTAGGGGAAATAGGATGAGTCACTTGTTATCTACAAAATCTAACAAAGGTAAAGCAATAAATGCTCTTAAAGAATATGCAAATGTCAAAGATATTGAAATTATAGGCTTAGGCGATTCTCCAAATGATTTGCCTCTACTATTAAATTCAGATATTAAAATTGTTATTCCTGGAATAGATGGACCTAACTTAATCTTACTTGATCAATTAAAAGATTTGGAATTTACATTAGCTTCTGAACCAAATGGATATGGTTGGAAAAATGAAATCAATAAACTGATAAATGAGCGAGAACTAAATTAGAAAGATGAAAGATTTAGATATTAATTTTCCTCTTGATAAATTTGAAAAATTAATTATTGATATTGGTTGGGAATCATTGGATGATTGGTTCAATTTTTGGAATAATCAAAGAAACATTCTTTCAATTGATCAATATTGGAACAATAAAGTTAATGATGATTGGATTTGGGGATTAGCATTACCAATCTTATCTCAGGCTTATAAATTTCAAAAAGATTTTTATGATCGAAAAATTATTGGAATTTCAGCTCTACCTGGAACAGGTAAAACAACCTTAGGTAAATGGCTTGAAGCAATATCATTAAAATTAAATTTCAAAATTGCTGTTATTTCAATTGATGATTTTTATCTCCCTTCAGATGAAATGAAATTAGCAATTAAGAATAACCCTTGGGATGTTTCAAGAGGTTTTCCAGGTAGTCATTCAGTAAAATTAATGCATGAAAAATTATTAAATTGGAAGATAAATGGAGAATTAAATGTACCAGTTTTTGATAAATCTTTAAGAAATGGTTTAGGAGATAGATCTCATTGGAGATTAGATAATCCTGATTTATTAATTCTTGAGGGGTGGTTTTTGGGAATAAAACCTTACTCTAATGACGTAAATGATCAAAGTATAGATACAACTAATTTGAGTCTTCATGAATCTTCTTACATATATACCATTCAAGAAAAACTAAACGATTATTTAGATATTTGGAATTTAATAGACAATATTTGGCACTTAAAGCCCTTGAAGATTGAATATATGAATATGTGGAAAACAAATCAAGAAAAAGAAATGTTTTTACAAAAAGGCAATGCCCTTAAAGATAAAAAATTATCTAATTTCTTGAGAATGCTTAATGTCTCAATCCCTCACAAAAGTTTTGATTTTATAAATTCTTATGCGCTTTTATTAATTGATCAAGAAAGAAATTTAGTTGAGGCTGGATTAAATTCATAGCATTTAAAAAAATTTTTTTTTCAGTAATTTTTTATACATTTTTTTATGCTCTTAATGGGGTTTAATTGAGATTATTTTGCTGATAAGGGATGGTTGAGTTTTCTTACAAAAACGAAAGTGGTAGGATGGTTGTCTTGAGATGTATTGGTCCATCAAATTTTTTTTTAGAGAGAGTTTTATTCCCAACTGACATCCTTACTTTTATGGCCCCAAATGACTCAAGGGTTGAAATCTGGGGTAATGAATTATACGGCCCAAAATTGGAAGAGAGAATGAGAATTTCTGCAGATAGCGAAGATTCGACTTTAGTGGCTTAGAAGAAGTATTCTCTAATTGTCTTCGAGTCAAAATTTTTTACAAATACCCAGTTTTTATTGATATTATCTAACTAGTTTTTAGTTTTACATATGTATTATTTTTCTTCCTTCGCAATAGGAGGTTTTGTACCATCTGCAGCTATTGCTGGAGTTTTACTT
Source organism: Prochlorococcus sp. AG-355-I04 (assembly GCA_003280915.1). Taxonomy (GTDB): domain Bacteria; phylum Cyanobacteriota; class Cyanobacteriia; order PCC-6307; family Cyanobiaceae; genus Prochlorococcus_A. The sequence continues at coordinate 103,472 of QCDL01000002.1, read as the reverse complement.
TTAGTTGGATTAGGAGCCTTCTTTTATCTTGGCATTAAAGGACCCACAGATTATTAAAGATGAGTTAGAGAACAAATTGTAATTTTAATTTTTCATAATCTTCTTAAACAAGTTAAAGCTATGGATCTAACAACTATTTTATTTATATTAAGTTTACCTTTTGTTTTATTAACAGTTTACTTTGGGACAAAAAATGATTTTTACGAGAGTGAAAACTATAAAGGAGATGGCTGTGCTCACGATGTTAAAAGGTAATTTTATTACTAATTACCTCTAAAAACACAGGTCCATCTGCTATCAAATTGCCAAACAGGTTTGTATATTTCATTGGTAATTTTTTCGCCTGCCTTTTTACAAGTATCTAAATCTTTCATGGGAATAGAATGTAACGAAGGACTTGTTATTCCACTCACTTCAGGCCTTCCTCCAGGCCCTTGTCTATAAGTTCCAATTATTAGCCAATAGTTTGCTTTTGCAGAATTAGAAAATATTAAGGAAAAGAGAAAAAGTAATATTAAGAATGATTTTTTTTTCATTTTTCTATACTAGCTTTTAATTTTTAAATGTAAATTGCTATTAATTTATTAGATAAAATAATTTTTTTGGAATATTTAAAATTTGTTTTATATGGATTAATTCAAGGGTTGACGGAATTTATTCCTGTAAGTAGTACAGCTCATTTAAAAGTTATATCTCTATTTTTAGGTATTGATGATCCTGGAGCATCTTTGTCCGCTACTATTCAACTTGGAAGTGTTCTAGCCATAGCTTGGTATTTTAGGAATGATATTTTTAATTTCAGAAGTAAATCTTCAAAAAAATTTCTTGAATACCTCTTACACGAAAGATTATTAAGATCTATTTTGATTGGTACTATTCCAATTGTTTTGCTTGGTGGGAGTATAAAAATATTTATCCCTTCTTTTTTTGAAAACGTTCTTCGTTCAAATTTGTCAATAGCATTGGTCTCATTTCTTATGGCTTTTTTTATGTACTTGGCAGATAGTTCGAAAAGAGGTTCGATTAATATTAAAAACCATAATTATTCAGATAGTTTTTTGATAGGTTTCTTTCAGGCATTTGCAATTTTCCCTGGTGTTTCAAGATCTGGAGTTACTATTTCTAGCGCTCTATTATCAGGATGGGAAAGAGGCGATGCTGCGAAATTTTCTTTTCTTTTAGGGATGCCAGCTATCTCTCTTGCAGCGATTGTTGAGTTTATTTCTTCTTTTAATGATTTTTTTTCATTTGGTTTCCTCCCTCTTTTTGTCGGTCTTATTACGGCATTTTTGTCATCTTTATTAGCTATAGATTTCTTATTAAAGTATTTTTCTTCCAATGGGTTGAAAATATTTATTATCTATCGAGTTATTTTTGGTGTTGTAATTCTTTTGAATTTATAATTGAATGTGAAAAATAATTTTTTTTCAATTGTGTTAATGTTTTAAAAAAATTCTTTCTAATGAACATTTTTATATCTTTCCAACTAGGTGAAGTGGAAGTTTCAAATTTAACTATATTGGTTTTAGCATTTTTTTCTTCTTTTACATTCATAGCAGTAGGTATAAGTTCATATAAACTATACAAATCTCTTATAAATGAAGACGATAAGTAATCGGAACGGCGGGATTTGAACCCACGACCCCCACTACCCCAAAGTGGTGCGCTACCAAGCTGCGCTACGCCCCGTTTCTTTACTATAAAGATTAGATTGATTTAAATGTTATTCTTTATAGGATTGTTATCAGATCTCAATACACACTTGTCAACTTCCCAATTAAAGTTTTCCCATATATGGTCTTCTAATTTATAGTTGCTTCCAGTAAAAACTCCTAACTTAACTTTTGTAGGTGAAGCTGAACAATACTGCCTGGCTCCAGGTGATGCAAGATATTGTTGATGATATTGTTCCGCATAAAAATATGAATCAATCATTTTTATTTCTGTTTCAATTAAACCAAGATTTTTTTTGCTGAGTTCCCTTTGATATTGTTCTTTACTGGCTAATATGGTTTTAATATTATTATCATTTTTGTAATATATTGCTGATCTATATTGTGTTCCTGTATCGTTTCCTTGCCTATTTTTTTGAGTAGGATCATGACATTCCCAAAACATTTTTAATAAATCACTTACGTCTATTTCCCTTTTATCCCAAATAACTCTTACAACTTCTGAATGACCAGTTAAGCCAGAACATACTTCATAATAAGTTGGATTGTTTTTTTCACCTCCAGCATAACCTACAGAAGTTGTGACAATTCCTGGAAGTTTCCAAAAACATTTTTCAGCTCCCCAGAAACAACCACATCCAAAAATTATTTCATCTTCTTCTAAATTAGGATCTTTTTTGATTTCTGTTTTTAATATTCTATGAAGTGAATTAGAATCATTAGTTAAATCTACCTCCTCATTATTCATAATATTTTTTAGGAATTTAAACATAATTTAAATCTATTCATTATAAGTAAAAAAATTACTTTTAGCTCTTAACGATTCTGGTAGCTAGTTCTCTTTCCCAGAGTTGTTTATATAGCCCATTCACTTTTACTAAATCTTTATGAGCACCTTCTTGTACTATTTCTCCTTTATCCATTACTAAAACCCTATTACAGGTAGCTGCAACAGAAAGTTGGTGACTAATCATTATGATTGTTTTATTACTTCTCTGACTCATTTCATCTATTATTCTTGCTGCTGTTTTATTATCTACGCTTGCTAAAGCATCATCAAGAACAACAATAGGAGAATTAACAAGTAGTGCTCTTCCTAGTGCAGTTCTTTGCCTTTGCCCACCACTTAATGTAATACCTCTTTCACCAACAATTGTTTTAAACCTTTGTGGAAAACTATTGATATCATCAATTAATCCAGCTTTTGTAGCGCTTTCTTTAACCAAATTTTTTGAAGCTTTGGGTTCTCCAAAACTTAGGTTTTCTGAGATTGTAGATGTAAATAAAAATGCTTCTTGAGGAACAATTGAAATATTTTTTCTAAGATCACTTAATTTTAAGGTTTTTACATCTATTTCATCTAAAAATAATTGATCATCTGGAATTTCAATAGTTCTCCCTAGGGACTTTGCTAGTGTTGTCTTCCCACAACCTACTGGGCCAACTATTGCAATAAGTTCTCCAGGATAAATTTTAAAATTGAGATTATTTAATGAATTAAATTTAGATCCTGGATACTTAATTGTTAAATTTTTTGCTTCTAAGAATCCTTTAACCTTTCTTTTTAAAAACTTAGTTTCTGCTTTATCTACAATGTTTGGGTTGTTCCGAAATATTTCTTCCACGCGATCTAAACTTACTTGACCAAGTTGAAAAGTATTTAAGGTAAAACCTAATAAAGCTGTTGGGAAGACGAGTCTTTCTACGTAAAGAATTAAAGCAACTAAACCACCTATCGAAATAAATCCACTCTCTAATTGAAAAGTTCCTAATGATAATAAAATCAACAATGAAATCGAGGAAATCCCTTGTAAAAGTGGAAATAGGGTACTGGCTGTTCTTGCAAGTTTTATCGCTGAATTTCGATAGTCATTATTGTAAATGTTAAATTCTTTTTTCTCAGCGTTCTCTTGGGCATAAATTTTAATAGCGCTTATACCAGATAGATCTTCTTGTATTAGATCACTAAGTTTTGAGAGTGATTCTTGTTGAGCTTTTCTTTGTTTAACCATTCTGCCTCCAAATAGACTTACAATTCCAAGGATTAATGGAAATATCATTAAAGCTGATATTGTTAATGTTTTATTAATCGAAAACATTGAAGGAATAGTGAATGAATAAGCTAAGACAATGTTGCACAAGCTTAAAACTGTAAAACCTAAAAGTCTTCTTATGTTTTCAACATCGCTTGTAGCTCTACTAATAATGTCTCCACTACCTTTTTTTTGAATCCATTCTGGATCTTGAATAAGTAAATGATCAAAAAGTTTTTGACGAAGATTAACTTCTACTTTTCTTCCTATGCCGAAGACAATTTGCCTTGAAAATAATCTTATTAAACCCATACAAGTTGCTAAAAATATTAACCATAAAGATTTAGAAATAACAAAATCTGAAGAAAACCCATTTTGTAATTGGTCAATTATATTTTTTACTTCTAACGGTATTACTACACTTAGTATATTTACTAATAAGAGAGCTATAGCTCCATATAAGAATTCTTTTTTGTAAGGTCTTAGGTATTTTGATATAACTTCTATCTTTAGATTTTTCATTTTATTTTGCCGATATGATTAAGATAATGTTTCATTTTTGAATATGTGAGCTAATTTTATAAATGATTTAGTATTTATTTATGGGTAACGAGCAAACTCATCCATTACATGAAACAGACAAGAACATTATAGATTCCCTTATCACTAAAAAAACTCCAGAAGATCTTGACTATATAAATTTAGCAAGATTAATAAATCGTTATAATAATTTCCCAGGAGAAGTTGAAATTAAAAACGATATGCAAAAAATTTTAAATTTTTGGAAGATCTCTAAAAATGAACTTTTTTCAAAAACAAAAAATATTTGGTCAAAAAGCTTCAGGCCTTCTAATACAAATAAAGATTTAGTTGGCTCAGGTTTTGATACCTCAAATTGAATTTTATCTGCATAATTTTTCTTACATAAATAAATGTCTTCTAATTTATCAAACGCTGAAATCCTAAATAATTTGTTGGAGGGAAGGGACCTTGATGAATTAACTTCTAGATCTTTAATGCAAAGATGGCTTAAGGATGAAATTTCAGATGTTGAAACAGGAGCTTTTTTGAGTGCTTTGAGAGCAAAAAGTACCACAGGTGTTGAGCTAAGTTCTATGGCTGAGGAACTCTTAAATGTTTGCGAATTACCAGTATCAAGACCAAATTTGTATTTGGTAGATACTTGTGGAACAGGGGGTGATGGAGCTAATACATTCAATATTTCAACTGCAGTGGCATTTGTAGCTGCATCTTGTGGGGTAAAAATTGCAAAACACGGAAATAAAAGTGCTAGTGGAAAAGTTGGCTCTGCTGATGTTTTGTTGAATCTTGGTTTGAATTTAGATTGTTCATTAGAAAAAGTAATCAAAGCCGTGAGTGAAATTGGAATAACTTTTTTGTTCGCACCTGTTTGGCATAAATCTTTAATAAAACTTGCTCCATTAAGAAAGACACTTGGAATAAGGACAGTATTTAATCAACTTGGACCATTGGTAAATCCTTTAAGACCCAATGCACAGGTTTTGGGTGTTGCTTCAGAGGATCTTTTAAAACCTATGGGAAGCGCGCTATTAAAAATGGGTATGAATAGAGCAATAGTCGTTCATGGCTCTGGTGGCCTTGATGAGGCTTCGCTTCAAGGAGAAAATAAATTAGTATTTGTTGATAATGGTGAATTACGGTTTTCAGAAATAAATATTTCAGACTTCAACTATGAAAATATATCTAACCAAAAGCTTGTGGTATCTGATTCTGACTCTAACGAGGAAATATTAAAGTCTGTCTTAAATGGTTCTGCACAAAAATCTCATATTGAAGTAGTCGCCTTGAACTCTGCTTTGGTTCTTTGGGCCGCAGGTATTGAGGATAATTTAAATGAAGGATTTAATAAAGCTTTATTTTCGATAAGTCAAGGAGATCCCTGGAAAAAGTTTTTACTTTTAAAAAATTATTTAGATAAAAATTAATTAATTTCAAATTGATGATTAATCCATATAAGAAAAACGCGAAATTGGTTTTAAGTAATGGAATTGTATTTCCGGGATTCTTTTTTGGTGCTTCTGGTACAGCCATTGGTGAAATAGTTTTTAATACGGGAATGACCGGATATCAGGAAGTTATTACCGACCCAAGTTATTATGGACAAATATTAACATTCACATATCCAGAGATTGGTAATACTGGTATTAATTTTGAAGATTCAGAATCTAATATTAATGTTAAAGGTATAATTGTTAGAAATTTTTCATCTAATAGCAGCAATTGGAGATCTAAAAAGAATTTTAATCAATGGTTAGTTGAGAAAAATATCATAGGTTTACATGGAATTGATACAAGGGCTCTTGTTAAAATTTTAAGATCAAGTGGCTCGATGAATGGAGTTATTACCTCTTTAGATAAAACTGATGAAAGTTGTTTAAAGATAATTCAGGATACGCCAAAGATGGAGGGTTTAAACTTATCAAAAGTTGTTTCAACAAAGCAACATTATTTATGGAAGAGTCATACGCAAACAATATTTGATTTAAGAAAAAGATATGATGAATCCGCTAAAAAGTTAAAAATAGTAGTAATTGATTTTGGAATTAAAAATTCAATTCTAAATAGGCTCGTATCCCATGGATGTGAAGTTTTGGTTTTACCTTCTCAATCCTCTCTAAATGATGTAATGTCCAACAAGCCGGACGGTATATTTTTCTCAAATGGTCCAGGCGATCCTTCTTCTGTTTCTGAAGGTATAGACTTAGCAAAATCACTCATTGAATATGGTGAAATACCTATGTTTGGGATTTGCCTTGGCCACCAAATATTTGGATTAGCATTAGGAGGTTCAACTTATAAATTACCTTTTGGACATCGTGGTTTAAATCATCCTTGTGGTGAAAATAATAAAATTGAGATAACTAGTCAGAATCATGGTTTTGCTATTGATCCCAATTCTCTATCAAAGGACATAGTTAGAATTACGCACTATAACCTAAACGATAATACTGTGGCTGGCCTAGAAGTTTATAATAAGCCTATATTTAGTGTGCAATATCATCCAGAAGCAGGACCTGGTCCACATGATTCAGATTATTTATTTAAAAAATTTGTTTCTCTAATGTTAGAAAGATGTTGACATATTGTTTTCTTTTGATTTGATAATTACATTTGATATATTAATTTTTTGGAGGTATTAGATCATAGAAGATTTCCAGAAGTTAACCGTTTCTTTAAGAGGAAACCTTGAGGTTACAACAAACATTATGGTTTTTACTTTTAAAGGCCAACTTGATGCTTTCTCAGAAAAACAATTTAAGACTTTTGTTACTAATAATTTAAAAAACGACCTTCCATTCATTATTGACCTTACAAAAATAGATTTTTTAGATTCCTCGGGTCTTGGAGCACTTGTTCAAACTGCAAAAGAATGTAAAAAATCGAAACTTGGTTTCTCTGTTGTTGGCAATTCTAGAGTCGCCCAAACAATCAAACTTGTTCGGTTAGGGGATTTTCTTAACTTGAAGTCATGCCTTGAAGATGCATTAAATTATTTAAAAAATTGAATTATTGGATTCAAAACTTGGTTCCATATGGTTCTCCCGAAGATATAGGTGTTATTCAACTTGCTTGGCTTGGAGATTCGGTATGGGAGCTTCACCAAAGACTAAGACATGTACATTTCCCTTTGAAATCTAAAGATCTCCATTTATCTGTAGTAAATGAAGTAAAAGCTAAATCTCAGTCCAACTCATTAAGTCAAATTGAACATTTATTAAATTCGGATGAAATGGATCTAATTAGGCGTGCTAGGAATAAAACAAAGAGATATCCAAAGTCTTCAGATCCCACAATTTACTCTAGAGCAACGGGTTTTGAAACTCTCATTGGCTGGCTATTTTTAAAAGATCCTCAAAGATTATCAATACTTTTTGAATATTTAGAATTAAAAATGAATTAAACCTATGAATAAATCCTCTAAAAAAAATTTTTCTGGAAAAAATAATAAAGATTACAAAAAAAATTCAGATTTTGGAAATTACTCAAAAAGTACAAATCGTTCAGAAAAAAATGAAGGATTTTTGAGCAATTCTGCTAGAAATAAGAATAATGAAAATTTAAATAAAAATCCTAAGAATAATACTTCTTCATCAATAAAAAGAAGAAAACCGATATTTAAATCTAATACAAAATTTCCTCATAAAAATGCTGAAAGCCATCAAGAGAGCATTAATAAGAGAAATTTTGATGATTGGATATGGGGTAAACATTCGGTTTTTGAGGCTCTTAATGGTGAAAGACCGATTAATAGAATTTGGTGTACTTCGGAGATCTTTTCTTCAGACAAATTCTATATTTTGCTTAAGGATTTTAAATCAAAAGGAGTTCTTATTGAAGAAGTTTCTTGGAACAGACTTTCGCAATTGACATATGGTGCTTCACATCAAGGTGTCGCATTGCAGTTAGCATGCTCTAAAACTATATCGCTAGAACAATTAATCGATTTTTCGAAACACAATTGTCCAAATCCTTTAATAGTCGCATTAGACGGTATAACCGATCCTCATAATGTTGGTGCGATAATAAGATCAGCGGAAGCATTTGATTGCAAGGGTTTAATCATTCCTCAGAGAAGGTCTGCAGGATTGACTGGAACAGTCGCCAAGGTAGCTGCAGGAGCCTTAGAACACCTTCATGTTAGTAGAGTTGTTAATTTAAATAGAGCACTTGAGGAACTTAAGAAAAATGGGTTTCTTGTTGTTGGCTTATCTGGAGATGGTCAAATATCTATCTCAAATTTTCAAGAAAAAGCACCTTTGGTAGTTGTAGTTGGCTCTGAAGATAAAGGTATTTCTTTGCTTACACAAAAAAAATGCGATTTTATATTAAGTATTCCTCTTAAAGGTAAGACTACTAGTTTAAATGCCTCAGTGGCGGCCGCCATATCCCTATTTCACTTGACAGGTAAATAATTTTATTATTACAAAGTACTGTTTTTAAAGACCACTAAAATGTTGTTGTTTCAATACATTAATATGATTAATAAAAAATTATTGAATTTTCACTACAAAATTGTATAGAATTTAACAAGAATTGATGGCTTAATAAGCCAAAAAAATTGATTAGAAACTTTGGAAACAAACTCGGTTTAGCTTGGTGGGCTAAAATTGAGACAGATCAACCTAGTAGTACCTACTGGTTCGGCCCTTTCATTACTAAACGTAGTTTAAAACAAAATATGGCTTCTTTTATTAAAGATCTTTCAGAAGAAGGGTCTGAGAACATTAAACACAGTTTAGTACGTTGCAAAAAAGAAGAACCATTAACTGTTTGATAACTTTTTAAGTAATAAATTAAGAAATGAATTTTAATTCTTTAAGAAAAGAAATTATCAGTAATAATGCTTCTGTTAAAGAATTAATTAATGATATCTTTACCAAAATCGATCATAAAGATCCTGAAATTAACTCGTATATTTGTACCACAAAAGATAGTGCTATCGCGCAAGCAGAGAACATTGATAAATTAATTCAAAATAAAGAAAAACTTCCTGCTCTCGCAGGGATGCCAATAGCGATTAAGGATAATATTTGCACTAAAGGTGTGGCAACCACTTGTGCAAGTAAAATGCTCAAAAACTTTGTTGCACCATATGAAGCTACAGCTTCAAGTAAATTATGGTCTTCAGGAGGAATTTGTTTAGGAAAAACAAATTTAGATGAATTTGCAATGGGGAGTTCAACGGAAACTTCTGTATTTGGTGTTACTTCAAATCCTTGGGATATTAATAGAGTGCCAGGAGGCAGTTCTGGAGGTAGTGCTGCTTCAGTTGCCGCTGGATTTTGTGCAGCAGCTATAGGCTCTGATACAGGAGGATCAATAAGACAACCAGCTTCTTTTTGTGGCGTGGTAGGTCTTAAACCTACTTATGGCAGAGTTAGCAGATGGGGACTTGTAGCATTTGCTAGCTCTCTTGATCAAATTGGCCCAATTACAAATACTGTCTCAGATGCGGCTGAAATTCTTTATTCAATTTCTGGTAAAGACCCCTTTGACTCAACAAGTCTTGATAAGCCAGTACCAAATTATTTGACTGACTTAAATAAATCTATAAAGGGTTTAAAAATTGGAATCATTAAAGAATGTTTTGAGCACCCAGGGCTTAATCCAGAAGTTAAGGAGTCTGTTCTTTCTGGAATTAATAGGTTCCAATCTTTAGGAGCTGAAATTATCGAAGTTGAATGTCCTAGATTTAATGATGGAATTGCGACATATTATGTCATTGCACCATCTGAAGCCTCCGCAAATTTAGCTAGATATGATGGAGTTAAATATGGCTACAGATCGAATGAAGGTTCAAATCTAATAGATATGACTTCTAAAAGTAGAGCTGAAGGTTTTGGAAATGAGGTGCAAAGAAGAATTTTGATAGGTACTTACGCTTTGTCTGCTGGATACAGTGATGCCTATTATAAAAAGGCACAAAAAGTTAGGACACTTATAAGAAAAGATTTTGATAACGCTTTTAAGAAAGTAGATGTTTTATTAACTCCAACTTGCCCAACCACTGCTTTTTTGAAGGGCGATTTTGTAAATGATCCACTTTCAATGTATTTGTCTGATCTATTAACTGTTCCTGCTAACTTAGCAGGCCTCCCAGCAATAAGTATTCCTTGTGGTTTTGATACTAAAGGATTACCTATTGGAATGCAATTAATAGGCAATGTACTTGAAGAAGATAGGATATTGAATGCTTCAAATATCTTTGAAATTGATGCTCAGGTAATTAAGAACAGACCTATATATTAAATTTGTATTAATAATTAATTTGTAATCACAAAGTATAGATCTTTTAGAAATTTTCTCTATCTTATATATATAAATTATTTGAATATGGCTTTCGTTCCGCTTCATAATCATAGTGACTACAGCTTACTTGATGGTGCCAGTCAAATTTCAAAAATTGTAGATAGAGCTTCTGATCTTGGGATGGAATCGATAGCTCTCACTGATCATGGAGTTATGTATGGTGTTCTTGACTTGGTCAAGAAGTGTAAAGAGAAAGGTATAAAGCCAATTATTGGTAATGAAATGTACGTGATTAATGGTTCTATTGATGATCCTCAACCAAAAAAAGAAAAAAGATATCATTTGGTGGTTTTAGCAAAAAATTATACTGGCTATAAGAATCTAGTAAAGTTAACAACAATAAGCCACCTAAATGGGATGAGAGGTCGAGGCATTTTCTCTAGACCATGTATTGATAAATCTCTTTTAAGCAAATATAGTGATGGCCTCATAGTATCTACAGCTTGTCTTGGTGGAGAGATTCCTCAAGCTATCCTAAAAGGTAGATTGGACGTAGCAGAGGATATAGCTCTTTGGTATAAAAAATTATTTGCAGACGACTTTTATCTAGAAATACAAGATCATGGTTCGATTGAAGATAGAATTGTTAATGTTGAATTAATAAAAATTGGTAAGAAACACCAAATAAAAGTCATCGCCACCAACGACGCTCACTACTTATCAAGTATGGATGTTGAAGCACATGACGCTTTGCTTTGTGTATTAACAGGAAAGCTAATAACTGATGAAAAAAGATTGAGATATACCGGTACAGAATATATTAAAAGTGAAGGTGAAATGCTTGAACTTTTTAAAGATCATATTGATGATGACTCAATTATTGAGGCAGTAAACAATACAGTAGAAATTTCTAAAAAAGTTGAAGTATTTGATTTGTTTGGTAATTATAGAATGCCAAAATTTCCTCTAAATGAAGATACAGATTCATTTTCTTTTCTTACAAATTTAACTTATAAAGGCCTTTTGAAAAGACTTAAAAAAAATGATCTTACAGAGGTTGATGAGAACTATAAAAAAAGACTATCTTCCGAATTAAAAATTATTAAAGATATGGGCTTCCCAGATTATTTTTTGGTTGTTTGGGACTACATCAAATTTGCTAGAGATAACTCTATCCCTGTAGGACCAGGTAGAGGTTCTGCCGCAGGGTCACTAGTAGCTTATGCTCTTCAAATTACAAATATAGATCCTGTTGAGCATGGATTGTTGTTTGAGAGATTTTTAAATCCAGCAAGAAAGTCAATGCCAGATATTGATACCGATTTTTGTATTGATAGGAGAAATGAAGTCATAGATTATGTTACTAATCGTTATGGTGAGGATAAAGTTGCGCAAATAATTACTTTCAATAAGATGACTTCTAAGGCGGTTTTAAAAGATGTTGCAAGAGTTCTTGATATACCGTATGGAGAGGCGGATAAATTGGCTAAGTTAATACCGGTTGTAAGAGGGAAACCCCATAAATTAAATGAAATGATTGATAAGAATTCTCCTAGCCAAGAGTTTAGAGAAAAATATATTAATGATAATAGGGTGAAAAAATGGGTTGATTTGGCTTTAAGAATTGAAGGAACTAATAAAACATATGGAGTTCATGCTGCTGGAGTTGTTATAGCATCAGATCCTCTTGACGAACTTGTACCTCTTCAAAGAAATAATGAAGGACAAATAATAACCCAATATTCTATGGACGATATCGAATCACTGGGATTATTGAAAATGGATTTCTTGGGTCTTAAAAATCTTACGATGATTGAAAAGACAGTTTCTCTTATTAATCAATCTACTGGAAGGAAATTAAATATAGATGAGTTACCTCAAAATGATTGTAAAACCTTTGAGCTTATTGGGAGAGGAGATCTTGAAGGTATTTTTCAACTTGAATCTTCAGGTATGAAACAGGTCGTTAAGGATTTCAAGCCTAACTCTCTAGAGGATATTTCGTCCATACTGGCTCTTTATAGACCTGGTCCTCTTGATGCAGGCCTTATCCCTAAATTTATAAATCGAAAAAATGGTAACGAAAAGGTTGATTTCCCTCATCCTTTTATTAAGTCAATTCTCACTGAAACCTATGGAATTATGGTTTACCAAGAGCAAATCATGAAAATTGCTCAAGATTTAGCCGGTTATTCTTTAGGGGATGCTGATTTACTTAGAAGAGCAATGGGGAAAAAGAAAGTATCTGAGATGGTAAAGCATAGGAATATTTTTGTAGACGGTTCTATGAAGAAAGGTGTAAATGAAAAATTAGCAAATGATCTTTTTGATCAAATGGTTTTATTCGCAGAATATTGTTTTAACAAAAGTCACTCAACTGCTTATGGTGCTGTAACTTATCAAACTGCATTTTTAAAGGCTCATTTTCCTGTTGCGTATATGGCAGCACTCTTAAGCGTAAATTCAGGCTCAAGCGACAAGATGCAAAGATATATTTCTAATTGTTATTCCATGGGAATAGAAGTTATTTCACCAAGCATTAATTTTTCTGGGGTTGATTTTACTATAAAGAATAATCAGATTTTATTCGGGCTATCTGCAATTAAAAATTTAGGAGATTCTGCAATAAGAAATATAATTGAAAACCGAAATGGTTTTGGAATCTTTAAGTCATTATCGGATTTGTGCGATCGTTTACCTACTAATGTTCTTAACAAAAGAAGTCTAGAATCTTTAATTCATTGTGGTGCACTAGATGAGTTCTCAAATGATAATAATAGAGCTCAGTTATTGTCAGATCTCGAACATGTTATTGAGTGGGCCTCTTCAAGAAATCGTGATAGGTTATCGGGGCAAGGAAATCTATTTGATTCTAAAGAAGAATTTTCTAATGTTGCTTTTTCAGATTCACAATTAGCTAAGGTTGATGATTATTCACTTATTGAGAAGTTAAAGTTAGAAAAACAGCTATTAGGCTTTTATTTATCTGATCATCCTCTAAAGCATTTAACTAAGCCAGCAAAACTTATATCTCCTATAAGCATTTCGCAGTTAGAAGAAACAAAAGACAGAACCAAAGTCTCTCTAGTTGGAATGATCCCTGATTTGAAGCAAATTACAACGAGAAAAGGAGATAGGATGGCAATAGTGCAGCTAGAAGATCTTTCTGGAAGTTGCGAAGCAATAGTTTTTCCAAAAACCTATTTCAGATTATCAGAATTTCTTCTTACTGATACTAGGTTACTGGTATGGGGAACAATTGATAAAAAAAGTGATAGGACGCAATTAATAATTGATGATTGTAGAGAAATCGATAACCTTAAATTGCTAATTATTAATCTTGAAAGTTCTCAAGCATCAGATGTAAGAGTACAAAATACTTTGAGAGACTGCTTAATTAAATTTAAACCAGATAAAGGTAGATGTGGAATCAAGATTCCAGTTTTAGCTGCAGTTAGAAATAAAAATAGTGTTACCTACGTTAAATTTGGTGAACAATTCTGTATTGGAGATATTCAAGGAGCTTGCAAATTATTAGAAGATAAATCATTTCAAGTTAATTTGAAATCTTTAGTTTCATAGATTAACTTTTATCCTCAAAATTTTGAGTTGCCGGTTTAAAGGCAGCTTTTGCGCGTTGTATGTTCATTGGGATATTTTCAATACCAAAAAAAGATCCAGGCTCTTTATCCCAACTAGCTGATAATATTCCAAAACTCAATCCTGCAAGACCTAACAAGAAAAAAAATGCTGAAATTGCGATGGTGGAGGAAGGGGGAATTTCAGCAATATTTCTTGTAACGATAATGTAGCTTACAACAAAAACAGACATTCCTAATATTGTTGGTATTCCAGCTGTAAAAAATATTCTTCTTGCCATTCTATCAGCAACATATTTAGGTATTCCACTTGATGATCGCTTTGGTTTGGCTACAGGAATAGATGTTCTATCTAGATTAGCGAAAGCATTTGTCTCTGAATAGTTTTTTTTCTTTTTATTTTGTGTCTTTTTTTTTGATTGCTTTTTTTTCATTAATTGAGATCATCCTCTGATTCCAATTTTCTTTACTAGTTCTTGATATTTCTGAACGTTTTTATCTTTTAAGTAAGACAGTAATCTTTTCCTTTTACCAATCATTTTTAATAATCCTTGCCTTGAAGCGAAATCATGAATGTTTTCTTGGAGATGGTCACTTAATTTCGAAATTTTTTTAGAAAGCAATGCCACCTGAACTTCAACTGAGCCTGTATCAGTTGTATGTACTTGATGATTTTCAATCAGATTCTGTTTTTCAGCTGTATCTAATGACATAAAGTTTATTTCTTTTAAGTCTATGATACTACGTCATATAGCTAAATTACTACTATCCTTATCTAGATAATGCATAGCTGATTTCAATAGATTTTCAAATGATAAATTATTTTCTTTTTTACCATGAAGATCTATTTCTTTAATAATAATTGGCAAAATAGTCTTTATTTCTTTGTTTTTGTAACTTAATGATTGAAGAGTTAACTCAAGGTCTTCTATCATTTTTTTTATCTCAAGGTCCTTAATCTCAAATTCAGCTTTGCTTTTTTCTTCTGATAATTTTATTTCACTTTTAAATTTACTTTTTAATTCTAAAATTAATCTGTCACTCATTTTTTGTCCTATACCAGGTATGGAACAAATTAATTTTTTGTTTTGTGTTTTTATTGCATTTACAACTTCACTAATAGAAAATTTGTTTAATATCCCAATACCAATTTGAGATCCAACTCCTCGAATACTTAAAATTTCAATAAAGAAATTCTTTTGCTCCTTTGATGTAAAGCCAAATAATAAATCCGAATCTTCTTTCTTAATATGCTTTATCCAAAGAGTAATGTTTTTATTAGATATCTGATTTGTTTTTAATTTTATAAAAAGGGATTCAAGTATTTGTATTTCGTATCCTAATCCTTGACAATTTATTAAAACAAAAAATTTTTGATTAGATTGCCATAAATCAACTAAATCTCCATTTATCCAACTAATCAATTAACCACCATCCACCTGACATCCAATTAGCGCTCCTGCCGTCCCGCCAGCAGGTACGGCCCAAAACCTGTCTTTCCCTCTAGATGAGGATAATGCAATTCCTGCACCAAGAAGACCACCTATAACAGAACCTTCACTACAGTCGTTATCATCTATTTTTTCAGCTTTGCTTTGACCTCCACAAGGTACTATAACGTCCACTTCATAACTTTTTACGTAGCCTGGGTTTGTTTTCGTTCCAGGAATATACTCCTCTCTATATTCAGTTCTTGTACAAGTTACTGACTTTGGGGTTGATGCTTTAACTTGAAGAATAGGAGAAAAACAAAATAATAAAGCTAAATAATAAAATTTCACCGATTTAATAATTCTATTAATATTCTATGTCTTTTTGATTATTTTGGTAGTAGATATAATAGTTCCTAATAAAACTAGTGAAGCTCCTATTAAAAAATTTATGTTTATTATTTCACTAAAAAACAAAATCCCCCAAATTGATCCGAATAAAACTTGCAAATAGTTAATTGTTGAAGCGTCAGAAGCAGGTAATTTTTTTAATCCTATAGTTAAGAAAGTCTGACCTAATTGAGTAAATAAGCCAATGCCAATTATCCAAACTAATTCATTCCAAGTTGGGGTAACCCAGTTCATTAATACAATTGGCAATAAAGTTATGAAAGAAACAAGTGGAAAATATTCAATAATTACATAAACATCTTCAGTAAATGAAAGTTTCTTAACTGTAACGTAAGCCAATGCAGTGCAGATTGCCCCAAGAAATGCGATCGAAATCGTAACATTTTCAATTTCAACGTTTATATTTGATAATTGACTTGGATTTAATATTACTAATATTCCAATCCAGCCAATAATTAAAGCAAAAATTATATTCCGAGTTATTTTTTCGTTTATAAATATGCCAGCGAATATAGAAATAAAGATAGGGTATGTGTACTGAATGACAGTAGATATACTAAGGGGCATATTTCTTATCGCATGAAAAATGCAAACTAATGCTAAAGTTCCTAAAACACCTCTTAAGATAAGTAATGGTTTATTCTTGCCCCAAGGATCTATTTTTTTTAGATTAATTATGAATAATGTAATAATTAAACTTAACAATGATCTGAATAAAACCAATTCATAAATAGGTATCCTTTTATCAATATTTTTAACGCATAAAGTCATCAAACTAAAGAAGAATGAAGCAAATACCAAATTAAACTTATTTAATGAATTAAATTTTTTTTCTAATTCTTCGACATTTATCATTTAAAAAAATATTTTTATTGTGAAATTAAGTAGATTCTTATTTGATTTTGACCTATAACAAATAAATCATTATTTGTTTTTGATAAAAATCTCAATGGTTCATTCTATACACCCAAGAACTATTCAAGAGGTTAAGGAAAAAGCAGATATCGTTGACGTTATATCTGAACATATTGTTCTTAAGAAGAAAGGCAAGGAATTTGTTGGGATTTGTCCTTTTCATGATGATACTAAGCCATCTATGACAGTATCACCAACTAAACAATTTTATTACTGTTTTTCTTGTGGTGCAGGTGGAAACTCTATTAAATTTTTAATGGAATTTACTCGTGCAAATTTTTCAGATGTTGTACTTTCTCTCGCTAAAAAAAATAATATTAATGTTGAAAATCTTGAGGGTCCCCAAGCAGAAGCCTATAAAAAACAACTATCTAGAAAGGAAGAACTTTATAAAATATTAAGAGTCACTAAAAATTGGTTCAAGTCTCAATTAAATAATTCTCTTGGTTTTGAAGCTATGAAATATTTAACATCTAAGAGAAACTTGAGTAAAAAGATTATTGATAACTTTGAATTAGGTTTTGCCCCAAATTCATGGAATGATTTATTCAATTATCTTTCCAAGGTAGAAAAATTCCCCATTAATTTAATATTAGCTTCAGGCCTTGCAATTTCTAAAGATAATTCTGACAAGATTTATGATCGTTTTAGAAATAGATTAATTGTTCCAATACATGATATGCAGGGAAGAGTAGTTGCCTTTGGAGGAAGATCTCTTGATGGTCAGGAACCCAAATATCTTAATTCTCCTGAATCAGAGATATTTGAAAAGGGAAAAATGTTGTTTGCCTTCGAAAAAGCTTCTAGTGATATTAGAAAAAGAGATAAAGCTATTATTGTTGAAGGCTACTTTGATGTTATTTCTCTTCATTCAAAGGGTATAACTAATTCTGTAGCTTCCCTAGGTACATCATTAAATAAGTATCAAATTTCTCAACTATGTAGATGTACAGATAATAAAAATATAATTTTGAATTTTGATTCTGATAATGCAGGAATTTTAGCTACAAAAAGAGTAATTAAAGAAGTTGAGACCCTATCCCTTCATGATCAAATTAATCTTAAGATACTTCAACTAAGTCATTTTAAAGATCCAGACGAATATTTGAATAGTCACACACCTGAAGATTATTTTAATTTAATTGATAATTCATCCTTTTGGATTGATTGGGAGATTGATCAGATATTTAAAGATCAAGATTTAACTAAGTCTGAAATTTTCCAAAGTGTTATTTCTTCATTGGTAAAATTGTTGAGTAAATTACCTCAATCATCAACCAGAACTCATTATTTACAAAAAGTTTCCGAACAATTAAGTAAAGGACAAGCTAGATTAGCAATACAGTTTGAACAAGATTTAAGAAATCAAGTAAAGGGATTTCGTTGGCATGGTAGATCAAAAAAATTTGAACAACCAAATGAAATTTCCCGTCGGGAGAAAAATGAATCGGAAATAATTTTTTATTATTTACATTGTCTAGATCTTAGGCTATTTATTCGTGATGAATTTCTCAAAAGAGAAATTCATGGTTTTAATACTAGTTATATTCAAACTTTATGGGAAGCTATTTCAAAAATTGAACAAAATAATTTAGGTTTAAATTACTTAAATGATTTAAAACAATCAAATAGTCAAAATCTTCTAAAAGATTTTTCTTCTATTAACTTAATTTCACTTCTACCTGACTACTTGGCTCTCAATAATCCTGATTTATCAAATAAAATTAATATTTTTATTAATCCAAATGAGTTCTTTTTAACATTGCTTAGTAATCCTAAGGACAATTTATTAGGAACATTATCACTTCTTGAGAAATATAATTCTCTAAAAAGATGTAGACATTTAATAGAATCTTGGGGATCTCAAAGATTAAAAACTTTAGAAAATTGTATATCTATCTTAATTGATAATCCTTCTTCAGGTTCTTCAAATACAAATAAAGAGATAGATGATCTTTTTCAGGATTTAAACTCAGATGCCATTAAATTTCAGGAATTATATTACCTAGAAAGACAACATATAAATTTCTTAGACAAACAACGTTGTGGCAATTTCCTCGCTAGTTAATATAAAAATTTTTAATTTATAGGCAGTATTTTTTAATCAAGTTTTTAACTTTTTTGGGTTTATCTTCAAGAACATAAGCTTCTACTTCTTTCGAATAAGTCCCAGAAAAATTTGAACTAGAGAACTCTAATGCTTTTCTTTTACTTTGATGTAATTTTCTTTCTAATTTTTTTATATCTCCTATTGTTTTATTGTCATTACATTTTTGTATCGCATGAGTTGCTTCGTGTCTTAATGCTTTTCTTATCGCCCTTTCTGTTTTGAAGTTATCTTTATTTGGTTGTTGATTCTTATTTCTATAATTTGTTTTCCTTTTTGCATTTTCAGTACATATTATTATCTTATTTTCTTTAAAATTATGTAGCCCTTTTATTTCTTTGTTTAATAGACATTCAATTTTATTTTCTTCAACTATGTAGTTTGCTTTCATTAACAAGTTAAGAATCTCTTTATCTAATTTGCTCAAAAATAATATAAATTCCATTCTTTTTTTACTTTACTATAGTTGGGATTTGTTCTATATCAGTTGTAGATGAGCGACTTAAGAAATTCTTATTCATCTTCCAACTTTGTGGATTTTTTGTAATGGCCCATGTAATTGCATTGTTATTAAACCTTTTATTTAATAAATCAATCGTTTTCATAAGATTTGTTGATTTTTTTAAGACTTTCTGAGATTTGTAATTTATAACTGATTGCTGTAAATATTCGCTATTTGTTAAATCCTGCATTAAAACACCAGCTTTTGAGAATTTATATTCGGGATTATAAATTTCTTTAGATAATTCAACTACTATTTTTAAAATATTATTTGTGTCATCTGTTGCATTTGTAAGTTTTCTATGAGCACTTCTTTGATAATTTTGACTTGAATATTTACTGGTTCTAGCAAATACTCTAATATTAGATGATTGTAAATTCTGACTTCTCATTTTTTCAGAGGCTTTTATTGCGTGAGTTGCCAGTGCTTGAGTTAAGTCTTCTAATTTTGTGATAGGCGTGCCGAAACTTCTGCTCACCTGAATTTCTTTTTTTGATTTCTTGTTTTTTTCTATGGGCAGGCATCTATGGCCTTTCAGTTCTAATTGCAGTCTTTCCCCTACGATGCCTAATTTCTTAATGATTTCATTTTCTTCCATATCTCTTAGTTCTCTCGCATTTTTAATACCTTTACTTTTTAACCAATTAGAGGTTTGTTTCCCGACTCCCCATATCTTATCTATACTAATTCTTTTCAAATAATTATTCTCATTTTCGGTTCTAGCTAAATCAAATATTCCAGCTGAATAATCAATATTTTTAGCCAGTTTATTAGCAATTTTTGCTCTTACTTTATTTTCTCCTATTCCTACTGTTATGGTAATCCCTAGATTCTGATATATTAATGATCTTATGCTTCTTGCCCAAGGATATAGATTTTCATCATTAGGTCTAGAAATCGAGACGAATGCTTCGTCAATGGAATAAATTTCTATCTGTTCACAGTAGTTTTTCAGTAAATTCATTAGTCTTCTGCTCATATCCCCATAAAGCGAGTAGTTTGAGCTTAAGACTGCTACATCTAATTTATTTAGTCTTTCTTTGACCTTAAAATACGGAGTTCCCATTTTAATTTTTAAAGCTCGCGCTTCAGGGCTTCTTGCAATGATACATCCGTCATTATTAGATAAAATTACTACTGGTTTATTTCTCAAATGAGGATTAATATTTTGTTCACATGACGCGTAAAAATTATTAGCATCTATAAGAGCTATTGCATCAATATTTGAAATTCTCATAAATAGCTATGTATTGAATAAATGACAACTCCCCATATCTGTACATCAATATGGTTTTTAAATCTAAAATCAGGATAATTATGATTTTCTGCTTTTAAATATAATTCATTATTTTTTATAGATAATCTTTTTATTGTAAATTCTCCTTCTATCATTGCAATGATGATATTCCCTGGCCTGGCTGTTAAGCTCTTGTCTACTATTATTAAATCTTTATCTTTAATTCCTGCATTTATCATTGAGTCACCTTTAACTCTAAGAAAAAAAGTGCTAAACGGATTAGATATTAAATGTTCGTTTAAATCAATATTTTCTTCTGTATAGTCATCTGCAGGAGAAGGAAACCCTGCTGATACCGAATCAGTTAATAAGGGGATTTTAAATGTTTTAGTAGTTGAATCAAAAGAATCCAAGATTAATTTAATAGTATATATGTACTATATAGCAAAAAACAAAAAATAGTTAGTTATTAAACTTTTATAAATTATTTTTAGATTGAATCTAATCTTTTTAAGAACGATGGTAAGGGGAGTTGTTTGATATAGAAATAGCTCTATAGATTTGCTCGATTAGGATTAATCTAGCTAATTCATGAGGAAAAGTTAAAGGAGACAGGCTTAGTAAAAGATCTGATTTTTCTTTTATATCTGAACTAACTCCATCAGTATCACCGATTAAGAAATTAATTTTTTTATTTTTAAAATTCAAGAGTAAGGAACATAGTTCAACTGAATTAAACTGTTTTCCTTCTTCACTTAGGCAGATAATAATATTGTTATTGGATCTAAGATTATTTAAATTAAAAGTCTTTAACTCATTAATGATAAGTTCAGGCATTCTTTTTTTATATTGATTAATTCCATCTCTAATCCAAAGTTTCTTTATTTTGCCGATAGCATAAATTGCTAATCTATTACTCTGAAGCATAAGTAAATATTAAAACTAATTATTCATCAAGAAGATAATTAAATTCATCATATAGTTCCTCTTGGGTTGTTAATTTCTTGGAAAAATTATCTTTTTTAGAAGTAATATTAATTTGATTAATCTCACTTTTTCTTAGTGCATTATTAACTTTAGAAGTCTCTTCTAAAGATTCTGAATTATCAATTAACGAATAAAAAATTTTATTGGGATCTTCTGAATTAAGTGAATTCGTGATTAAATTATCATTATTAGTTATATTTGTGTAATTATTTATATTTTTACTTTCGTTATTTAAATTTTTCTTTTTTTTAAATTTATTGAGTTTATCTAAATTTTTTTTTGATAAGCTCATGATATAAAGTATTAAATAAATTCATATTTAATTTAAACATATTTTTTATCTTTTAGATGAATTCTAAAAACTATCATCAAAAAAAAAGATTTGGACAACACTGGTTGGTAAATAAAAAAATATTAGAAAAAATTAAAGAAATTGCTGTTCTTAATGAAAATGACTTTATTTTAGAAGTTGGTCCTGGTAAAGGAGCTTTAACATCTAAGTTGTTAGATTCAGAAATTAAAAAATTACATGCAATTGAATTAGATAAAGATTTAATTAATTTATTAAATGATAAATTCAATAATAATAATAAGTTTTCACTACAGCAGGGAGATATTCTTTCTGTAAATTTAGATTCGATTAATAAAAAGATTACAAAAGTGATTGCAAATATTCCTTACAATATAACTGGTCCAATATTGGATATTTTCATAGGTCGATTGGGCATTATGAGAAACTATAATTACGAAAAAATAATATTTTTAATGCAGAAAGACGTTGTAGATAGGATTTTGTCAAAAGAAGGTAGTCCCAATGCTGGTGCGCTTAGTATAAGAATGCAACTTTTATCAAAAATAAAAAGAATATGTGATGTGCCTCCTTCATCATTTAGTCCGCCTCCAAAAGTTTTTTCTTCTTTAGTAGTTTTTGAACCAATTAAAAATGATTTAAGATTAGATATTAGTTTAGAAAAATATATAGATAAACTTCTTAGAATTTCATTTAATTCAAGAAGAAAAATGCTTAGAAATACACTTAATTCAATACTTTCAAATGAAGAGATAAATGAATTATCTGATTCTTCAAAAGTTTGTTTTAAATTAAGACCACAAGATATTTCAATTGATCAATGGATTAAGCTTGCAGAAAATTGTATTAAAATTAAAAAATAAAAACTTAATTATATGCAAGATTTAGCTAAAAATAAAATTAATATAAAATCTCCTGCCAAAATAAATTTGCACCTTGAAGTTATTGGTAAAAGAGAGGATGGATTTCATGAGTTAGCAATGATTATGCAAAATATCGATCTTTCTGATTATTTAGAATTTGAAATTAATAATGAAGGTTTAATTAAACTTGAGTCTGATTGTAATGATTTAAGCTTATCTTATGATAACTTAATTGTTAAATCTGCAAATCTATTAAGGAAAAAATCAAATATAGATTACGGTGCGAATATATTTTTAAGAAAAAATATCCCAATTGGCGCAGGATTAGCTGGTGGATCCAGTAATGCAGCAGCAACATTAATTGGTCTTAATAATTTATGGGATTTGAAATTAGATCAAGAAACTTTATGTAAATTAGCATCAACTTTAGGATCTGATATTCCCTTTTTTATAAATGGTGGTATTCAATTATGTTTTGGAAGAGGCGAAATTTTGGAGAAATTAGATTCAAACCTTGAGTATGCAGCAATTCTTTTAAAAAATCCGAAAGTATCAGTATCAACTGCTGAAACTTATAAAAAATATAGTAATAGATTTTGTGATCAATATCTTACCGATAGAGAAATGATTGAGAACATAAGAAAAAATTTAAGAGATAATGGATTAAATAATTTAAACTTTGATAATCAACATTTATCTATTAAAAATGATTTGCAGTTAGTTGTTGAAAATGAAAATGATTCTGTAAAGCAGGCATTATATTTACTTTCTAAATTAGAAAATTGTCTAACATTTTCAATGAGTGGATCAGGCCCCACATGCTTTGCACTCTTTAAAGATATAGAAACTGCTAAAAAAGAATTAACGGCAAATTCTAAATTATTTAAAGATAAAGGCTATGATTCATGGGTTTGCACTTTCCTTGAAAAGGGAATAACATTCATTTAAATTTTTTTATATAAAAATCTATTGTGGCTGATAATAGTAATGAGAATTTTGAAAAAAATATTCCCGAAAAAGGACCTTTAAATTTTATTATTGGATCATTAACAAGTTTTTTATTATTTATATTTTTTTATTTATTAAGTAATAAAATTGCAATTTATTTTTCAGTACATAAACCATCTAATTCTTCTGAAATAGTCCAAAATATTTCCTCTAGTATTAATACATTAATAATTGGATTATCTTTTTTGTTAACTTTCTCTTTTGCTTTTATAGGTATAGGACTTTTTATTGTATTTATTCGCAGTTTTATTGTGAAGAAAAGTTGAATTGCCAATATTATTAGGAAAACACTTTCTTTGAATGTCTTTACATGACTTAGGACTTTTAGTCCTTTTGCTGTCACCAGGAATGATTTTATCAATATTACTACTCGTAACCTTCGCTGAAGGAGGTTGAATTATTCAAAGTGGTAGGATTATATATGTGATTAATTAGGTAATTAATTGTGGCTGGAACATTATTATTTAATGCTTTGAAAGAGGCAATTGATGAAGAAATGGCAAATGATGTAAATGTTTGTGTAATGGGGGAAGATGTTGGTCAATATGGAGGATCTTATAAGGTAACTAAAGATTTATATGAAAAATATGGAGAGTTAAGAGTCTTAGATACTCCAATTGCAGAGAATAGTTTTACGGGTATGGCTGTGGGTGCAGCAATGACTGGCTTAAGACCAATAGTAGAAGGAATGAATATGGGTTTTTTGCTTTTAGCATTTAATCAGATATCAAACAATATGGGTATGCTTAGATATACAAGTGGCGGGAATTATAAAATACCAGCAGTAGTTCGAGGACCTGGTGGAGTTGGTCGTCAACTTGGTGCTGAGCATAGTCAAAGACTTGAAGCATATTTTCATGCAGTTCCTGGCATAAAAATTGTTGCATGTAGTACGCCCACAAATGCTAAAGGTTTAATGAAAGCAGCTATAAGAGATGATAATCCGGTTCTATTTTTCGAACATGTTCTTCTATACAATTTGTCTGAAGAATTACCTGAGGGTGATTATACTTGCGCTCTAGATCAGGCTGACGTTGTAAAAGTAGGTTGTGATATTACTTTATTGACTTATTCAAGAATGAGACATCACTGCCTTAAAGCTGTTGAAGAATTAGAAAAAAAAGGAATAGATGTTGAGTTAATAGATTTAATAAGTTTAAAACCATTTGATATGGAAACCATCTCAAAATCAATAAGAAAAACAAATAAAGTGATTATTGTTGAAGAATGTATGAAGACTGGAGGAATTGGTGCAGAATTAATTGCCTTGATAACAGAAGAGTGTTTTGATGATCTTGATGCCCGACCAATTAGATTATCTAGTCAGGATATTCCAACTCCCTATAATGGAAATCTTGAGAATTTGACAATAATCCAACCACATCAAATAGTTGAAAAAGTTGAACATTTAATTAGTGGGAGTATATAGAAAATGAAAAGAAGGCAAGGTTGGCTTTTTTTTATTATATTTCTACTTACTTTATCTGTTTATCTATTAATAAATTATCCCTTACAGTTGGGATTGGATTTACAAGGGGGTTCTCAACTTACACTGCAAATTATTAAAGAGGAAGGTAAGGTAACAAGGGATGAACTTGAAGCAGTTAATTCGGTTATAGATAAGCGCGTTAACAATTTAGGAGTTTCTGAGTCTAATTTACAAACCCTCGGTGGAGATCAATTGATTTTAGAATTACCAGGCGAACAAAATCCATTAGTCGCTTCAAGGGTATTAGGTAAGACTGCTTTATTAGAATTTAGAACCCAAAAAGAAGGAACATCTATAGATTTAAAAACCTTGCAACTACAAAGATTGAGTATTAAAGAATTAATTGAACAATATTCCTTTGAAGAAAAAAATCAAAATAATGATAATTTCTTAAAAGTTATTCAAGATGATCTCAAAGATATAGAGCAAGAATTGAATTACTCATCTACTAGCAATGATTTATATGGGAAGTTAATTGAAATCAAAAAATATGTTGATAAAGAAATTACAAATTTATTTATTAAAACAGATTTATCTGGTAAGGATCTTATTAACGCAGGAAGGAGACAAGAACAAACAAATAGTAATTGGGAAGTTTTATTAAGTTTTAGTAATTCAGGAGGTGAAAAGTTTGCTGAAATTACTAAGTCAATTGCTGGCACTAATCAACTATTGGCTATTATTCTTGATGGCGAATCTATAAGTGAAGCTAGTGTTGGTAACCAGTTTGCTAGTACTGGTATTACAGGTGGATCAGCAACAATAAGCGGTAATTTTAGTGCTGAAAATGCTAGAGAATTAGAAGTTCAACTTAAAGGAGGCTCATTGCCATTGCCAATTGAAATAGTAGAAACTAACACTATAGGGGCTCTATTGGGATCCAAAAATATTTTAAAAAGTCTTTATGCAGCTATTAGTGGATTAATTTTTGTTGGTATGTTTATGATTTTTAACTATAGAATTCTAGGTTTCGTTTCAGTTCTATCTCTAGTACTTTATGGTTTCTTTAACTTAGCCCTATATTCATTAATACCTGTAACTTTGACTTTACCTGGAATATCTGGGCTTATACTTAGCATTGGTATGGCTGTTGATGCAAATATTCTAATATTTGAGAGAATTAGAGAAGAATTATTTGCCGGCAATACTCTTACAAGATCTATTGATAGCGGTTTTCAAAGAGCTAATTCATCTATAGTTGATGGTCATATTACAACTCTTCTAAGTTGTTTTGTATTGTTTTTATTAGGAACAAATTTTGTTAAAGGTTTTGCGGCAACATTAGGTATTGGAGTTCTAATAAGCTTGTTTACCTCATTAAATTGTTCTAAAACTATTTTGCGATTTTTTACAACATATCAATCTTTAAGACAAAAAAATCTCTATCTACACAAGAATAATTTTTTAAATTAAATTTTTTGTTTCTAATTTCTCATGAAATACAATCTTGAACTAATAAAAAATAAAAGAAAGATAATTAGTTTTTCAACTTTTCTTATTTTGTTGAGTCTTTTAGGAATTTTATATTCAACTTTTAATACTTCTTATAGGAAACCTATAAATTTAGGGATGGATTTTGTTGGAGGAAATGAACTAAGAATAGAAAGAGTTTGTGAAGAAGAATGTTCTAATCTTTCCCCTGATTCAGTTTTAAAAAATTTAAGAGAGATCTCTAGTAATAAAAACTTTATAAATAATATTAAACTACAATTCCAAAATAATAATAAATTAATTTCAATAAGAACACCTTATTTGAGTATCGAAGAATCAAATAATCTAATTACTAATCTTGATAATATTATTGGACCTCTAAATTATGAGAGTAAGGATTCAAGATTAATAGGTCCAAAGCTTGGGAAAAGATTACTTACCAATTGTGTCACTTCATTGTTGGTTTCTTTATTTGCAATATCTTTATATATAACTTTTAGGTTTGATAAAAAATATGCATTATTTGCATTATTAGCTTTATTCCATGATTTATTAATTGTTTTCGGTATATTTTCCTGGTTGGGAATTATATTATCTGTCGAGGTAAATAGTTTATTTGCAGTGTCCTTGTTAACTATTGCTGGTTATTCTGTAAATGATACTGTTGTTATTTTTGATAGAATTCGTGAGAATTTAAAATCAAAGGAAGAAGGCTATAACGAAACTATTCAATTATCAGTAAACGAATCATTTAGGAGAACAACTTTCACCAGTATTACAACCCTTATCCCTTTATTAAGCATAATTTTGTTTGGATCTTACTCGCTGTTTTGGTTTTCTTTGGCCTTATCATTAGGAATTATTGTTGGAAGTTATTCAAGTATTTTATTGGCTCCATCTTTGTTGCTTAAAGACTAAGCTTAAGCTTCTCATTTTATGAAATTGAATTACTATTTGATAATTTTATTTTCTTTAGTTTTAATAGATCTTTCTACTGAGCTAAGAATATTATTTGATCATTTTACTTTTAGTTCTCTATATTTTGCTATAGGTAAACATCCCTTAGCTATCTTTATACTTTTTTCATACCCATATTTATATAAAAAATTAATTAAGTAGTTTTTAAATATCTTTAAATGATTCTTTGATTAAAACCTGTATTACTACAGCTAATGGAAGAGATAGTATTAAGCCTAATGGACCAAAAATGAAGGTAAATCCAAATTGTGATATTAATGTCAAACCAGGAAGTAGGTTTGCTTTTTTCTTCATTATAGATGGCATTATGATATAGCTTTCAATATTTTGAATGATTACATATGATCCTAAA
This sequence comes from Prochlorococcus sp. AG-355-I04, assembly GCA_003280915.1. GTDB lineage: Bacteria > Cyanobacteriota > Cyanobacteriia > PCC-6307 > Cyanobiaceae > Prochlorococcus_A. The sequence goes on along the minus strand of QCDL01000002.1, from coordinate 75,355 downwards.
ACTGCCAGTGGTTTCCAAAAATTATCTAGTAGTGCAATTGAGATTGGAAATATACCACTAATAACTGGACCTATATTCGGAATTATATTAAGAACCATTGCTATTAGGGCATTTGAGACAACGTATTTTACATCTAATATAGATAAAACTATTAATGATAATAAACCTACTGATAATGAGCTTATGACCATAGAAAAGGTCCAATTTGCCAATGCAATATTGCATTTTTCCAGAATATTTCTAAATTTATTACGGTAATTTTTTGGTATTAATAGAAGTACATTTTCTTTATATTGATTTGGCTCAATAGAAATCATCAAACTCACTGCTAATACGAATATTAATCTCAAAAGACCTGAACCCAGATTCCCCGCAATATTAATTAAATTCTTAAAACTTTCTTGAATAGCTTTTGCAATAGTTGAGACATCTGGAATGGTAACTACATTATTTATTAAACTGAATATGTCTATAACATTTTCTGATTGTTCGCCATAAAATAAGCTATTAAATTTGTTTAGATTTGTATTGATCAATATATTTATTTTTGATAAAGCATTTGGAATGTCAACTAGTATTTCATTGAATTCCTTTATAAATGGAGGTAATACAAGTATAAAAATAGTAAATATTATTACTGATATGACGGCTAAGACAAGAAACAAAGAAATTGATCGAGGAATTTTCAAACCTTTTTGGATTTGATTAGATAAATTACATACAATATTTGAAATTACTAAAGAACAAATTATTAGTAGAAGAAAATCCCTTAAAGTCCATATTATTAATAAAGTGATTAATATTACTACTAGCTTGAAATATGATGAACTATTCAATTTTCATAATATTCTACTTCTTTTCAGAATATCCTAATCCATTTGATTTGGCATAACTATTTGCAAATCTCATAAATCTATCAAAGTCTGGTGTGTTCTTCCAAATATAAACCGCTTCTAAAAATATTGGTTCTCCATCAACAAACTTTACTTTAACTTCTCTAGTTAATATTTCACCTTCGGAATCTATCATCCGCATACCTGTGATTTCACCGTCAGTAATTGAAGATAATGCCTGAGGTTTTTCAAACAAAAATAATGCTTGACCGGTGGTACCATCTTTACTCCTAGTCAGTCTTATTTCAGGTACTACTGGTTCATCAGTTCCCTCATAAAATTGTATTTTTGCAGTTTTATTTGTTGTCATAATATTCGGTGGATAATTTTTTATCTTAGGAAATATTTTTCATATTCGTTTGTAGTTATTTTATAAAACATTATTTATTAACTCTAGGATACTTTCATCATATTTTTTATCAGTTAAATCTATTATCTTTATATTAGTTTTGCCAACCTTTTCATATTCATAACACTTATCATAATAATCTAAAACTGATCTGCAAACTAAGTCCCATTTCTCATTATGAATTGATTCAAGAGCTATTTTTGTTCTTTGCGGTCCTAGTCTTTTTTTTATCCTTAGTACTGATTCTTGGAGTTCCTCTTTTTTAAATACACTATAAGTATCTATTAACTCATCTAACCTGTTAGATTCGCTCCTTATAATTTCAATCCTCCTAGAGTTTTTCATCTGATTGAAGAATTCATGAGGAATTTTACATTTACCTATATTTGCACTTTCAGCTTCTACGAAAATATTATTAGAAAATTTAAAAGAATTTAATTTTTCTGCAATTATATTTTCAAATTGTTCATTTGAAGGTTGCTTTTTCATTCCTAAACCTCCAAATGTACTTCCTCTATGACAAGCAAATCCTTCAAGATCAATAGTTTGATATTTATATTTATCAAGTAATGATAATAATCTTGTCTTCCCTGTTCCTGTTTTCCCGCCAATAACTACTAAATTCAACTTATTTGAAAAACTATCTAATACCCATCTTCTATATATTTTGTATCCGCCATTAAGTGTAACTATATTTAATTTAAATTTATCTAATAACCATCCAATACTTTGTGAACGCATTCCTCCTCTAGAGCAATATATCCTGATAAATAATTCATTATTTTTATTAGGAATAGTTTTATGAGACTCAATACTCTTGAATAAATTATCAAGAAGTAATTCCATTTTTTTTTCAATAAATTTTAATCCCTCTATGACAGCTTTTTTTCTACCTTCTTTTTTGTAAATTGTACCAATAATAGATCTCTCATCATCATCAAATAGTGGAATATTAATAGAATTAGGCATGTGTCCTTTATAATATTCACTCGGGCTCCTAACATCTATAAGTGGTCCTTTAAAACATCTAAATTTCTCTAGTTCGTTTCTTTTGAAATACATGGATAGTTTTTATTTTTTTAGATTAATTTTTTTAAAATGAATAACAAAGAACAGGATAACTATAGTAATGCTACATTAGATCTTATAAAAAATTTTGTAGATTCAAATCAAAGAAAAAGAATAAATTCATTAACTCAAATAGAATCTGCTGTTGAAAATATTTTTAATCTTGGCCCATCACTGTTTGATATGTTTGATAGAGAAGGAGATGACTGGGCTGCTGGTTGGATATTGCAAGTTTTGAAAAAATTTAAGCCAGAATTCTTTGAAAACTCTAAATTCAATAATTGGTTTAATACATATTCAGATATTGATATTAATTATGAAGAATTGCAATTGATGTTAGTTGAGCAAAAATTTGAAGATGCAGATAGATTAACAAGTTCCTACTTACGAAAATTAGCTGGAAAATTAGCTGAAAAACGTGGATATGTTTTCTACAGTGAAGTTAAAAATATGTCAGGAAAAGATCTAGAAACAATAGATAGATTATGGACTATTTATTCTACTGGTAGATTTGGATTTTCAACTCAAGCAAAGATATTAAAATCAGTAGGGAATAAATATGAATTAATGTGGCCGAAAATAGGGTGGAAAAAAGAGGGCTTATGGACTAGATATCCTGGATCTTTTTGCTGGTCATTGGATGCTCCTGATGGACATATGCCTTTAATAAATCAACTAAGAGGAGTAAGACTTATGGACTCCATCCTACGGCATCCTGCTATTTCAAAGAGACACAATAATATTCTTTAAATTAAGGTATTTAATAAGTTAAAATTAAGATAGTGGAAAAATATTATTATGTCCTTATTCCGGGGCAAAAATATTTTAAAAAGATTTTTTAATAGACCAAAAATTAACTGGTCAAATTACGAATTCGAATCATCATTACAGTTAAATGAATTTGTCGATCAATTATTAGAACCTATTAAAAATTCTCAATCAAGCTATCTTATAAAACTTGGTTTACATGAAGCTTTAGTTAATGCTGTAAAACATGGAAATAAATTAGATCCTAAAAAAAATATTAGAGTAAGAAGAATAATTACTCCTAATTGGTGTGTTTGGCAAATTCAGGATCAAGGTAAAGGTTTAGAAATAAAAAAAAGAGACTACAAATTACCAAAAAAAATAAGTAGTGTAAATGGCCGTGGCCTATACATTATTAATGAATGTTTTGATGATATTAGATGGAGTAGTAAAGGTAATAGGCTTCAGTTGGCTTTAAAAAAGTGATTTTTACTAGGGCATGGTTGATCTACGTTTATTTCTTTTAACCATTTAACACTTTCTTCTATATACTCAATAGTTTCCTTATCATTGCAAGAAATAATTAAATGGCATAATCCAGCCGAAATTAGTTCTGCAGCTCGTTTATATTTATTTCCTTTATCTTTATGCCATTTAGAATGATCTATCTTTAATTTGTCATTAAGACTTTGAACAAGCTGAATAGTATCTTTATCCCAATAGGTCATAGGAGTTTATTCTTACTTTACAGCAGACCATACTTTGGTCATAAAAAAGGAATTAGATCTTACATCTTTAAACCCTACATCCTCAATTTTAGAATCTATATCCTCTTTTATGTAATCACAATAAAAAGGCTCATGAAAAGATTTATAGAAACTTTCCATTACGGATGTAAAGTCAGGTGAATCACTTATTTGAATTGAATCAGCTAAAACTAATATTCCACCAGGTTCAAGAACTCTAAAAAATTCATTTAATACTTTAGCTCTAATGGTTCTAGGTAATTCATGAAATAGGTAAACACAAGAAATGCATTGAAAACTATCATTTTCAAAAGGTAATTCCTCAGCGTTACCTTTTATCAACTCAATTAAATCTCCATCTAAATCTGAAATATATCTACTTGCCTCTTTTAAGTATGAATCAGATAAATCAATGCCTGTAATTTTTTCTTTAGGAAATGCTGCTCTTAATTGTTTTAATGTTCTTCCTGATCCTGTAGCCACATCAAGTATTTTAATAGAACTTTTTTTTCTATCTCTAAAAATTTCAAGTCCTTCTTTTATTGGCTTAATTATTCTTCTCCTCATTGAGTCAGCACTTCCATTGAAAAGTATCTCAACTTGTAGGTCATAAATGCTAGCTGAAAAATCTGATAAATAACCATCTGTTTGATGATGAAAATTTCTCAAGTAATATTGAGGATAATTATCTTTATCAATAGATTTTGGAAGATCATCAAAGTTTTGTTTTCTGCGTCTATCCCATGTATTAGGCATATCAAGCCAAACTTTAGGATATTGAGTTAGATATCTAAGCCATGGTTCATCAAACAATAATTTTTTTGGATAAATATTTTTTTCTGCATCATTCCAATCTTCTTCCCTCAAGATATCCATTGAATTTTGGATTTGCATAAGAAGATCTCTATCTATATTAAAATTTTCAAGCTTTGAATCAGGAAGAATAAAGTTCATTAATCTTGAACTAATCTGCTTGTGAGCGAAACCTGCAATGCTTTTACTTTGTTGTAGCGTTTTATATGCAATTTTTGAGATAGATTCCCTAGCCATTTTTCGATTTATATATTTATATTCCAACAAAAAAAAAATCAATTTGAGAATATTTTGTGATATTTCTCAAATTGATTAATTTAAACTATTGTTTTCTTTTATTTATGCATCGTAATACATGAAGAATTCATGTGGATGAGGCCTTTGTCTTAGTTGTTGTACCTCTTCGTATTTTATATCGATAAAGTTATCAATAAAATCTTCAGTAAATACTCCTCCAGCTAATAGATAATCCTTATCAGCTTTTAACGCATTAAGTGAGTCATTTAGAGATGAAGGTACTGTATCAATTTTTGCAAGTTCATCAGCTGGAAGTTCAAATAAATCAACATCTACTCCATCACCAGGATCAATTTGATTTTTAATTCCATCAATACCAGCAAGCATCATTACAGAGAATGCTAAGTAAGGATTAGCGAGTGCGTCACCTGATCTGAATTCTAATCTTTTAGCTTTGGGGCTTGGTCCTGTTAAAGGTATTCTTACCGCAGCTGATCTATTACCCTCAGAATAAACTAGATTTACAGGTGCTTCGAATCCCGGAACCAACCGTTTATAACTATTAGTGGTTGGGTTAGTAAATGCTAAGAATGATGGTGCATGTTTAAGTATGCCTCCGATGTACCATCTTGCTGTTTGAGATAAATTTGCATATGATCCTTCACCAAAGAATAGTGGCTGCCCACTCTTCCATAAACTTTGGTGAACATGCATTCCTGTTCCGTTGTCATTAAAAACAGGTTTGGGCATAAATGTTGCTGTTTTTCCATATTTTTTTGCAACATTTCTGACAACGTATTTATAAGTCATAACATTATCAGCAGCATTTATTAACGAATCAAATTTCATTCCAAGCTCGTGTTGGCCAGCACCAGCAACTTCATGGTGATGTTTTTCAGTGGGGATACCTAATTCACCCATAAGAAGAAGCATCTCAGATCTGATGTCTTGCGCAGTATCATTTGGAGCTACTGGAAAATATCCTTCTTTATATTGTATTTTGTATCCTAGGTTTCCCCCTTCTTCAATTCTCCCTGTATTCCATGGAGCTTCAATAGTATCTACACTATAAAAACAACCTCCTTCTTTAGAGTCGTATCTCACGTCATCAAATAAGAAGAATTCTGGTTCTGGTCCAAAAAATGCAGTATCTGCTATACCAGTCGAGTCTAGATATTTTAATGCCTTTTGAGCTAAAGCTCTTGGACATCTATCATAAGGTTCCCCGCTTCTTGGCTCTTGAATAGAGCAAATCATACTTAATGTTTTATGTTTATAAAAAGGATCTATCCAAGCTGTACTTGCATCCGGCACCATTGACATATCTGAGGCATTAATTGCTTTCCAACCTCTTATTGAAGAGCCATCAAATGCCAAACCTTCTGTAAAAGAATCCTCCTCTATCATGTCTGATGTAAGAGTTAGATGTTGCCATTTTCCATGAATATCAGTGAATTTTAAATCGATGAGTTCAATTCCTTCGTCTTTAATTTGACTTAAAACATCTTGAGGAGATTTAGACATAATTTTTTAATACCTTATATGAAATTAATAACTTGATGATTCTTATTATGTATCAACGGTAACTTTTTTTAAGACTTGATGTCTTCTTTTAGTGTTTCAAGTCATAAGTTTAATAATTGTTTACCTAAATATTTAAATTGAATTAATTTCTTTAAATAAATATCGCTTATGTGGAGATATTAGATTAATTTAAAAGTAATTGAATGTAATGCTTTGACAGAAGCAAAACTTATTTCGGCTTTAAATGAAGAGAATTTATCTCATTTCTCAAAGACTTATGTTCCCTCTAGACTTTTATTAGGTCCTGGTCCTTCAAACGCACATCCAGAAGTCTTAAGCGCTCTTTCTTTGAATCCTATTGGGCACTTAGATGAAGCCTATATTTCATTGATGTCTGATGTTCAACAACTTCTGAGATATACCTGGCAATGTAATAATCGTCTGACTCTTCCAATGAGTGGTACTGGAAGTGCAGCTATGGAAGCATCAATAGCTAATTTTATAGAGGAAGGAGAAAAAATTCTCATCGCTAAAAAAGGATATTTTGGAGACAGACTTGTTGATATGGCAACAAGATATAAGGCAGATGTATCTGTTATTGAAAGACCTTGGGGTGAATCCTTTTCTTTTGAAGAAATCAAGTATGAAATAGAAACTAAAAAACCAGCAATTTTTGCTATTGTCCATGCTGAAACATCAAGTGGTGTTTTACAACCTCTTGATGGTATTGGGGATGTATGTAGAAAAAATAACTGCTTGTTTTTAGTTGATGCAGTTACTTCTCTTGGAGCTCTAGAACTATTGGTTGACGAATGGAAAATTGATCTAGCATACAGTTGTAGTCAAAAAGGTTTAAGTTGTCCCCCAGGATTAAGCCCTTTTACGATGAATAAAAGAGCTGAAGAAAAACTAAGTTCAAGAAAAACAAAAGTACCTAACTGGTATTTAGATTTATCTCTTTTAAATAAATATTGGGGTTCTGATCGCGTTTACCATCATACTGCCCCTGTAAATATGAATTTTGCTATTCGAGAAGGTTTACGATTAATTGCTAATGAAGGTTTAGAGAATGTTTGGTATAGGCATATTTCTAATGCTAAGAAACTTTGGAAAGGTTTAGAAAGTCTAGGAATGGAATTACATGTATCAGAGGATTATCGATTGCCAACTCTTACAACAGTTAAGATCCCCCCTGCAGTCGATGGAGATGGTTTTAGAAATCATCTTTTAAGAAAATTTGGAATAGAAATAGGAAATGGACTTGGAGAATTGTCTGGTAAGGTATGGCGTATAGGATTAATGGGCTATAACTCAAGTGATGAGAATGTCGACAGATTATTAAACCTATTTGATACTGAGTTAAAAAAATATTCTATTTTTGAATCCTCAACTTTTTAAACCATAATTGTAAAATTTTACTGCATTCGTCTTCTAAAATACCTCCCACGATTTCCATTTTGTGATGAGAACTTTTATGCTTTGATAAGTCAATTGAGCCGCCCAATCCCCCTCTTTTCTTATCGTAGGCACCAAAAACAACTTTACCCATCCTTGCTTGAATAAGTGCTGAGGCACACATGGTACATGGTTCTAAATTTGTGATAATAATACATTCATTAAATCTCCAATCATTTTTTATTAGAGATGCCTGCCTTAGTGCCATTATCTCAGCATGACCTAATGGGTCTTTATTTATATTTCTCTTGTTAACCCCTCTCCCAATACATCTTCCTCTCTCATCTAAAATTATTGAACAGATTGGTAGCTCAACTTTTCCAATTTCTTCGGATCTTCTTAATATTGAATTCATCCACGAAGTGTATTTTGAATTATTTGTTTTTTTTTGTTGTTCTTCATTACTATTTCCATTTTCAAAAATATATCTCATTTACCAAGATTGAGAATAGAATTATTAATAGATATCTTATCTGATGGCTGAAGATTTAATTAATAATAAAGATATATATTTCCCCTCAAATTTAGGGACTAATGACAAATTGATTACTCTTCTGAACAGAGCAAGTCGAACTCTTTGTGACTGGTTCTCTAAAGCTGATAAAAATGGTCCTTTACCTTTTGATGAGAGTTTTAATTGTATTATGCCTGCAGATGATGGTAACTCTGAGGAAGATTTGTTTTCAGATATTGAATCTCTTTTGAATAATTCATTTAATCCCGTTCATCCTGGCTCACTAGCTCACCTTGATCCCCCACCTTTAATTTTTTCTATTTTGGGAGATTTAATTGCTGCGGGTTTAAATAATAATCTTCTCGCTTACGAGTTATCGCCAAGTGTAACTTTGCTTGAGGAATCATTATGCAAATGGTTTGCCAAGAAAATAGGGTTTAATGATTTCTCAGGAGGTATAGCTGCTAGCGGAGGTACATTAAGTAATCTGAATGCACTTATTGCAGCTAGAAATAATGCTGGATTAGGTTCAGATCCCAATTCTGTATTACTTGTTAGTGAAGATGCTCATTCTTCGTTCGTTAAATGTATAAGAGTAATGGGTCTTGATACTAGGAATCTTATAAGGATTAAAACTGATAATCAAGGTCGAATGGATTTAAACGATCTGAATAACTCTATAGATAAATGTTCAATAGAAAATAAAAAAATATTTGCTATTGTTGCCACCCTTGGGACAACTGTAAGAGGAGCCATTGATCCTATTAAAGAAATAAGTGAAATCTGTAAACAAAGAAACATATGGTTACATATTGATGGTTCAATTGGAGGGATTTTTGCTATAACTTCTATTCCAATAGAAGGTCTAAATAATATTAATCAGGCTAATTCGATAACTATAAATCCACAAAAAATTATTGGCATTACAAAGACTTCATCTTTGTTATTGGTTTCAAATATGAGTACTTTAGAAAATACATTTAATACAGGACTACCATACATATCATCTAAAGAAAATATTATAAACAGAGGAGAAATAGGCATACAAGGTTCTAGACCTGCGGAGGTTATCAAACTATGGCTTGGGTTACGTTTTTTAGGTCTCAAAGGAATAGAAAATATATTAAAGTCATCAATTAAAAGAAAAGATTTTTTTGTAAAAAATATTAGTAAAAATAAGTTTGATATATATTCAGGTCCTCTTCATATTGTTTCATTCTTACCAAATAAACTTGAGCCAAAAGACTCTGATACATGGACTCAAACTAAAGTAAATGAACTAATTAAAAATAATTTTATGCTTTCTAGACCAAAATTTAAAGGTAAATATTTTTTACGGGTTGTCATGGGAAATTACAATACAAAGGATTCTGATATTGAAGAACTTTTGAGACTTCTAGATGATTAACTAATTATTATGGGAAGACCAAAAATTATTGCAATAGTAACAGGGTTTATCTCTATAGCTATTTGCATTGCTTATTTACTATTAATAACTATCTTTGATTTCAGAACTTATCTAAATGATCAATTATCCAATATTAATTAGTAAATGGAGGCAAACTTTTATTTGATTTTAAATATTTTTTCATTTCAATTTTTGAAATAGCTTCTTTTACGAAATTATTTAACATATCCTCTCTTTTACTTATTCTATAGATCTTATCTACTACTTCTTGAATTCCTCCATCTCCCCAATCTTGACCATTTTTAAAATATTCAATCAAACTTAGTCCTACTATTCTAATTAACCAGCCTGCTGTAACTGATTGAATAGATTTAGATAATATTATTTTAGTCAAGCTTGTAGCTAAAACAGGAGAAAGAATGGCGAGACCCCCTTTTAGTATTCCTTGTTTAGCCAATGCACTTAGCAATGAAGTCGCCAAATCTTTTGCATCTTTTTTTGTAAGCTTTATTTCATATATTTTTGATAACTCCATTATCATTTGAAGGTTTACGGAGGTAGTAGTAAGAAAATCAACAGCTGGTAGTGGATTAACTAGTATTACACCTCCTGTTATCCAAATATATTTATTAATCACTTTATTTGACATTAAATATCTTTGTTCTTGTACGAAATTTTTACTTTTAATACCTAACTTATTTGAGCGAAAAAGAATATTATCCGCCAATAACTCTTCACCATTATTATCGAGGGTTTCAATTATTTCTCTAAATAAACCTCCTACCTCTGGGACTAAATTTAAAGAATCTGATTTTGTATAGGGAGATTTTTGCGGGACTGCAATTGTTTGAACGACTGAAATTTTATTTTTTCTAGCGGATGTTATAGAAATTATATTTTCTTTGATAAGGTTATTTTCATATCTAGACCTCAAATCACATTTATTTAGAACTATTATTATTTTTTTTCTTAATTTTAATAATTCTTTAATTAAATAGTTTTCATATTTATTTATATCCTGATCTAACACAAAAAGAACTAAGTCAGAATTTGATGCTTGTATGATTGTTGCTTTTTCTCTTTCTTCTCCTAATTTAGATGGTTCAAATAAACCTGGAGTATCAACTATATTAATGTTTCTTTTTAAAATTGGTATACGAATTTTATAACTATCAATTTGCTTTGTTGTACCTATTTTTGCTGAGGTTTGTCCGACAATATTTTTCAATAATGATCTTGCTATAGAAGTTTTTCCAGAGGAACCTGCTCCAAAAAGAGTAACTTTATAATCTCCTGTTTTTAATTGGGACTCTAGTTTATTTTTTTGGTAATTTAACAATTCAGCTTTTACTTTATCGCTAATTTTTTTGTTAATTTTCTCGACTCCTTCCAAACTTATCTTCGCAGCACCATATGTATTTTTAAATGAAAGTGTATTTTTTTTATTTTTATAAATAACTTTATAAACTATTTTTTTAAATAATTTTTTATCAATAATATAAAAAGTATAAATAATTATAATTAAAAATAAAAGAGTATAAATATTTACTATTCTTACAAATATGGAAAATAAAATATAAGGAAATAATATCAGTACTACATACTTTAAATACTTTAATTTCAAGTAATTCATTTTATCGATGATTTTTAAAAATGTTGTACAGTAAAATAATGAAACCAATATTAATAGATATATCAGCAATATTAAATACTGGAAAATTTATAATATTTAAATTTATAAAATCAACTACAAAACCTCTATATATCCTATCTATACCATTACCAAAAGTTCCTCCAAGAATAAAGCTATAAGAGTATAAATCGATTGAGTTTAAAGTATTCTTTCTAAATATCAAATAAATAAGTAATATAGAAAAAAAAATACTTATTAAAGATAAAAATAATCTACTACCACTAAATATGTTAAATGCTGCTCCGTAATTTTTTACAAAGTCTAATTTAAATAAAAGAAAATCTTTGTTAATAAATAATTTTGTATTATAAAAAATTAAATATTTCATAAATTGATCTATTAGAACAATAAAAATACTTAAAGATACAAAATATAATTTTGTTTTTATATTAATAATCATTATTTGCTACGTTTTAAACGTTCTATAGGTTTAATAAGTAATAAAAGTGGAAATAGCATTAAAAAATGAAATCCAATTTTACCTAATGAGTATTTACCTAAATTATATAAAAATAAATTGTATTGACTGTAGAATATAATTTGAATAATGTTGTAAAACATTCCAGTTAAATGCATAGCTCCTATTGCTATAAATCCGTTTTTTAAAAAGTTCCCAACGTTTATTTTATTTCGAATATTTAAATTATCAATTATTTTGATTAATGGATATAAACCTAATAAATAACCAAAATTTGGAGTGAGCAAATAACCTAATGAACCTCCTTGGTGAAAGACAGGAAGTATAAATAACCCCAAAATTATATATATAGAAAATGCTCTGAAAACAACTTTTTTATGGAATATAAGTGTTAATAAAATTATGGTCGGAATTTGCCATGTGATAGGCAACTCAAAGTTATTACTAGATTTATAGATAAAAGGTAGTGGAATATAAACACGTAACATAGATGTTATAACTATTAATTGAAGACTCACCAGTATCTCAATTAATTTATAAAAATTGAGCATTATTATAAATTCTATTTATAAACTTCTCAATGCAACAATTGGATCTAATTTAGAAGCTCTTTTTGCAGGTAAAACGCCAAAGATTAAACCTATTGATCCTGAAATGATCATAGTGGAAAAAGTAGTTGTAATTCCTACTGATGCAGGAAGTGGTGTTATCAGAGATAAAAGAAAAACTCCTGATAATCCAGTTGTTGTTCCAATTAATCCTCCAATTGTAGATAAAATCAATGCCTCAATCAAAAATTGAATTAATATATCTGACTGTTTAGCTCCTATTGCTTTTCTAAGTCCAATCTCTTCAGTCCTTTCGCTTACAGAAACGAGCATAATATTCATTATTCCTATGCCTCCAACTACCAAAGATACTGCCCCAATACCAGCCAATAAAAATGTTAGTCCACTTGTTATGTTGGTTACTATATTCAATGCATCTTCTTGAGATCTAACAGCAAAGTCATCATCTCTGATTATTTTATGTCTTTGCCTTAATAAGTTAGTAATCTGAAATTTAGCGGCACTAGTCGCATTTTTATTTATTGCTTCAACACTAATAAAGCTTAAACTTACTCCATATGTCGGGTCCTTCCCTGTAATTCTATTGACCATGGTGGTTAATGGGATATAGGCATTTTTGTCTTGATTACTTCCAAATACGGCACCTTTTGGTTTTAATATTCCGATAATTTCATAAGTATGGTCTTTGATTCTGATTTTTTTTCCTAGTGATGAAGATTTATCTTTAAAAAATTCGTCTTTAAGATCAGGACCTATTACAACATAACTTCTTGCACTATTAACATCACTTTTTGATAAAAATCTTCCTTTATCTACTTCAAAGCTTCTTACTTCAAGAAATTCAGGAGTAACTCCAGCAATTGATATATTTAAACTTTTAGAATTTGATTGGACTATTTCGTTAGCAGAGATTTGAGGAGCAACCTTTTTAACTGTTGGTACTTGATTACTTATTGCTAGTGCATCTTCCAAAACTAGATTTTTAGGAAATGAAATACCTCTTCTTCTTGTGTCATTATTTCCAGGAACAATGAATAAAACATTGGCACCTAAATTACTTAATTGGTTTTTTGCTAATGTTTGGGCACCTCTTCCAAGTCCAACAAGTGTAATAACTGAAGCATTTCCTATAATGATCCCAAGCATTGTTAACGAACTTCTCAATTTGTTCGAAACTAAAGTTTTTGTTGCCATACCTAAGGCTTCTTTTATTGAGATATTCCTAGACATATTTATATTTATCTATTGCATCATCATCTTCAATTTGTCCCATGTATATAACACCTTCATTTAGTTGCAGTGTAATGAGGTCTCCATTACTAATTTGATGATTATTCATATTTTCTAAATTACAAATAGTTGAAATCTTTTTATTATTTTTATTAAACAAAGCATAAACATCATTTACATCTTGGTTCGTAACAATACCAGCAATATTCTTACTCAATGGAATATTTTTCATTAATTCCTTCGGAACAAATAATATTTCTCCTGGGCATATTAATGATATATCAAGATTATTTCTAATAATTCTTGCTTTACCTGTAACACCGATTTCCCCTATTGAAATTCCTCTTGATACAATCTTTCTTACTAAACCGACTTTTATCAAATCTGTAGAACCGCTAATTCCAGTTAAGGTACCTGCGGTTTGTACTACTAAATCTCCTTGATTTAGGATCCCCATCTCCTGAGCAATTTGCATAGCTAAACTAAATGTTTTTGCTGTTCTTTCATCATTTTTAACTACTATTGGAGTAACTCCCCAAACCAGTTGCAATCTTCTCGCTACACTTCTTTCTGTAGTAGTTGCCAAGATAGGTGTTGGTGGTCTGAACTTACTTACATTTCGAGCGGTAGAACCTGATTTTGTTAAAGGGATTATAGCTCCTGCTTCAAGTTGTCTAGCTATATTACTTACTGCTGCACTAATAGCATTTGGGATCGTACTGGGTAAGTGGCTTTCAATAGCCTTAAGTGGATAATCCCTTTCAATTCTTCTTGCTATGGTTGCCATCGTTTCAACTGCCTCAACAGGATAATCGCCAACTGCTGTTTCGTTTGAAAGCATTACAGCATCTGTACCATCCAGAATTGCATTTGCAACATCACTAACTTCGGCTCTAGTTGGTCTGGGGTTAGAAGCCATAGAATCAAGCATTTGGGTCGCTGTAATTATTGGGATACCTAATGAATTAGCTTTTCTAATTAATTCTTTTTGTAAAAGAGGAACTTCTTCTGCAGGCATTTCTACTCCCAAATCACCTCTTGCAACCATAACCCCATCACATAAGGGTAATACTGTATCGATCTGATCAATTGCTTCAAACTTTTCTATTTTTGCGACTACAGGAGTTGAATGCCCATTTTTGTTTATTAAATCTTTTATTTCATTTATATCGGATGGATTTCTTACAAAACTTAGTGCTATCCAATCAACTCCTTCAGATAAACCGAATTTTAAATCCTCTTTATCTTTTTCTGTTAATGCTTTTACTGATAATTGAACATCTGGAAAATTAACCCCTTTATTGTTTGAAAGAACCCCTCCAACAGTTACCATGCACTCCAAATTATTAGCTTTTATATCAACTTTTTCTACAATCATTTCTATTTTTCCATCATCTAAAAGTATTCTTTTCCCTTCGCTAACTTCTTTAGAAAGTTTGTCGTAAGTAACATTTGCAATAGTATTTGTACATTCGACTTCATTTGAAGTCAGTGTGAATTTATCACCTTTTTTAACTTTTACAGGTCCATCTTTAAAGCGCCCTAATCTTATTTTAGGTCCTTGAAGATCTTGCAATATTCCAATATCTATATCTAATTTTTTTGATACTTCCCTTATAGTTCTTATTCTCTCAGCATGATCTTTATGATCTCCATGTGAGAAATTTAATCTGAATGTTGTTACTCCAGCTTTAATTAAATCTGTAATTATCTCTTCAGATTGAGTCGCAGGCCCAATAGTTGCTACTATTTTTGTTCTTCTTTTTAAATCAATATTCGACATATATAGATAATATTGCTAGATATAAATAAATTTACCATACCCAAAGTTAGTTATTTAAGTCATGGATTTTAAAACTTATCAGAAAAAAGCTAGAGAAACAGCTCAATATCCAGATTTAGGCTCAAATAATATTTATCCAACTCTTGGATTAGTTGGAGAGGCTGGTGAGGTGGCAGAAAAAGTAAAAAAGGTTATAAGAGATAAAAATGGAATATTTGATAACGAATCAAAATTAGGTATTAAAAAAGAGTTAGGAGATGTATTGTGGTACATATCAAATCTTTGTACAGAATTAAATTTTAATTTAGAAGATGTTGCATTACAAAACCTTGAAAAATTAAAATTGAGAGCCGATAAAGGGAATATAAGAGGTTCTGGAGATGATAGATAAATTCAGCTATAACCTAAGCTGGCATACTGGAGATTTGTAATTAGATTTTGAATAACATTTAAAAGTAAAAAGGCTAATAAGGATGAAATATCAAATCCACCTATTGGAGGGATAATACCTCTAAAAATATTTAAATAAGGATCTGTGATAGAAGTTAAGGCGGATAAAACGCCATTACTCCAATCAATACCTGGAAACCATGTAAGTAATATTCTTATTATCAATATGAAAGAATAAATTGACAAAGTTTGCCCCAGTACAGCAAAAATCTCGGATAACATTATCTTTTAGTTATTAAATATATACTAACATTTACTTATTATTGCTGCTTCCTATGTTGGAAAGATATTCATTACTTACAGCAAAAGTTTGAAAAAACTTTTCTGATAATGATAACCAATATGATCTACCATCTTTTTGCTTCCGTTTGACAATAAATTTTTTTTCTAATAATTCTTTAATATGATCATAAGCTCCTGAACCTCGAAGAAGTATAAGATCCGATTGCAGGATCTTTTTTTTGATGGCAATAGTTGCCAATGTCCTTAATTCTGATGTTTTCAAATCAGAGGGAAGTAAATCATCGACAAATTCATTAAGACTTGATTTTAGTTCGAGAGAAAAACTGTTATTAACTCCATTTAATTCAATAGCTGAATTGGGATTAGAGTATTTATTTTTTAGATCTTTAATTGCATCATTTATTGAATTGATATCAGAATTAGTAATTTCTGAAAGATCCTTTTTTGTTACAGGTCTTCCTTTCAAATATAGAACAGCTTCAACTTTAGTAACTAGATCTATATTAGATATTGGCGTGGTATTCAGGTCAGATTGGTTGATTTTTATTACCGAAATCTTTCCTAATTTACCTTAAAATTATTGTGATGCACCAAGGAATAATTTATATGTATCGTTTTGAGTTTCATCCCAGAATTTATAGCCTAGAATTCTTACAAATTTATTCCACTCTAAGATTTCATTTCTATCTATTAAAACTCCTATAACAATTTTCCCTACATCAGCACCATAATTCCTGTAGTGAAATACGCTTATAGACCAATTTGATTTCATATTATTTAGGAAGTTTATTAATGCGCCAGGCCTTTCAGGAAACTCAAACCTGTATAAAACCTCAACAAAGTTATTATTATCCATTTCTTTAAAATTCTTTGGTAATCTACCACCTACCATATGTCTGAGATGATTTTTAGATAATTCATCATCACTTATGTCTATAAATGAGTACTCAGAATTTCTAAATATATTTAAAAGAGTTTTTTTATCATTTAATCCATAGACTTGTACTCCTACAAAGATCTGGGCATTCTTAGAATTCGACATCCTATAGCTAAATTCAGTTAAATTTCTATTATCAAGTAACTTACAAAAATCAATTAAGCTACCTGCACGTTCAGGAATTTCAACAGCCATCATTACTTCCTTACACTCTCCAAGTTCTGCTCTTTCTGCTACAAATCTAAGCCTCTCAAAATTCATATTGGCACCACATGCAATCGCAACCATTTTTCTATTTGAATGATTCGAATTAAAAATATCTTTTTTCATTCCTGCAATTGATAATGCTCCTGCAGGCTCTAGTATTGATCTAGTATCCTCAAAAACATCTTTTATAGCAGCACATATTTCATCGGTATTAACCCTAATCATCTTATCTATATATTTTCTTCCAATATCAAAGGTATTTTTACCAATTTTTTTAACCGCCACTCCATCTGCAAATTGACCAACAGAGGATAATTCCACAATTTTTTCTTCTTCCAACGATTTCGTCATAGCATCAGCATCTTCTGGTTCAACACCAATTATTTTTACTTCAGGCCATATTTTCTTAACGTATAAGGATATTCCTGATATCAATCCACCACCACCTACAGCAATATAAATTGCATAAGGTTTTTCCTTAAGCTGCTGTTCAAGTTCAATACCTATAGTTCCTTGTCCTGCTATTACATCTAGATCATCAAAGGGGTGAATAAAGCATAAATTTCTTTCTTTGCTAATCCTTATTGCCTCTTTGTATGTTTCATCATAGTTATCGCCATATAATATAACTTTAGCTTTTAAATTTTTTACTGCATTAACTTTTACTAAAGGGGTGGTAATGGGCATTAATATGGTTGCTTGGCAATTTAACTTAAGGGCGCTAAGTGCAACGCCTTGAGCATGATTGCCAGCACTTGAAGTAATTACTCCCTGAGCAAGCTGTGAATTAGTGAGCTTACTCATTTTGTTATATGCACCTCTTATTTTGAATGAAAAAACATCCTGAAGATCTTCTCTTTTTAGAAAAACTTCATTATTAAGTGTACTACTTAAATTATGAGCTTTCTCTAGTGGTGTTTTTTTTTGCAACTTCATAGACTTTAGCTTGAAGTATTTTTTCAAAATAATCATTCATATATATATTTTTAGCATTAATTATTAATCTAATAAAACATTACATGATCTATTTCAAAAAAAATACTCATTTTGCACCTCGGCGTTTTAGATTATATAGATACCAATTTTTGTTAAATGCTTTTAAGTGAGTTAAGTCATCCTAATCAACTTCATGGCTTAACAGTTTCACAATTAGAGGAAATTGCTTGTCAAATTAGAGAAAGACATCTTCAGGTAGTATCTACTAGTGGTGGACATCTTGGTCCTGGTTTAGGAGTAGTTGAGTTGACATTGGCTTTATATCAAACTCTTGATCTTGATTTCGATAAAGTTGTATGGGATGTAGGACATCAAGGTTACCCTCATAAATTAATTACAGGACGTTTCAGTCAATTTGATTCTCTAAGGCAGCAAAATGGAGTCGCTGGATATCTAAAAAGAAGTGAAAGTAAATTTGATCATTTTGGTGCTGGACATGCAAGCACTTCTATTTCTGCTGCTTTAGGAATGGCAATAGCAAGAGATAGAAAAGGTGAAAATTATAAATGTGTCGCTGTTATTGGAGATGGAGCATTAACTGGAGGAATGGCATTAGAAGCCATAAATCATGCAGGTCACTTACCAAATACCCCTTTAGTTGTAATATTGAACGATAATGACATGTCTATTTCACCTCCGGTTGGAGCCCTTTCATCCTATTTAAATAAGGTAAGAGTTAGTCCACCATTGCAATTTTTGTCAGATAGTGTTCAAGAAAGTGTAAAAAATATTCCCTTAATTGGAAAGGATATCCCAGAAGAACTCAAAAATATTAAAGGAAGCGTTAGACGACTATCTGTGCCTAAGGTTGGAGCTGTTTTTGAAGAACTTGGATTTACATATATGGGTCCAATTGATGGTCATGATATAGGTAACTTAATTAAGACCTTTAACGCTGCCCATAAACTTAAAAGACCAGTACTTGTTCATGTTGTCACAACAAAAGGGAAGGGTTACCCATATGCAGAAGCCGATCAGGTTGGATATCATGCACAGTCTGCATTTGATCTTACAACTGGGAAATCTATTCCATCAAAGAAACCTAAACCTGTCAGTTATAGTAAAATATTTGGTCAAACCTTATTAAAAATATGTGAGCAAGATAGCAAAGTCGTTGGTATTACAGCTGCAATGGCTACAGGTACTGGTTTAGATATATTACAAAAAAATATCCCTGATCAATATATCGATGTAGGAATAGCTGAACAACATGCAGTTACTCTTGCGGCAGGAATGTCTTGCGATGGTCTTAAACCTGTTGTAGCTATTTATAGTACTTTTCTTCAACGTGCTTTCGATCAATTAATTCATGATGTAGGGATACAAAATTTACCTGTATCATTCGTACTTGATAGAGCTGGGATAGTCGGAGCCGACGGTCCTACACACCAAGGTCAGTACGATATTAGTTATATGAGATCTATACCTAATTTTGTATTGATGGCTCCTAAGGATGAATCTGAATTACAAAGAATGTTAATAACTTCAATAAACCATGATGGTCCTACAGCTTTAAGAATTCCGAGAGGCTCTGGATTAGGAGTGGCTGTAATGGATGAGGGTTGGGAACCTTTGAATATAGGCGAAGCTGAAATACTTGAAGAAGGAGAAGATATTTTAATTATTGCTTATGGTTCAATGGTCGCATCAGCAATTGAAACAGCAAAGATCTTAAAGAATATGAAAATTAATGCATGCATTGTTAATGCAAGATTTGTTAAACCTCTCGATAAAAAACTCATTATGCCTTTAGCAAGTAGGATTAAAAAAGTTGTAACCATGGAAGAAGGAACCTTAATAGGTGGATTTGGTTCCGCAATAGTTGAATTATTTAGCGATAATGAATTAAACATCCCTGTATACAGAATAGGTATACCTGATGTCTTAGTTGATCATGCTTCACCTGATCAGAGTAAAGAAAAATTAGGACTTATGCCTGATCAGATGGCAGATAAAATTGTTAAGAAATTTAAGTTAGTTAATTAACAATTTAATAAATAAAAATTTAATGAATAAATATTTAATAAATAAATATTTATAAAACACCCCGTGAGGCTAACCCTAAGATTGCTCCAATTCCAAAAATATGACCTAGGCAATTAGCTCCTACAACTGATGCATGACTTAAACCACCATAGAATTTTGAATTAGGTATTTCGAAACCTTCATTAGGTTTTCTTATTGTTGCTCTAGCAATTGCATAAGCAAAAACATTACATGCAATCATTACGACGGCACACTTTGGAGACCAAGAAAAAGTTGCTGGATCTGCAGCTGCAAATAATGTAGTAAACATAAAAAATTGTTATTTTCATATATTCTCTAATACTTTTACCTAAAAAACACAAAATTGTAAAAGGTCTTAAGAGTTGTTTACTTCTAAACTATTTAACAACTTTATAAATCCTAACAAGATAACAAAATCACTTAGAGTTAGGAAGGATTCAGCAAAGCCATGCAGAAAGTCAACCTCAACAAGGGTTTTATCATAATAATTTAGTGAGAAGATAGATACCAATATAGTTATGAATACGAATAAAACAGTTAAGGAAAATCCTGTTTTTACAAAATTATTAACAGATTTGATTTTATATAAGTAAAACAAAAATATTGCATATGGAATTATTGATACTGCGAACAATAATGTGTTATCAATTGAACCTAATTTTTCAATAAATTTAAAAAAAAAATCATTCATAAGTCTCTTTTCCTTTAAAAATTATTATTGCAGCTAAGGCTAATGTTGAATTTCCGATAAATGTAAATATTCCTTGAAGTGATACTAGACCGTAAAGATTTTCTTGGTTGTCATAGATATGCCAAGTGATCGCACACATAGCACCTATTAAATTTGGTATCATAGCCAGGCTTAACCAAAAAAATAAATTATATTTTTTATATGTAGATATTTTGTTTATGACTAATATGGCAAAAATCCATTCTATTACTGATGAGATATGTATTAACCAAGTTCCAAATGATAATTCGTGCAAAATATTATATTTTTTTCTTTAAAACGTTGAGAACTTCTTTAGCATGATTTATAGGTAAAACACTTATCCATCTATAAGAAATTTTCCCATCTGGAGAAATCAAAAAAGTATTTCTATCTGAGAATGGAGGAATCCATGAACCATATTTATCACTAATAATTCCATCAGGATCGGATAATAAAGTGTAGTTTATGGATTTCTCGCTGCAGAAACTTTTATGAGAATCTTGATTATCAGCGCTAATACCAACAATTTCGGCATTATATTTTGAAAAATCTTTTTTTAATTCCGAAAAACCTTTAGCTTCAAGTGTGCAACCTGCTGTAAAGTCTTTTGGATAAAAATACATAACTAACCACTGACCTTCAAAATCACTTAAACCCCATGTTTTTTTTGTTTTTATGTTTTTATTAAAACCTTCTAACTGAAAGTTAGGAGCATAATCACCAACTTCAGGAGCAAAATCAAAAGGTAAGGCTGAATTACAATTAAAAAAAAGAATAAATGGTATTAATATACTTACAACTAAATTTCTCATCAAATTTAGAATTTTTTTAAATCAACTCCATTTGATTTAGCAAATTTATCTAAACCTACTTTTTGTATAGACTTTAGGGCTTTGGTACTTATTTTTATATTTACCCATTTTTTACCCTCTTCCCACCATAGTCTCCTTTTTTGGAGATTAACTTGTTGCAATTTTTTTGTGCGTATATGAGAGTGACTCACTGCCATTCCGTTATTAGCTTTTGCACCGGTCAGTTCGCAAACTCTTGACATATTTATTGAGTTATATCTTTTAAAAATTCTAACACATGGCTCAATTTGTTGAACTAAGTAATTCTGAAATTAATTCGGCATTATTATTTTGTAAATTAATAATCTGTTCTTGATCTAATCCACCAACGGAAAGCTTAGCCATATCGTAAACATGATTCGCAATTTTAGATGCCAGTGGATTTTCAATTGGATCATTTTCATCAATAATTATTTTGTTGCCTGTAATTTTATTAAGACCAACAATAAGTGGATGTTCTTTGTTAATTAAGAGCACGTGATATTCAGGTAAGCCAGGCATCTTTTGTTCCATATAAGCTCCCATATCATTAATTCTTCTCATTTGTTCTGGAAGTAAGATCATCGCTGGTGGAGCATCTTTACTTGAAAGTGACTGCACTTTAACTGTTACTTTCTCATTGTTAAGGGCCTTAACTATCGTATCTCTAAGATTATCTGAATTTGATTTGCCATCCTTATCTACAATTTCTTTTGATTCTTTATCTTCTAGTTCATTTATTTCTGAATCTACTCTTTGGAATTGAAAATCTTCATTTTTACTTTCCAACCATGGAAGAAATTGTGCGTCAATTAAGGGATCAGATTTAATAACTTCTTTATTATCAGATAAACAGATATTTAATGCACTAGACTGCGCAATCAAATCTGAACAGTAAATTATTTTTTTAGAATCAGTTAATTTATTTCGCTCTTTGTAATTTGCGAGAGTTGTGAAATATTTATCATTCGCCTTGATGAGGGATTTATTTTCAATATCTTTAGTTACGTCATTCTCTGAATTTATTATTGTTTCGAAAATTATACTGTTATTGACTAAATCAGCAAATTTTTCATCTTCGATAGCACCAATTTTAATAAAAGCAGAGATAGAATCCCAAATTTCTGCATAAAATTCTGGAGAATTCTTTATCAAATCCTTCAGTTTATTAGCAATTTTTTTTGAGATAAATGATGATATGGACCTTACTTTTCTATCTGTTTGTAATGCACTTCTACTAACATTTAGAGGTATATCTGTAGAGTCAATAACTCCTCTAAGAGGTAAAAGGTATTTTGGTACTATCTCTTTAATTGAATCGCTTACGAATACTTGATTGCAAAATAGTTTTATTTCTCCCTTTTCCCAATCAGCTCTACCGGACAACTTTGGAAAATACAATATACCTTGTATGTCATATGGATAATCAGTATTTAGATGAATCCATAACAGTGGATCTCCCTGGAAAGGATAAAGGTATTTATATAACTCAATATAATCTTCATCTTTTAATTCACTAGGTTGTTTTCTCCAAGGAGGATTTTTTTTATTAATTGTCTCTCCTTCTAATAAGACATCTATTGGCATAAAATCACAATATTTTTTTATTAGTGATTTAATCCTTTCAGGCTCGATAAACTCTTTTTCTTCTTCAAGTAGGTGAAGAATAACATCTGTACCAATTGTCTCTCTTTCTGATTCCTCTAACGTAAAATTTGGCGATCCATCACAAGTCCATTTGAAAGCTATTGATTCCCCAATTGCAGACTTAGTCAATATATCAACTTTATCTGCCACCATGAAAGATGAATAAAAACCGAGTCCAAAATGACCTATGAATTCATCATTATCTTTTTTATATTTTGTTAGGAATTCTTCTGCACTAGAAAACGCAACTTGGTTTATGTATTTCTTAATTTCTTCATCATTCATTCCAATACCATTATCGGAAATTGTTAATGTATTTTTTTCACGGTTAATTGTTATTTTTACTTGAGCTTCCTCAGCATTTTCGCAATCACCTGCCATAGAGGCCATTCGTCTTTTACTAATTGCGTCAACACTATTACTAACAAGTTCTCTTAAAAAGATTTCATGGTCAGAATAAACTGCCTTTTTGATAATTGGGAAAATATTTTCGGTATTAATACGAATTTCGCCTTTTTCCATTTAAAAAAAAATCAAACATACAAATCCTATTTCGTAAAAACTAGTTAATCAAGTTTAATTAGGAGTATTGTCCGAACAATATGTTAATTTAAAAGTTAAAAAAATTTAAAAAGGTTTTATTTAACCCACAAAATCTCACTACAATTATTTTCTTTCATTATTTGATTGGCTTTAGACATGTCATTACATGGATTTAAATGTAAGACAGCAATATTCCCTCTTTTCTGTTGTAATTTTTGTTCATTCATACCTTTTTCTAACAAATAAGAATCTTTAAACATTAATAATATCTTTTTTTTATTTTTCTTTTCTTCTTTAATTAAATCTCTTAAAATGTCTACAGAAATTGTAAATCCAATCCCATTAAAGATTTTCTCATTGGGACTAAAGAATCTTACTAACTCATCATATCTTCCACCTTTTGCGATAACGCTTTTATTTTTACCATTATCCCCTATTAGTTGAAATACTATTCCTTCATATAAATTTAAGTGAGGTTGAAAAGTCGGATCTAGTTGTAATTTAACACCATATCGCTTTGATATATTTGATAATGTTTCAAATAAAAAATTTAAGTCATCTAAGGTTTTACTAATGCCATATATATTTTTTAATTTTTTTAGTATTGCAATTGGTTCTCCTCGTGTGAATAAAAGATCTTTAAGAATATTTTTATCATCTTCATCTATTTCTAATTTAGATAAATTATCTTGATCAAAATTAACAAGACTTTTCTTAATTTCTTCAAAATTATTATTCTGATATTTGTTCAGTATCAAATCCATTATTTTTGTGGTACTGACTAGTAGATATAAATTACAACCATCCTTCAAATTAATATTATCGATTGCATCAAACAATATATTAATAACTTCAATTTCTGGGCACTTTGTGTTGTATCCGATTAATTCAATTCCACTTTGAAGTTTCTCTTGTAACTTAATAGAATTTTTATTCTGTTTTTTATCAAAGACCGTTCCATTAGTGAATAATCTTATTGGTCTTTTCTTATTTATTAATCTAGTAGATGACAATTTAACAATAGATGTTGTCATTTCTGGCCTTAGACATAATGAATTGTTACTTACTATCCCCACAACCTGATTTTCGTCAATAACTCCCCGTCCTTTTATCGTCTCTAAAGTATTTATAAATGAGGGTGAAACCTCTTCATAGCCCCATAGTTTATAAATATTATTTAAGTTATTTATGATGTTTGAGTTATTTTTTACATCGACTAATTTAATTTCTTTAATATCTGTCATTTTATTATCAAACGAATTTTTAGGTGTAGAGATTTTTTTTAAATGGAGAGACTTTATCTAGTTCATTCTTTAATTCATTCTCAAGGCTTGGAGAACAAGCTAAAATTCGTCCTGAACTTAAATTAAATTCGCCTGATGGATAATCGGAAATAATACCACCAGCCTCTTTAACAATAATAGCACCAGCTGCTAGGTCCCATACTTCTAATCCTCTTTCCCAGTATCCATCAACCTTACCTGCAGCAACAAATGCCAGATCAACAGCTGCTGCTCCTCCTCTTCTAACTCCTCTTGTTTTATGCGTTAGATAACAAAATTCAGCATAGTTATTATCCTCTGTCTCAAATCTGTCATAAGAGAAACCAGTTACAAGTAGACTATTAGATAGATTAGAGGGATTCGATACTTTAAGTTCACTATCATTGCAGAATGATCCTAAACCTATACAGGCTGAATATAATTCATTTAAATAAGGTACTGATATAGCTCCTATTATTGGTTTATTCTTATATACAAGACCAATTGAAGTACCAAAGAAAGGATATCCATGGGAATAATTTGTTGTGCCATCTAAAGGGTCTATACACCAAGTTAAATTTGATGATTTTGTTAATTTACCTGATTCCTCAGCATTAATAGATATGTTTGGTGTTTCTTCTAATAAATATTTTTTTATTTTATTTTCAACTTCCAAATCTACATTTGTAACTAGATCACCCTTCCTACCCTTTGATGATATTTTCTGAATTTTATTGTAATTAACTTTTAAAATTTCATTTCCAATTTGTGCTGCTATCTTTGCTTTTTCATACAAGCTTGAAAAGTTTACTTGATTTGCAAGTTCTTCTATTTCACTTAATTCAAACATGATTATTAATCTTCCTCAAATTCCCAAGGTGGCGCAACTCTTGTATTTCCCCTCCCAAAATATTGTCCAAATTGTAAATCATATACTTCGTCTTCATATGTAGTTTCAACTTCAAGATCTGAAGTTGCTTTGGCAACACAAAGAAGTGCATAACCTTTGTCTTTTAATGCTTGAGATACACCCATAGCTTCAGGTTGCTGCAAATTACCAGATATTATTTTAACTGCACAACTTGTACAGCAACCATTTCTACATGAAAATGAAAGTATGAAACCTTTCTTTTCAAATTCCTTAAGTATATATTCGTCACTATGAACCTGTTCTTGGTAAACCTTTCCGGTTTCTTTATTTTTAATCGTAACTGTGAAAGTCTTTTTCAAATAACTTTCCTCAAAAATGGGATGGTAAGGGGTTAAAATGGTGATCTTGGGAGAGGTGGCCGAGTGGTTGAAGGCGCAGCACTGGAAATGCTGTATAGGGGCAACTTTATCGAGGGTTCGAATCCCTCTCTCTCCGTTTTATATTAGTTTATTTTGGTTAACTACATCAACACCTTGGTCTCTATATAATTTTTTTAAAATAGACCGTAATCTTTTTGACAAGTTATAAATAATTTTTTTTTATTTAAATTAAGTTGAAAATATTTGATTTTTACTATTATATGTAAATATCTAAGATAAAAATTAATTAAATTATTAGTAAATTTTGCTTTAAATTAGCGATCTAAAATCATGGGGCAAATAGTTGGAATTGATTTAGGTACTACTAACTCTGTTGTCGGAGTTATAGAAGCTGGTCGTCCAATTGTTATTGCTAATTCTGAAGGTTCTAGAACTACACCTTCAATAGTTGGATTTACAAAAGATAAAGAAATAGTAATAGGAGATCAAGCAAGAAGACAACTTGTTCTAAATCCTAAGAATACCTTTTATAACTTAAAAAGATTTATTGGCAGTGACTGGGATGAATTAGATGAGAATAGTATTTCTGTTCCCTACAATGTAAAGGCTAATAATACTGGAAGCGTTAGAGTTCTTAGTCCAAATACAGAAAGAGAATATGCACCAGAAGAATTAGTTAGCTCATTAATTAGAAAATTAATTAATGATGCTGAAACATATCTTGGAGATACTGTGGACTCTGCTGTTATTACAGTCCCTGCCTATTTTAATGAATCTCAAAGACAAGCTACAAAGGATTCTGCAATATTGGCTGGGATAAAAGTAGATAGAATCCTAAATGAACCTACAGCAGCAGCTTTAGCTTATGGTTTTGAAAAAAGTTCTTCTAATAATGTTTTGGTTTTTGATTTAGGTGGAGGAACATTTGACGTCTCATTATTAAAAATTTCTAATGGTGTTTTTGATGTTAAAGCAACATGTGGAGATACCCAATTAGGTGGAAACAATTTTGACTCAAAAATAGTAGATTGGCTTGCTGAAAAATTTCTTGCTAAACATGAAATTGATCTAAGAAGGGATAGACAAGCTTTACAGAGATTAACTGAAGCATCTGAAAAAGCTAAATGTGAATTATCCGGATTACAAAAAACGAAAATATCCTTACCTTTTATCACCACAAGTAAAGAGGGTCCATTACATATTGAGGAGACCTTAGATAGAAAAATATTTGAATCATTATCGCAAGATCTTTTGGATAGATTATTAGAGCCTGTGCAAATAGCATTAGATGACTCCGGATGGAACGCAGAAGATATAGATGAGGTAGTTCTTGTCGGTGGCAGCACCAGAATTCCAATGGTTCAACAATTAGTAAAGACTCTTGTTCCTAATGATCCTTGTCAATCAGTTAATCCAGATGAAGTTGTTGCAATTGGTGCAGCAATACAATCTGGAATAATTAACGGTGATTTACAAGATTTACTCCTAAATGACGTTACTCCCTTATCTTTAGGTTTAGAAACTATTGGTGGACTAATGAAAGTGCTTATTCCTCGTAATACACCAATACCAGTAAGACAATCTGATGTTTTTAGTACATCAGAATCTAATCAATCTTCAGTTGTTGTTCAAGTAAGGCAAGGAGAGAGGCCTTTAGCATCTGAAAATAAATCATTAGGTAAGTTTAGATTATCAGGAATACCTCCAGCTCCAAGAGGAATACCTCAAGTACAAGTAGCATTTGACATAGATGCTAATGGACTTTTAGAAGTTAGCGCAACTGATAGAACAACTGGTAGAAAGCAAACAGTTACAATTTCTGGAGGCTCTAATTTAAATGAACAAGAAATTAATTCTATAATTGAAGAAGCTAAATCAAAAGCTAATGAAGATAGAAAGAAGAGATCTGTTATTGATAGAAAAAATAGTGCTTTAACTCTTATTGCACAAGCTGAGAGAAGACTTAGGGATGCTTCTTTAGAATTTGGGCCTTATGGAGCTGAAAGACAACAAAGAGCTGTTGAATTAGCAATTCAAGATGTTGAAGATTACATAGATGATGAAGATCCTCAAGAATTAGAAATTTCAGTGAGTGCACTTCAAGAAGCATTATTTGGTTTAAACAGAAAATTTGCAGCAGAAAGGAAAACTGATAATAATCCATTGCAGAGCATTAAAAATACATTTGGATCATTAAAAGATGAACTGTTTTCCGATGATTATTGGGATGATGACCCTTGGGATGATCAAATGAATAGAAATTATAGAAATTCGAGGTATGGTAATTCTAGGGACGATGACCCTTGGGACAATGACTATTTCCTCTAAAAAAGACTATTTGTCGATTTTGGGTTTGTCCCAAGATTTCGACGATAAAGAACTGAAAAAGGCCTTTCGAAGAGAAGCAAGAAAATGGCATCCAGATTTAAATAAAAATGATCTAAATGCAGAAGAAAGATTTAAATTAATTAACGAAGCATACGAATATCTGCGCGATCCGAATAATAGCAAAAATAGTTCAGTTGAAAATATCCAAGACGAGTACGAAAATAATAACTTCAAGACTGGTTTTCCTGATTTTCAAGATTATCTTGATTCATTGTTCGGTTATGAATACTCCCCAAAAAATTACGATGAAAATAATGATGAACAATTAGAGGATGAATACATAAATACAGATAATGATGAATTTAATACTTATGAATACCCTACAACATCTCCAGAAGAACCACCTCCAGTTAAAGTCCACCAAGATATTGAAACTATTATCGAGTTAACTCCTGATGAGGCCTTAAATGGAGCCTCAATTCTAATAGAATTAGAAGATGAAACAGTTGTAGAAGTTGATACACCTCCTTTTGCTGGAGATGGTTGGAGATTAAGACTTGAAAATATTGCAAGAGGAGGTAAGGATCATTATCTTCAGTTAAAAGTTCAAACCGAAAGTGGTCTAAGAATAGATGGTTTAAGAGTTCTCTATAAACTAGAGTTATTTCCTCATGATGCTCTACTTGGTTGTGCAGTAGAAGTCCCCACCCTTGATGGAAATGTCACACTTCAAGTGCCACCAAAATCATCAACGGGAAGAATGTTACGTTTGAAAGGTAGAGGTTTAACTTTCGAAGATAATGTAGGTGATCAATATGTTGAAATCTTGGTAGTGATACCTGCTGATATTAATGATGAAGAAATTGCTTTATATACAAGATTACAAGAATTATCACTTTCTGATTCTTAATCAAATATTATATAAATAGAAAAATCTACACTTATGAACATATTTGTTCTTTTATATAATTCAGGAACAGATAAAGAAGGAATTCATTCAATCGAACTAAAAGGCAGGACTATTGTACTTATGTTTGAAGATAGGGATGATGCAACAAGATATTGTGGTCTATTAGAAGCTCAAGATTTTCCTTTGCCAACAGTTGAAATGATCAACATTGAGGAAATAAAAGATTTTTGCATTAAATTAGATTATGAATGTAAATTAGTAGAAAAAAATTTTGTACCTAAAACAGCTGAAGATAGATTGTTAATTTCACCACCACAGAAAAACTTAGAACCTGAAAATTGGGAGGAAGACAAAAATAGTAAAAAAGATAACATTGATATAAATACCATTAAGGAAAACCTTGAAAAGTTACTTTAGCTATTAAAATATCAGAATATTTATTAAACAAATAAAACATGACAACTGCATTATTTGAAACAGAAGTAGGCAACATTAATATTGAATTTTTCTCTGATGAAGCACCTAATACAGTTAAAAACTTTACGAATTTGATTAGTGATGGTTTTTATGATGGTCTAGCTTTTCACAGGGTTATTCCTGGATTTATGGCTCAGGGTGGATGTCCTAATACTCGTGACGGAGCATCTGGTATGCCTGGAACTGGAGGTCCTGGATATAATATTAAATGTGAAATAAATTCCAATAAACATTTAAAAGGTTCACTTTCTATGGCTCATGCAGGAAAGGATACAGGTGGTAGTCAGTTTTTCATAGTTTATGAACCTCAGCCTCATCTCGATGGAGTTCATACCGTTTTTGGTAAGACTAATGATATGGATGTAGTTTTAAAGCTTACTAATGGTTCAAAAATCCTAAAAGCTACTTTAAAATAGTAACCTAGCCTTCAAAAACAATACTAAATGTTTCTTTATCTAGATTAAATTTTCTTGTAGATGAATATAAGATTTCATTATTAATAGTAAATTTAGTATTAATCAATTTGATGCTACTTTTTGGGTGTAATGCCTGTTCAATGTTTCTAGAAACAATAATTCCAATCTTTGTACTATTTTCATAATTAGATAAAAACTGTATAAATAATTCTATATTTTTAATTTCTTCATCAGTAATGTTGGAATTAGTTCTATTCTGATCATGCAAAATTCTCCAAACTAATTTTGGTCGATTCCAAAAAGCCAATAATCTTGGAGTACTCTCTAGTTTGATATTAATGTTCTTAAAACTACAGAATTTTATAACGTCATTTTTTATTGGAACAAGATCAATAGATTTATATTTTCCGTCAAGAAAAATTGATATAAATGGATCGATATTCCTAGAATTAGAATTATCTTCATCAATCATATGACCTAACTTGGTTTTTTTTACACTCAAATATTCTGCATTATTATCGTTTGGACAAATAACCAATGGAACTCTCTCAATAACTTCTATTCCATAACCGCCTAATCCAGCAATCTTTCTAGGATTGTTTGTAAGTAATTTTAGTTTTTTTATCCCTAGATCGGTTAATATCTGTGCTCCAACTCCATAATTTCTAAGATCAGCAGGAAAACCTAATTTTTCATTAGCTTCTACAGTGTCTAATCCACCATCCTGTAAACTATAAGCCTTTAATTTATTTATAAGACCAATACCTCTACCTTCTTGTCTCAAGTAAACAACAACTCCTTCTTCCTCCTTTTCTATTCTTGATAACGCAGCCTCTAACTGGGGTCTACAATCACAACGTAAAGATCCAAAAGCATCGCCAGTTAAGCACTCTGAATGCATTCTTACTAGTACAGGTTCGCTTAATTTGGATGATTTTTGTTTAACTAATGCAACGTGCTCTGAACCATCAAGTTCATTAACATATCCGTAAGCTTTGAAATTACCAAAAATACTTGGAAGTACAGCATCAGATTTTCTAAATACAAATCTCTCAGTTTGAAAACGATAACTAATTAAATCAGCTATGGATATTAATTTCATTCCCCACTGTTTTGCATACTCTTTAAGTTGCGGAAGTCTTGACATGGAACCATCAGGATTTTGTATTTCGCAAATAACTCCAGCGGGATAAAGACCTGACATTGCCGCAATATCTACTGCCGCTTCAGTATGACCTGCTCTTTTTAATACTCCACCTTTCTTAGCTCTTAATGGAAAAATATGTCCTGGCCTTCTCAAATCATCGGGTTTTGTATTTGGGTTTATAGCAACTTGAATTGTCTTTGCCCTGTCTTCAGCAGAAATTCCGGTAGTAACATTATTTTCAGGTCCAGCATCAATGGAAATCGTAAAGGCAGTTTGATTTTCATCTGTATTTCTATCTACCATTAATGGTAAATCTAAAGAGTCAAGTTTTTCACCTTGCATGGCTAAGCATATAAGACCACGTCCCTCAGTAGCCATAAAATTAATTTGCTGTGGAGTCGCAAACTGAGCAGCACATATTAAATCTCCCTCATTTTCTCTTCTCTCATCATCTACAACAATTATGCATTCACCATTTCTTATAGCTGCCAACGCATCGCTAATAGGATCAAATTCAATTTGAAAAGATTCATTTATATCCAAAATTGTTCCATTATTTGATTTGGGACTTGTTTCTTTCATTATTCCTATCAATATAGAAAAATAGTGTTTTAGTTACTTCAAATTCAACACTTTATAATCCTATCTCAAAGTCTGCCAATTCAAAGAAATGAATGTTGCAATAGTAGGTGCTACTGGTTACGGCGGTATTCAAGCGGTAAATCTTTTAAAGAAAAATAAAAAACACAAAATTTCATTTTTAGGAGGTAATAAAACATCTGGATCAAAGTGGAATGATAATTTCCCTTTTATTTATCTAGATAATGATCCCTATATAGAAGAAATTTCAGTTGACAATATTTCAAAAAATGCAGATGTTGCTTTGCTTTGCTTACCCAATGGCTTATCTTCAACATTGACAAGGAAATTATTGGATAGAGGACTTAAAGTTATTGATTTATCTGCTGATTATAGATATAAGTCTTTAGATGAATGGAAAAAAGTATATTCCAAAGAAGCCTCTATTTATAAAAGGAATGATGATGATTTATGTAAAGAGTCAGTTTACGGTCTTCCGGAGATAAATAAAAAAGCCATTTCAGTAGGAAGATTAATTGCCTGTCCAGGATGTTATCCAACATCCGCTCTTATTCCATTAGCTCCTTATCTTTCTCAAGGAATTATTGAAAATGAAGGTATAGTTATTGACTCTAAAAGCGGAACCTCTGGAGGGGGTCGAGAACCTAACCAAAAGCTACTCTTATCAGAATGCGGAGAAGGTCTATCAGCATATGGGTTGATCAATCATAGACATACCTCAGAGATCGAGCAAGTGGCATCTTTAATTTCTGGAAACAAAATTGAACTGCTTTTTACACCTCATTTAGTCCCAATCTCAAGGGGTATGCATTCGACTATATATGGGAGATTAAGAGATCCAGGATTAACTTCTGATGACTGCAGAATTCTTCTGGAAAATTATTATAGAAATTTTAAAAATATTAAAGTTTTACCTGTAGATACATTCCCATCAACAAAATGGGTTAAAAATACAAACCAAATTTTACTTTCTGTTAAAGTTGATAATCGAAATGGAAGAATAATTATATTATCTGTAATTGATAATTTGTTAAAAGGTCAGACTGGGCAAGCAATTCAAAATTTAAATATTATGAGTGGATTTTCAATGGATGAAGGTCTTGATTTAACTAATAATTTTCCATAAAATTACTTCTTATCAAAAAACCAGCTTGAGAGATTGAGTGAGGTAAAATTTTATGCTCAAGCATTTGTATTCTTTTTGAAAGTGATTCAATATCATCATCATCTCTAATTGACAATGCAGCTTGCATTATCAATGATCCACTATCTACCTCCTCTTCAACAAAATGTACGGAACAACCAGTTATTTTTGAACCATTTAATATAGACTCCTTTATAGCAGAACCACCTTTATATGCTGGAAGTAATGAAGGGTGAATATTTATTATCTTATTCTTAAATTTATTAATAAAAAATGGAGTGACAATTTTCATCCAGCCTGCCATAACCACCAGTTCAACATCATAATGAATTAAAGTATTGACAATTTCTAATTCAAATCCCTCTTTTTGCAAAAAGTCTTTGCCTTTTATAATTTTGTGAGGGATTTTTTTACTTTCAGCTCTATTTATACAACCTGCATCATCTTTGTTAGTAATTAGAACTTTTATATCTATATCTAATTCTCCTTTTTCTGAGAGATTAATTAATTCCTGAAAGTTTGTTCCTTTCCCAGAAGCAAGTACACCAATTTTTAATTTTGGTGAAAATCTTCTAAATTCAGATATCTCAGGTGAAATTATGTAATTAAATGATCTATCCAAAGTTTTTTAATTTATTTAATAATAAATTCATATGAAATAAAAAAAACCCCCAATTTTAATTGTTTATATTCAAAAACATATTTATTTGAAGATAATAATTTAAACAAATTTAAATGATTCAAATCTATGTACTATTCGTATAGATATAATTGGATAATAAATAAAAGAAACAAATATATAAAATGAATGGAGATTTAAAATCTTGGGATAAATTTTGTAATTATCTTTGGTTTGATAAAAAATTAAATATTTGGTTAGACATAAGCAAAATTAATTTCACAAGTAAAGAGATAAAAAATTTAGAAGATAAATTTATAGATGTTTTTTCATCAATAAAAGAATTAGAAAATGGCGCAATCTCAAATATTGATGAAAATAGACAAGTTGGACATTATTGGCTTAGAAATCCATCAATTTCACCCTCTTCAAAAATAGGAGAGGAAATTAGCGCAGAAATTAATTTAATCTCTGAATTTGGAAAACAAATTTTAAATGGGGATATTAAGAATAATAATAATCAGCAGTATACTGATGTTCTATGGATAGGAATTGGGGGAAGTGGGTTAGGACCATTACTTATTACAGAGTCACTGCAGAAGTGTTCTAGAGGCTTAAATTTTTCTTATATCGATAATGTTGATCCTTTTTTAATTAGCGAAAAGTTAGAAGAGTTATCTGAAAAATTATCAACAACATTATTTGTGGTAGTTAGCAAATCAGGTGGTACGCCTGAACCTAGAATTGCTATGGAAATTATTAAAAGTCACTGCGAAAACAATCATCTTGAATGGAATTCTAATGCTATAGCTATAACTATGAAAGATAGTATGTTATTTAAAAAAGCCACTTCTGAAAATTGGTTAAAAATATTTAATTTGCAAGATTGGGTTGGAGGAAGAACTAGTATTACAAGCTCTGTGGGACTACTTCCATTAGCTCTTATTAATGAAAATATATCTGAATTTATTAGAGGTGCATCATTAATGGATGAAGCCACACGTATAAGTGATTTTAAAAATAATCCAGCAGCACTATTATCATCCGCATGGTATTTAACTGGAGATGGTGTTGGAAAGAGAGATATGGTTGTATTACCTTATAGAGATAGGCTACAGGTATTTAGTAAATATCTCCAGCAATTAGTAATGGAATCATTAGGTAAGAAATTTAATAGGA
Organism: Prochlorococcus sp. AG-355-I04; assembly: GCA_003280915.1. Taxonomy (GTDB): domain Bacteria; phylum Cyanobacteriota; class Cyanobacteriia; order PCC-6307; family Cyanobiaceae; genus Prochlorococcus_A. Next base: position 40,063 of record QCDL01000002.1, on the reverse strand, counting down.
ATGGTGAAGTAGTTAATCAAGGTATTTCCGTTTTTGGTAATAAAGGATCTACAGATCAACATGCTTATGTTCAGCAATTGAGAGATGGTATTGATAATTTCTTTTGTATTTTTATTGAATTATTAGATTCTCCATCTACTAATATTTTTGATGAAAAAGAGAATCCTAAAGAATATCTTTCTGGTTTTTTACAAGGAACCAGATCAGCACTCTCTAGTGAAAACAGACAAAGTATCACTATCACGTTAGAAAAGTTAAATTGTTTTTCCCTAGGTGCCTTAATCGCTTTATTTGAGAGAGCTGTTTCCTTCTACGCTGAGTTGGTAAATATAAATGCATATGATCAACCTGGAGTTGAAGCTGGAAAGAAAGCAGCAGCAAATATTATTGAGTATCAACAAAAAGTAAGCAATTTATTAGACGAAGGTGGCGAATATTCTATAAATGACATAACATCATTATTTGATAATTCAGTGAGTGAACCTATATTTTTCATACTCCGTGAAATGTGTTTTGGTAATGATAATTATTTAGTTAAGGGCGATTGGTCAAATCCAAATTCATTAGTTATTCAAAAAATAAATTCTTAAACAACAATATTCATAATTTTTCCTTTAACAATAATTATTTTTCTTATTTCCTTATCTTGAGTCCATTTTAATATATTTGTTCTTTTAAGAGTCAATTCTTTAATTTGATCATCACTCATATCATTATTAATATTTACTTTGTCTCTAACTTTTCCATTCACTTGTATTACTAGTTCATATGAATCTTCTTTTAGTGCTTCGGCATTGAATGAAGGCCAGTGTTCTAAATGCACAGATTTTTTAAATCCTATAAGATGCCATACTTCTTCCGCTATATGAGGTGCAAATGGAGCCAACAAAATACAAAATGTTTTTAAAGCATCAATTTTTAAATTATTGTTTACATCATTAATGGAATTTGATAATGAATTATAAAACTTCATTAGTTCTGAAATCGCAGTATTAAATTGGTTATTTAATATGTCATTTGAAATTTCTTTTATAGCAATATTCATTGACTTTATTAAACTTTTTTCTTTATCTGGATAGGAATTAGAATTACTATTAATATCTTTTGCACAATTTATATAAAGCTTCCAAATCCTGCTTAAAAATCTAAATTGTCCTTCAACATCAGTATCTCCCCATTCCAAATCTTTTTCTGGTGGTGCTTTAAATAATATAAACATTCTTGCAGTATCTGCTCCATATTTTTTAATTACTGATTCTGGGTCTATTCCATTGTATTTAGACTTAGACATCTTCTCGAAGAGAACTTCGAGTTTAGAATTGTCAATTGGATCTGTAGGATTTGATAAGTCAGTAATATCTGAAGGAGAAACATATTTACCAGTTTTATTGTTTTTATAGGCTGCGGCCTGAACCATTCCTTGCGTTAATAGTTTTTTGAAAGGTTCATCAATATCAAATAGTTCATTATCTCGCAAAGCTTTAGTGAAAAATCTTGCATATAACAAATGCAATATTGCATGCTCTACTCCTCCAACATATTGATCTACAGGCAACCACTTATTAATTTCATTCTTTTCAAATGGCTTAGTTGAACATTTTGAAGATGGGTATCTTAAAAAATACCAAGATGAACACATGAAAGTGTCCATAGTATCAGTTTCTTTTCTTGCTGCTATTCCACATTTTGGACATGTTGTATTTATCCAATTATTATTATCACCTAAAGCATTAATCTTGTTAGCTGAGATTTTTATATCTTTTGGTAATGAAACAGGTAAATCCGATTGGTTTAAAGGAACAGATCCACATTTTTTGCAATTAACGATGGGTATCGGACATCCCCAATATCTTTGTCTAGATATTAACCAATCTCTTAAACGATATTGAATCTTATTTTCTGCCCATCCATTATTCACTCCCTCCTCTGAAATTTTTAATTTAGCAATAGTATTTGCTATGCCATTATATTGATTTGAATTAATTAGATATCCATTTTCTACATAAGCATTATGAAGCTCATTAATTTGTTCACTTTTATCCTTTACTATTACCTGTTTAATATCTATATTGTTTTTCTTAGCAAACTCAAAATCCCTTAAATCATGAGCAGGTACACCCATAACGGCGCCTGTACCGTATTCATCAAGAACATAACTAGCCACCCAAATAGGTATAGGTTCAGAATTAACTGGATTTATTGCTACTAAGCTGGTTTTTATTCCAATTTTTTCAAGTTCATTGTTTTTATTTTTTTTCAAATATTGTTTAAGTTTATCTATATCTTGTATTGTTTCTTGATCAGTAATATTTTTAATTAATGAATGATTAACTGAAATTGCTAAATAAGTAACTCCAAATAGAGTATCTGGTCTTGTTGTGAATACAGTTATTTTCTTTTCTGGTTTGGTATTAATATTGAAATTAATATTTGTACCAATTGATTTTCCTATCCAATTATCTTGCATTATTTTTACTCTTTCTGGCCAGTTATCTAATTTTTCTAAATCCTTCAATAACTCATCTGCATAATTAGTAATCCTTAAAAACCATTGCTTTAATAATTTTTTTTCAACTACTGCACCAGATCTCCAAGATTTACCTTCTGAGTCAACTTGTTCATTCGCTAAGACTGTATTATCTATAGGGTCCCAATTAACTTCTGATTCCTTTTGATATACAAGACCTGACTTGTATAACTCTAAAAATAGATATTGTGTCCAAATATAATAATTTTCATCACAAGTTGCAAATTCCCTCTCCCAATCAACTGACAGTCCCAAAAGCTTTAATTGTGACTTCATATGAGAAATATTTTTTTTAGTCCAGACACTTGGACTAATTCCTCTTTCAATCGCTGCATTCTCAGCAGGCAAACCAAAAGCGTCCCAACCCATTGGATGTAATACAGATTTGCCCTTAAACCTTTGGAATCGTGCTATTAAGTCTGTAATAACATAATTCCTTACATGTCCCATATGAAGATTACCTGAAGGGTAGGGAAACATTGATAAGGCATAAAATTTGTCGCTATTCTCAGTTAAATCATCGGTTTTATATAAATTATTTTCTGTCCATATTGACTGCCATTTTTTTTCTAATTCAGATGGATTATATAAATTGGTATCAGTCTCATATTGTTGATCGGGAGAAATCACTTAATTTTTATTTGTTAAATTATTATTTTAATATCCATTGTATAAAATAGAAATAGATTGTTAAAAGGAATAATTTATAATTAAAATTTAAAATATATTATCTACAAATGAAAAATATAACTTTTGAAAAATATCAAGGTAACGGGAATGATTTCTTAGTAATTGATTCCAGAGGAAAGGATTTATATAAAAATTACAAGACAAATAAAATATTTGATATAAAACAAATTTGCAACAGGCAATTTGGTATTGGAGCAGATGGTGTGATTTTTATAGAAGAACCTAATGAAAATAATTATGCAAAAATGATAATTTTTAATTCTGATGGTTCTGAAGCACAAATGTGTGGAAACGGAATTAGGTGTTTAGTTGAGTATCTACATGTAAATGATTCAATGAATAATAAAAATATAGAATATAAAATTGAGACTAAAGCTGGTTTAAAAATTGCAAAATATATAAATGATGAAATTACAGTAAAAATGGGAGTTCCAATTTTAGAATGTCAAAATATTCCAACAAAAATTGAAACAAAAATAAATTCAATACCTTCACATGAATTTATTGAGAAAGATTTTAAAAATATGGGTTATGCCGTAGGAATGGGAAATCCTCATTTAATATTCTTTGTAGAAGACATAGAGTCAATTGTTCTTTCTTCACTAGGTCCTATATTTGAAAAAAATGAATTATTTCCTGAAAAAACTAATGTACATTTCTGTCAAATTTTAAATAGAGATAATATCAAAGTAAAAGTATGGGAAAGGGGTGCAGGACCAACCTTAGCTTGTGGAACAGGTGCCTGTGCTATTCATGTAGCAGCTTATAAATTAGGCCTTTGTAATTCACAAACCACAGTAACTTTACCTGGAGGTAACCTTACAATTGATTGGTCAAAAGACGATTGTGAAGTCATGATGACCGGTAATGCTAAAAAGGTTTTCTCAGGATCAATATTATTAAATTAATGGAAAATAATTTTATCTATTTAGATAATGCATCCACAACTCCATTATCTGAGAACGTTTTAAATATAATTAATTCAACTTACAGGAATTATTGGCATAACCCTTCATCTACATATGAGCTAGGGATAAAATGCTCTACATATCTTGAAAAAATTAGATCTAAAATTGCTTATATATTTGAAGCAGAATCAGAGGATATAATTTTTACATCTGGTTCTTCGGAATCGACAAATATTATATTTAATAATATTTATGAGAATTTTAAAAATGGTAGGGTTGTTATTTCAAATGTTGAACATCAAGCAACAACTATTTGTGCTAATAAATTAAGAAGACAAAATTGGGATATTTGCGAATGGACGGTAAATAATGATGGAATTTTAAATACTTATAATATCGAAAAAATTTTAAAAAATGATACTAAGCTTGTATCAATTATTTGGGGACAAAGTGAAATTGGGACAATACAACCTGTCCAATTTATTGGTTCCAAATGTGAAGAATTAAATATAATGCTTCATTTAGATGGAACTCAAATATTAAGTAATGGAATATTCAGTTGGAAAGATCTTAAATGTGATTTTTTAAGTTTATCTGCACATAAATTTGGAGGTCCAAAAGGGATCGGTATTCTTTTAACAAAAGAAAAGTCGAGACAAATATTAAAAAATAAAGACATATCACTTACTCAGGAATTTTCAATTAGACAAGGTACACAAGCTTTGCCATTAATCGCTGGAATGTATGAATCATTAAAGAATATTAAAGGAAAAATAAAATTATATGATTATATAACTGAGTTTCCTTCTAATAATATTAGTCAACTTAAAAATTATTTTTTAAAAAAAATTAAGGATAATAATCATATAAAGATTACGGGTAGTATTAACCATAGACTTCCCAATCATATTTCGTTTCTACTATTAAATAAATTTTTTGAGCCTATAAGGGCCTATAAGATTGTTAATTTCATGTCAGAAAATAAAATAGCAATAAGCAGTGGAAGTGCTTGTTCAAGCTCATCTGGTAAAGCTAGCTCGACACTTAAAAATATTGGTTTAAAAGATGATGAACTATATTCAAATATTCGTGTTACTTTAGGTTCAATAAATAATAAGTCAGAAATAGATAAATTTTTAGAACTTATTCAAATATGTATTGACAAATTTTAATGGAAACCAATTACAGACTACCTAAAGATTTAAATGAATCTCTTAAGAATATGGAGGATGCAATTATTCCAAGTTTATTAGATTCAAATAAAAGATTTACTATAGAATTTAATTTTGAAGGATTGAAGTTTAACAGAATTGGAATAACTATCTACAAGATATTGTCTAAAAATAATAATGTATTCATAACATTTGCTGATCAAGGTGCTGTGGCTTTAGCTCAAAGAGATTATCCAGATATCAAAGATAAAATCTTTACTTTTAAATCCTTTAATGAATCAAATAATATAAATAATATTGATAGTGCAATGATATCGATATTACCTCAGCCATATGATTTCGATTCATTTGAACCAATGACTGATAATTATCAAGGTACACATTATTCATTAAATCCAAAATTTGAAGATGCCAATATCGGTATAGGAAGTGTTATTAGAGAACGACGTAAAAATTTTGTCAAAACATGGAAAAATATTTATTTTCTTCAGCCCTTAAATAAAGCTGCTCTTATGCATATTTATCCAAATAACTGGTTGCTTTTCAAAGAAGAAAATAAAAGGTATTTTTTTAAAAAAGAATTTGAAATCAAACCCGACAATGAATCTATTTTTGTAAATTTATAGATTGAATGTGATAAAAAAAATTTATTTATTTTTCTTAATTGGTCTTGTATTAGTAACATCTCCTTTCTTAATAAGATATTTACTAGCAAATCAGAAAATAACTATTTTAAATAGTATTTATTTTAATTTCCCAGGAATAATTACTAAAAAAAAAATATGTCCTTCTTATGATGCTTTATTGAATCAAACGCTTGATGATTCTTTTAGTGTATCAATTATTAATAATAAAGGCGAAATAATAAGTTCCTACAATGAGGATGTTCCAAGGTTGCCAGCATCGAATCAAAAATTATTCTCATCAGCTTATGTTTTAAGTAAATATAAATTAAATAATAATTTAAAAACTTCCTTATTTAAAAATAAAAACGATTATTATTTACACGGTCAAGGTGATCCAGATCTTAATTATGAAAATATAATCGAACTAATTTCAAATGTTAAAGAAAATAAAATTATTAACTTTAATATTGTTGAAATTGATTCAAAATTATATTGGCCTAATGGTTGGACAAATACTGATAAACTTTACGAATATGGATCTCCAATTACATCTCTTGCAATAGAAAGTAATCACAATAGATATGATGATATTTATGAATTAAAAAATTTTATTAAAAATTATTTAAAAAATAAATTTCCAAATTCAAAAATATATATAGATTTTTTTGATTCAGAAAAAACTTTTTATTTAAAAAATATTAAAGAGATAAATAAAATATATTCAGTTCCAATTCTTTCATTACTAACCCTAACAAATTCTGAAAGCCATAATTTTACAGCTGAATCTCTCTTTAAAAATGCCTCAAATACATGGAACGATAATGACTATACAAAGTTGAAAAGATGGCTTGAAAATAAAGGCCTCCCAATAACTAATGCATACTTTGCAGATGCTAGTGGATTGTCTCGAAAAAATAAAATTACAACAAAGTTAGTTGTATTGTTTTTAGATAAAATGAGATATTTTAATGATTTTAATGCTTATCAATCTACACTTTCAATTACTGGAGTAAGAGGAACATTAGCTAAAAGATTTGTAAATAGTGAATTATCTGGAAAGTTTTTTGGCAAAACTGGCACTCTTTCAAATGTCTTTGCATTATCTGGCTTTTTATATAAAAATGAAAAGCCAATAATTATAAGTATTATCCAAAATTCTAATAAAATTGATAAAGAAAAAGCTTTTAAATTATTACGTGATCTTTATTACTTAAAATCATGTTAATAAAAATATTATTTAAAATATTCTTTTAAATCCCTTTCAACAGAGGGGGGGACCATGTGATTAATTTCACCACCAAATTTTGCAACTTCTTTTACTAAAGAACTACTAAGAAAACTATAATTTGTATTTGTCGATAAAAATATAGTTTCAATATCATTATTAAGAGATTTATTTGTATGAGCAATCTGAAGTTCATACTCGAAATCACTCATTGCTCTTAAGCCTCTAAGAATAAGATTAGCTTTTAAATCAGTTGCACAATCAACAGTGAGGCCAGAATAAGAAATAACTTCAATATTAGGTAAATGAGAAAGAGAATTTTTTATTTGTATTATTCTTCTTTCAAGCTTAAATGTTGGAGTTTTAGTGGTATTTTCTAAAACAGCAACTACTAAATTGCCAAATATTTTTTCAGCCCTTTCTATTAAATCAAGATGCCCGTTTGTTAAAGGATCAAATGTACCTGGATAAAGAATTTTCATGAATTTATTATGATCGAATAAGAAATTTAGTTAAAATAAGATTATTAGATAAATCAATTATGACATTAAATCTAGAAGCAAAAAAAATCTTATTAAGAAAAATACCTCATGGATTATTTATTTGTGGCGTTAGAGACGAGGATAAAAATGAAGTGAATGGTTTTACTGCAAGTTGGGTGACTCAAGGCTCCTTCACCCCACCGTTAGTTGTAATGGCTGTTAGAGCAGAGGGTTCTAGTCATGAAATAATAAAGTCCACCAATAAGTTCTCATTAAATGTGCTCAAAAGTGATCAAAAGGATCTAGCAGCTGTTTTCTTTAAACCTCAAAAAGCCTTAGGAGGTAGATTTGAATCTGTTGAATTTAATTTAGGTGAGCTTGGATTGCCTATTTTAGTTGATAGTGTTGGTGGAGTTGAATGTAATGTTGTAGGAAGTGTTATTCATGGAGACCATACCGTTTTTGTAGGAGAGGTTCAATCTGCTTATCTGAATAATGATGTCGACTCACTGAATTTATCTTCAACTGGCTGGAATTATGGAGGTTAATCATCATAAATGAGTAATTCCTCTATCGAAGAAATAGATAACAAATATAATTTTAAAATTGAATATAAATTAATTAATAATAAGGAGTTATTAAAATCAAGATTATCCGAAATTCCAAAGTCTTCTGGTTGTTATCTTTTTAAAGATATTGATAATAACTTACTTTATATTGGTAAATCTAAAAAACTACGCAATAGAGTAAGTAGTTATTTCAATAATTATTCAGATTTAACTCCGCGATTAAGCTTGATGGTTCGTCAAATAACTGAAATAGAAATAATACTAACAGATAGCGAATATGAAGCATTAAATTTAGAGTCAAATTTAATTAAAACAAACAAACCATACTTTAATATTCTATTAAAGGATGATAAGAAATATCCATATCTTTGTATAACTTGGAGTGAAAAATATCCTCGAATATTTATTACAAGAAGAAGAAGAAATAGAAATAATTTAGATAGATATTATGGACCTTATGTTGATGTCGGCTTATTAAGGAAAACATTATTTACGATAAAAAAAATATTTCCACTTAGACAAAGACCAAGGCCAGTCTATAAAGATAGAACTTGTTTGAATTATTCAATAGGAAGATGTCCAGGTGTTTGCCAAGAAGTTATATCATCTGAAGATTATAAAAAAATAATGAAACAAGTATCTATGATATTTCAGGGAAGAAATGATGACTTAGAAATATTTTTACAAAAAAAAATGATGCAATTTTCAAATGATTTAGATTATGAGAATGCAGCAAAAATAAGAGACCAAATTTCAGGTTTAAAATTATTAACTGAATCACAAAAAATCTCAATACCAGATTCTTCAATTAATAGAGATATCTTTGGAATAGTTTCAGAAAAAAATGTAGCTAGTATACAAATTTTCCAAATGAGATCAGGTAAGCTCATTGGGAGAATTGGCTATAGTCAAAAATTAAATAATGAAGATGAAAATCTTATTTTACAAAAGATATTAGAAGAGCATTATATGAATGTTGAACCTGTAGAAATACCATCAGAAATTCTTATTCAATATAACCTTCCAAAACAAGCAACCATAGAGGATTGGTTAACGGAGCTAAGAAAAAAGAAAGTAAAAATCCTAATCCCAAAAAGAAATAAAAAACATGAAACTGTAGAAATGGTTTTAAAAAATGCGAAATTGGAATTAGATAGAATATTAAATGGGATACAAGATAATGAATCATCAATTGAGGATCTTGCCCAAATACTTGAATTAAGCGAACAACCTAAAAGAATTGAAGGCTATGATATAAGCCATATTCAAGGTAGTGACCCTGTAGCATCACAAGTCGTTTTTATTGATGGGGTTCCTTCTAAACAGCATTATAGGAAATATAAAATTAAAGATCCAAACGTTTTTATAGGACATAGTGATGATTTTGCTTCGATATATGAAGTAATACAAAGAAGGTTTAAAAAATGGTCAAGATTTAAAGAAAGCGGAGGGGATTTTTCAATATTAAATGATAAAACGAACAGTAAATTAGACAATGAACTTCTATCAGATTGGCCTGATTTAATAATGATTGATGGAGGAAAAGGACAGTTAAATGCTGCTATTAAAGCATTAAAAGAATTAAATCTTGAGGAAGAAGTAACTATATGTTCATTGGCAAAAAAAAATGAAGAAATATTTATTCCAGGATTTACTAAGTCTCTTGATACTGATGAAAATCAAAAAGGAGTTCTTCTATTAAGAAGGGTAAGAGATGAAGCACATAGATTTGCATTATCTTTTCATAGAGACAAAAGATCTAAAAGAATGAATAGATCTCAATTGTCCCAAATCAGTGGATTAGGACCATCAAGAATAAGAGAATTGCTTGAGCATTTCAAATCAATAGACGCGATAAGAATAGCTAGTAAGGAGGATTTATCAAAAGTTAAAGGACTTGGAAAAAATTCAGTTAATGATATATATGAATATTTTAACGAGTTATAAATATTAATTAAATTTTGAAAAATAGATTTCTTGATATTGTTAAATATAACTATATTAAAAACATATATTTTTAAATTAATCTAGTAATTTGGCAGCTGAAGCATATCTCTGGTTTAAATCACTTCACATTATTGGTGTAATCGTTTGGTTTGCGGGACTTTTTTATTTAGTAAGACTTTTTATATATCATGAAGAATCTAAAAATATGGACAATGAATTAAAAATTGCCTTTAATAAACAATACACCTTGATGGAAAAAAGGCTGGCGAATATAATCACAACACCTGGGATGATATTAGCTTTAAGTATGGCTATTTGCATGGTTATTATTCAACCAAGTTGGTTAAGTGAGAAGTGGTTGCAAATTAAAATTTCTTTTGTTTTGGGATTAGTAATTTATCATTCTTATTGTTATAAAATAATGTATTCATTACAAAATGGTACTTCAACCATTTCAGCAAAAAACCTTAGATTATTAAATGAATTGCCTACTTTATTATTATTTATAATTGTACTTTTAGTTATTTTTAAAAATAATTTTCCAACTAGTATTGCTACATGGAGCGTAGTTGGACTAATTATTTTCATGTTGGCTTCAATTCAATTATATGCAAAGATTAGAAAGAAAAATGAGAATTCATTAAGTAATGAATAGGGAAGACTTAGTAAAATTAACTTCCAATATTAATAAAAATAGTTGTCCTAATAATATTAATTTTCACTGTCATACAAAATTTAGTGATGGAAGTTTAGAACCATATGAACTTTTAGATCAAGCTTATAAAAATAACTTGAAATTTTTATCAATAACCGATCATCATACAATTAAAGCTCATGAATATATAAAAAAAAATAATATACTCAAAAATTATCCTAAAGATTCCTTTACATTAATTTCTGGAATAGAAATTAATTGTTTGATTTTAGGATGTTTAGTACATGTAATTGGATTGGGAATAGATATAAAAAGTAAATACCTAAATCCCTACATCCTTGGAGAGTCTCCAATAGGTAATGATTTAAATATTAAATCAGTTATAAAAGCAATAAATTTAGCTGGTGGTTTATCATTTCTTGCACATCCAGCGAGATACAGGATTCCCTTTTATAAATTAATTCCAGAGGCCAAAATACAAGGTATTGATGGAATAGAGGTTTGGTACGATTATGAACTTAATGAAGTATGGAATCCTAGTTTATTTGTATGTTCAGAAATAGATAAATTAGTAGATAAATATTCAATGCTAAAAACATGCGGAACAGATAGTCATGGACTTTCGCTATTAGGTAGATAATTTAGAATTCATTTTTTTCAATTATTGAATCAGTATTAATAATTATATTCTTTAAATTTTCAATGACATCTGATGAACAATTATTCCACATTTTTCTATTTACAATTTCAAGAAATCTTTGTGCAATATCTCTTAAAGCCCATGGATTATTCTCTAGAAAGAAATTCCTAAGATCCAGATCACATAACCATGATTTATAAACTTCCTCATAACACCAATCTGAGACGACTTCAGTAGAAGCATCAAAAGCATATAAGTAATCTAGTGTAGCTGAAAATTCAAACGCTCCTTTATAACCATTATCCTTCATTCCATTTATCCATTTAGGGTTAAGTATTCTTGATATAACAACTTTATTAATTTCATCTTGTAATTTTGAAATTTTAGATAATCCAAATTTTGATAAATCACCATGATACATTTCAGGAAATTTACCGCTTAATTTTTTTACTGCTGAAGATAAGCCACCCTGAAACTGATAATAATCATCAGAATCTAAAATATCATGTTCCTTATTATCTTGGTTATGAACAACTAACTGAACATTTTTAAGAGCATTTTCTAATGATTTTTTATCCTCTATAGGTTCAAGATTATCACTGTAAATCCACTTACTCCAATTAAGAAAAGATTCTCCAAAATCATCAATATTTTCCCAATTAGAATTAGAAATTAGTTCTTGTAGTCCAGCTCCATATGAACCTGGCGCTGACCCAAATATACGATTAATTGAATCACCATCCCTTGATGCCCCAGCAAGAGGGTTAAATTTATCATCCTCATTAAGATTAGAAACAAGATTTATTGCTTTAGAAGCTAATTTAACTAACTGTGGAAATGCATCTCTAAACATTCCTGAAATCCTTAAAGTAACATCAACCCTTGGTCTTTCGAGAACAGATAAAGGAATGATTTCTAGATCTACTACTCTTCTTGAGGGCCCATCCCAAATAGGCTGTACTCCTAATAAATATAGTATTTGACAAATGTCTTCACCACCATTTCTCATTGTGGATGTTGCCCATACAGATATTGCTATATTTTTTAAATCTTCTCCATTATCTTGTTTGTATAAATGAAGTATTTGTGAGGCGGATTGACAACCAACACTCCATGCTGATTCAGTTGGCAGTCCTCTCGAATCAACTGAAAAGAAATTTTTACCAGTGGGTAAAGCTTCAGTTTTACCTCTCGTAGGGGCTCCAGATGGACCACTTTTTACATATTGTCCATTTAACGAATTAATAAATGATAATTTCTCATTATATGAAGAATTAATGATTGGATATAGAATCTCTTTTTTTAATAATAAAAAATACTTATTATGTTTTTTTTCATTAAAGAAAAAGTCTATTATTTTCTGATTTTTATATTTTTCTAGATTTTTTATATTGGTATTCTTTTTGTAAAAAAACAAATATATTAAATACTTTGCTTGTTGTTCCAAAAAATCAATAGCCATTCTAAAGTTTAAAATGTTTTTGTTGGAAAAAGTCAATAATATTTTTTTATCCTTTTCACTTAACTTTTGATCATATATATTTGTCCAAGGATCCAAATCTAGTTTTAAATGTTTTGCTATATATTGAACAATCCCAATTCTATTGGCATTTGGCACTCTAGCGACACACAAGAATAAATTTATTTCATTAATGTCATTCTGCCTATTACCAAAAATATGCAAACCTGTCCTAATTTGAGATTCTTTAATTTTGCAAAGAAAAGAATCAATCTCTTCAATTTGATTATTTTTATTATTTAAAGTGATTTCGTTAAAATCTTTTTTAATTAATTCAAAAATGGATTTTTCTATAATTTCAATACGATTAGAATTTAATAATTTTGCTTCAAAATATTCGTCTAAATAATTTTCTAATATTGAATATTTTCCATATAATTCTGACCTATCCAAAGGAGGGGTTAAATGATCAATAATTGTTGCAGCAGTTCTTCTTTTAGCTTGGGATCCTTCCCCAGGATCATTTACGATAAAAGGATATATGTTTGGTATTGCTGGACAAATAATATTTGGAAAACATTTATTACTGAGACCTATAGATTTGCCAGGTAACCATTCAACAGTCCCATGTTTACCAATATGGCAAATAGCATTTGCGTTAAAAACTTTTTCAATCCAAAAATATTGTGCTAAATATCTATGGGGAGGTGGAAGATCGGGAGAATGAATATCTCTATCAGTGAAAGCGTCATAACCTCGTTGAGGTTGAATCAATAATGTTATTTTTCCAATTCTAATACCATTTATTGAGAAGCCTTCATTATCAAGATCGATCGCATCAGATGGTTTGCCCCAACGGTTAACAATAATATTTTTTGGTTCAAGTTCTAAATAATTCCAATATTTTAAATATTCACTAAGTGGTAAGTAATCTAATGGTTTATTATTTTGAGATTCAATATCATTAGTTCTAGTTTTTATAAGTATTGACATTAATTCCGAAGAATCTTGAGGATAATTACAAGATCCAAGATCATAACCTTCTTCTTTTAACCAGTTAAGAATATTTATTATCGAAGATGGTGTATTAAGACCAACACCATTACCGATTCTTCCATTCTTTACTGGATAATTACTTATTATTAAACAAATTTTTTTATCAAAATTATTAAGTTGTTGAAGTTTCACATAATTTGTTGCGAATTTTGAAATCCATTTAATACCTACTTGATCAGCTTTGTAACTGGTTATTTCACTGTAGAGTGTATTTTTTTTAGAAATTATTTCTTTAAATGCTGAAGGACAGGTAGTAATCCTTCCATCAAATTCAGGAATAATTATTTGCATCAATAAATCAGATGAATTCATTCCAATGGATGAATTTAACCAATTTTTTCTTGATCTATTTGAAGAGAGAAGCTGTAAAATTGGAATTTTAAGAGAAGTAAAAATATTTGTAGAATTTTCAATTAATTCGTTATTTTTGATTTGAGATGAAGAAAATGAAGTTGTGGTAATTATTAATTTAATATCTTCCTTTTTAAAAATTTCTATTAATTTCTTTTGAATAATATGATCTTTTAGTGTTGAAATAAATAACGTTTTAGGCGATAGTCCGCATCTTCGTAACTGCAAGTTAAGTTTTTCGTTTACTTCAATTTCATTAGCCAAAAAAAGTGATTTATAGGATATTATTCCAATCTTTTCTCCTTTTTCAATTTTCCAATCATATAAATAAGGATCTGGATAAAAACTAATATTCAAAAACTCATCAGGAATTAATGTTTCATTTACCTTTAGATAATTTAAACAATTAAGAAATTTTCTATAATTCTCCATTCCTCCCGATCTTAGTAATCTAGAAATATTTAATGCAATATTTTTATCTATACTACTTATTTCACTTAAGGAAACTTCCTGATCAACGGTACCTGATAGGATTACTAACTTCCTTTTTTTATTGACTGCTTGCCAATTTAAAAGTTGTTCAATTCCATAGTTCCATGTACCTTTATCGCCAAAAATTCTTAGTATGACAACTTTTGCATAATTAATTGTTTTTAATAAATAATTATCTATTTGAGATGAGGAATTTAAATTAGAAATTTCTAAAGCTCTTATATTATTTTTTAATGAGGCAAATTCTTTTTCTAACAATAAGTTTGATATGAGATTTAAATCAGCTTTTACACTTGTTATAAAAATAAAATCTGCCGCTGGTTGCTCAATTAAATCATCATTATTCTTTTCATTTCCTGCTACATTTAATATCCTGTGCATTTTTATATATAAATAAGGTTTAGAATACTTAAGTAGGATAAAACAAGTTTACCTTAATTAAATAAATTGAATATGCATGAATTTCTTCCATACGCCTGGTTCGAAGGTAAATGTATTCCATTTAAAGAAGCAAAAATATCAATAGCTACTCATGCACTACATTATGGTACTGCTGCATTTGGAGGAATGCGAGCGATACCTAACCCTACAAATAAAGAAGAATTCCTTTTATTTAGAACTGATAAACACATAAAAAGATTATCTCAAAGTGCAAAATTACTCTTAACTGATATATCTGAAGAATATATTTTTAAAGCCTTAGAGGAAGTTATAAAAAGAAATAAGCCACAAAAACCTATTTATATTAGACCATTCGTATATACAAGCGATTTAGGTATAGCTCCAAGGTTACACAATATTGAAACAGATTTCTTTATGTATTGTATTGAACTAGGAGATTATCTATCCCCAGATGGGGTTTCATGTAGAATGAGTAGTTGGACTAGACAAGAAGATAGATCTCTCCCATTGAGAGGAAAAATAAGTGGAGCTTATATTACTAGTTCATTAGCTAAAACAGAAGCTAGTTTATCGGGTTTTGATGAAGCCCTGCTATTAAATTCAAGTGGTAAGGTAAGCGAAGCTAGTGGTATGAATTTATTTATTGTAAGGAATGGAGACTTAATCACTCCTGGTGTTGATCAAGATATCCTTGAGGGTATTACTAGAGCTAGTGTAATTGAATTAGCAAAATCATTTGGAATAAATGTAATTGAAAGGCCTGTTGATAAAACAGAATTATTAATAGCAGATGAAGTTTTTCTAACTGGTACAGCAGCAAAAATTACACCAGTTAAAAAAATTGAATCAAGTGAATTAAATGGTGACAGACCAATAATGAATAAATTAAAAAGTAAGCTTATAGAAATAACAGAAGGTCGTTCTCAAGACTATGATAATTGGGTAACAAGAATTTCTCTAAAATAATTTTCACCTAAAAATGGAATCTTTCAGAACCTATCTAAATAGAGATGAAAAGCCATTAATAATTTTTGACGGAGGTACTGGAACATCATTTCAGAACTTAAATCTTACAGCAGACGACTTTGGAGGAAAAGAATTAGAGGGTTGTAATGAAAACCTTGTTTTATCCTCACCAAAGATAGTTGAAAATGTCCATAATTCATTCTTAGAAGCAGGTTGTCATGTTATAGAAACTAATACTTTTGGTGCCTCATCAATAGTTCTTGATGAATATGATATTAAGAATAAGGCATATGAGATAAATAAAAATGCTGCACTAATAGCAAAAAAAGCTGCTGCAAAATATGCATCAGTTGATAAGCCAAGGTTTGTTGCTGGTTCAATTGGACCAACCACTAAATTACCCACATTAGGACATATAAATTTTGATGAATTAAAGGAATCATATAAAGAACAGATATATGGT
This sequence comes from Prochlorococcus sp. AG-355-I04, assembly GCA_003280915.1. Taxonomy (GTDB): domain Bacteria; phylum Cyanobacteriota; class Cyanobacteriia; order PCC-6307; family Cyanobiaceae; genus Prochlorococcus_A. Next base: position 23,433 of record QCDL01000002.1, on the reverse strand, counting down.
CTTACGGATGGAGGAGTTGATCTACTTTTAATTGAAACTTGTCAAGATGTATTGCAAATAAAATCTGCCTTATTAGCTTCTAAAGAAGTACTTGATAGTAAAAATATAGATATACCTATAATGGTATCTATAACAATGGAAACAACAGGTACTATGCTTGTTGGATCTGACATTGCCTCTGCATTAACAATATTAGAGCCGTTTAATATAGATATCCTTGGACTAAATTGTGCTACTGGTCCAGAACAAATGAAAGAACATATTAAATATTTGTCTGAAAATTCTCCCTTCGCTATAAGCTGTATTCCCAACGCAGGACTTCCTGAAAATATTGGCGGTGTTGCTCACTACAGATTAAAGCCAATAGAATTAAAGATGCAGTTAATGAATTTTATATATGACTTTAATGTTCAATTAATAGGTGGATGTTGTGGGACAACACCCGAACATATTAAATATCTTTCTTCAATAATCAATGAAATTATTGATAACAAAATGCCAAATAAAAATGGTAAGAACAATTTAAGTGGCTATATTCCTTCTGCATCATCAATATATAATTCTGTACCGTACAAACAAGACAATTCTATTTTGATTGTAGGCGAAAGATTAAATGCAAGTGGATCTAAAAAGGTAAGGGAGTTGTTAAATAACGATGATTGGGATGGACTTGTATCAATTGCCAAGCAACAACAAAAAGAAAATGCACACGTTCTTGATGTGAATGTTGATTATGTAGGGAGAGACGGAGTGAAAGATATGAAAGAAATAACATCAAGACTTGTTACCAATATAAATTTGCCATTAATGATTGACTCTACAGATGCTGACAAAATGGAAAGTGGATTAAAGTCAGCTGGTGGTAAATGTATTATAAATTCAACCAATTACGAAGACGGTAATGAAAGGTTTGATCAAGTTCTAAATTTAGCCTTGGGGTATGGTTCAGGTCTTGTTGTAGGAACTATTGATGAAGATGGAATGGCAAGGAATGCAGATAAAAAATATGACATTGCTAAACGAGCAATTAATAGAACCAGGGAATGCGGTTTGTCTGATTATGAGCTCTTTTTTGATCCATTAGCTCTTCCAATATCTACTGGGATAGAAGAAGATAGATTAAATGCTAAAGAAACAATTACTGCTATATCAAAAATTCGTGAAAATTTTCCTGAGATTCACATCATACTTGGGATATCAAACATTAGTTTTGGTCTTTCACCATTATCCAGAATTAATCTAAATTCAATATTTTTAGATGAATGCATTAAAGCAGGATTGGATTCTGCTATCATCGCACCAAATAAAATTTTGCCATTATCAAAAATTTCTGAAGAAACCAAAAAGCTTTGCTTAGATTTGATATATGACAAAAGAAAATTTGAAGATGATATTTGTATTTATGATCCATTAGTAGAATTAACAAAAGCTTTTCAAGATTTATCTATTCAAGATTTCAAAAAAGCATCTTCAGAAAATAAAAACCTAACTCTGGAAGAAAGCCTAAAAAATCATATTATTGATGGAGAAAAAATAGGTTTAGAGGATCAACTAAATAAAGCTTTAAAAAAATATAAACCTCTAGAAATAATTAATACCTTTCTACTAGATGGGATGAAAGTTGTAGGTGATTTATTTGGCTCAGGTCAAATGCAATTGCCATTTGTACTCCAATCCGCCGAAACAATGAAATTTGCCGTTTCAATTTTAGAACCACATATGGAAACTGTGGAAGAAAACATATCAAATGGAAAACTCTTAATTGCAACAGTCAAAGGCGATGTTCATGATATAGGAAAAAATTTGGTTGACATAATACTTACAAATAATGGTTATGAGGTAATAAATCTTGGAATAAAGCAAGATGTTTCAGCAATTATAGATGCACAAAAAAAGCACAATGCAGATTGCATCGCTATGAGCGGATTACTTGTTAAATCAACTGCTTTTATGAAAGATAATTTAGAAGCTTTTAACAATGAAGATATTAGTGTACCAGTAATATTAGGAGGTGCAGCCTTAACCCCAAAATTTGTAAATGAGGACTGCAGCAAAATATATAAAGGGAAAATTTTATACGGAAAAGATGCGTTCACTGATCTTAAATTCATGAATGAATATATGGACAATAAAAAAAAGGGTAATTGGTCAAATACAGAGGGATTCATCAACAATGAGGGAATAGATATTAATTTAGCCTCATCAAAGTCCAACTCTCAAGCTGTTAAAAAATCAATATCTATAGATATAGAGACTTCTAAATTAAATTTAAAAGAAAATTTTATAAGATCTAAATTTATAAATGAAGAAGAACCAATTCAAGCTCCTTTCTTGGGAACGAAAGTCTTGAACGAGATTGATATAGATTTAAATAAGTTAATTTTTTATTTAGATACAAAAGCTCTATTTAGCGGACAATGGCAAATAAAAAAAGGGAAAAACCAAAGCGTAGATGAATACAATAACTATTTGGATTCATATGCTAAACCATTGCTAGATAGATGGTTAGAGACAATTGTAGAAAAAAAACTTATTTCACCCAAAGCAGTTTATGGATATTTCAGATGCGGTAGAAAAGATAATAGTATTTTCTTATTTGATGATAAATCATTAAATAAAATTTCCGAATTTAATTTCCCAAGACAAAAATCTGGGAATAATTTATGCATAGCTGATTTTTATTGTGATTTGAAAAAGGATAAACCGATAGATATATTTCCTATGCAGGCAGTAACGATGGGCGATATTGCCAGTGAATATTCTCAAAAATTATTTAAAGAAGATAAATATAGTGATTATTTATTATTCCATGGACTTACAGTGCAATTAGCAGAAGCTCTAGCTGAGTATGTCCATGCATTAATTCGTATTGAATGTGGTTTTAGGACTGAAGAACCAGACAAAAATAGAGAAATACTAGCTCAAAAATATAGAGGAGCTAGATATTCATTTGGTTATCCTGCATGTCCAAAAGTATCTGATTCAAACATACAATTATCATTGTTGGATGCAAAAAGAATAAGCTTGACCATGGATGAATCTGAACAACTTCATCCAGAACAAAGTACTACAGCTATCATTTCACTGCACTCAAAAGCTAAATATTTCAGCGCTTAATCTAAATCCTTAGTTGTTTTCTAAATATTCAATAATTTCTTCTTGAAGTTCTTCCATCGTTTCATTATCACCTAAATCAAGTCCCTCACCCGCCGCGTCCTGTGTTAACTCAAGATAATATGAAGCGCCTTCACTAGATAAAAATTCTAATGCGGAAGTTTCATCACTATCTTTAAAAGCTTCATAAAGAGCTTTAAATGCTATGTTTTCAGTAAAGTCCCAATCCATAATGAAAAAAACCTTATTAGAATTATTACCTCCTTACCCCCCATACTCGTCAACCTTTTTTAAAGAAATGTTGGTGTTTTATTATTATTAAAAAAATCTATGAACATAAATAATCAAAATCAGTTAAATGTCCTTGGAGAAAAAATTGAGATTTGTAGTTGCGCACCTATGACAGGGTGGTTCAGGGATGGATTTTGCAACTATGACAAGAATGATGGAGGGAATCATTCCATATGTTGTGTGATGGATGATAATTTCCTGAAATATAGTAAATCACAAGGTAATGATTTAATTACTCCTATGCCTATTTATTCCTTCCCAGGACTAAAGGATGGTGATCATTGGTGTATTTGTCTTGATAGGTGGAAGCAAGCATTATTAGACGGTCTTGCACCAAAAGTCATATTAGAATCAACTAATATTGTAGTCTTAGAATCAGTACCTCTTGAAAAATTGAAAGAATATCAATTTAATAAAAAGTAATTACAAGTTTATTTTTTTTTTTAAAATGGTTATGATAAATTTTTTTTAATGAGTTTAGAAATATATTGGAAAAAAGCATTAGAACAAACTCGATTATCAATTGATGATGAATCTTTATTTCCTCTCAAAACTGATATTATTACAAGAGATTTATATGAAAAAGACGACTTCATAATTAGGAAACTCGATACTTCAAAATTTATTAAAAAAAAAATTTATGGTCCTAAGCAAAATCCGTTTTGTCCTTGGGAAAAGATACTAGAAATTGATAAAATTGGTGATAATCATCAACTAATATTAAATAAGTACCCTGTACAAAAAGGTCATATTTTACTTATTACAAATAAATGGAAACCTCAAAATGGATGGTTAGATATTAAAGATTGGAGAGCGATCCAACAAGTTAATAATGATACTAGTGGATTATGGTTTTTCAATAGTTCTCCAATTGCGGGAGCAAGTCAACCTCACAGGCATTTTCAACTTCTGCGTAGATCTAAAGATGAGATATCATGCCCTAGAGAAAAGTGGTTTTTAGAGATGAACTCATATCAAGATCTAGATAGTAAGCTTAAAAAAAATATTATTGTATCCAAATTTGATTTTTTGGAAAATCCATCATGTCTTTTTGAGTTTTACTTAGATTTATGCAAGAAATTGGGACTTGGGGATCCTATTAGTGATAAGAAACCGATATGTCCCTACAATATTTTAATAACTAATAAATGGATCGCTATTATAAAAAGAAAAAATGATCATATTCATGGTTTCAGTATTAACGGTTTAGGATTTGCAGGATATCTACTAGTAACTGAAAATTCAAATATTAATTATTTAAAGAAATTTGGCCCTGAAAAACTTCTAGAAAGTTTTGTTTAAATGCTAATTAGTTACCTCAACTTCCTTATCCCTGCTTATTTGGCTTTCTAGAACTTCTATAGATGCTGTTACTGATGCAATTTTACGTTCAAGTGAATCCTTAATATAGTTGAGCATTTCTAATTTCTTGTGTTGATAAAAACTCTTTTTTTCTTTAGATGACTTGAAATAACAATTAAACATTTTTATTTTTATTATAAAAAGATACTTAATTGACTTGTGACAGAAAAAATAAATTGGTTTTAATTTAAAAACAATATTCCTTATGGACTTTCAATATTTTTTGAATAAAATTAAATAAATTCCATACTCTTCAAGAAAATATTATTGAATAGTCCTGAAAATTCAAATACAAAAAGAATTTCAATTGATTTACCTGAGGAACTAATTTCCAGGTTTGATCAATTACGAAAAGAGTGGGGATTTAGAGCAAGAGGACCTGTAATAGAAAAGATACTTAAAGAACTTCTTCAAGAAGATGATTTACTACCTAAAAACCAACAGCAAGAAATAGACTTTAACGATAAGAATACTAATGAAAATTTAAATATTGATGAAGATACTGCATTGGTATTAATTAAATCAGACGTAAAAAAAGAAGTTAATGAGATATCTTTAAATAAAAGATCTACAAATAACAATCAATATAAAGAAACAGCCAACTCAAATATAAGCCTTCCCAATTTCGTTGAAAAAAAAGTAAAGAATCTAAGAAGAAGTATTAATAGTGAAAAATTAAAGGAGAATATTAATGATATTCAAATTAATACAATCAAAGAAACTGAATTAATAAAATGTCGAATTGAGTTAATTAGTCATTGGAAAACACTATATGGATCAGTTCCTAATGACCATGTAGTAGAAGCTTCAATGGATTGGTTTGAAAGGGATATATGGCCAAATCTTGATGGGACTGAAAATCTACCCTTTACTTGGAGTGCAGCCAATAAATTAATGTCAGAATTATGCCCATTTTGGATAAAGAAAAATCCATCACTTGAAATTGTTTTATTAATGATTGGCGTTTTAGAAGACCCTTTTGCAACATCAGATCTGATAAATAGAATACCAACACTTATGAGAAGGTTTGTGAGTAGATTTAAGCGAAATAATAGATCAAATTCATTTGAAACTTTGGACTCAACAATGACAGTACATGGAGCACTTAAATTATTGAATTTATCAACATCAGCAGGATCCGCTCATACATTCCGTAAAATTAGGGAGGCCTATAAATCAATAGCCTTAGAGACACATCCAGATTCTGGAGGATCAACAGATCAAATGAGAAAATTAAATGAAGCGTATCAATTGCTAAAAAATCTATATAGAGACTAGTATAGTATTTCCCATATAAGACTAATTATAAGTCTAATTAATAGTCTCATATAAGATAGCTGTTAAGCCTTAAATTTCTAATTTTAATCAATTATTTTTATTCAAATTTATGTAAGCAAAAAATATGTATTAATGAAATTAAGATAAAATTTCTTTTATAAAATAAAAATTTCTTTGTATAGCAATTCTTAAATAAGACTTATGACTAGTCTATTGTATAGTCTCAAAATAGATAAGTAAGATAAATAAATTAATCTATTTGAATGAATCATGCCCAAACTGCTTAATGCCTGGGAAAAATTAAAAATTGAATAAAAAATCAATAAATTATGTCCTTTAAGTGTCCAATAAATTAATAAGGGTTAGAAAGCATTGCTATAAAAGCTTTTTATGTGCCTCAGTACTGTCTTAAAGACAGTACTACCTAGATTGAAGCTTTTCAATTGCAGTTTGTTTATCGATACTAGGGACATCACTTAATCCATTAGCATCAAACCAAGGGGCACTAGCCCAATCAAATCCTTCGCCAAAAGTATTATCTGGTGCAGCTATATACCAGTGACATGATGCATCTGGTATGTCAACAGCACATTTTGACCAATCATCTGACCACTGAGGAACTTGTACCCACAGCACTGAAGATAGAAATAAAGATAACAAATTGATCATGTGTTTTATCATACAACATTAACTACTTTTATAGGATTATTATCTGTCTTATTTAAGAATTATTTCTAGACTATTTTATAGTCTTATATAAGATTAGCAATACAATTAATTCCTCAATTTAGTATTAAAACATTTTTCAACATTAGAAATGATATTTGAATGTATTAATGAAATGTCCGATTCCAGTAATGTTTTATCTTTATCTCTATAAGATAATCTAAATGTATAACTTATATGATCATCTCCAAATTTAGTATCTTCAAAAACATCAAGTAAATTTACATCCTCTAGAAGATTTTTTCCTGTTTTTCTTATTTGTGATGTTATTTCGCTAATTAAAAATTTCTTACTGAAAACAAAATTTATATCTCTTTCAATTTTAGGAACAATTGGGTATTGCCTATATATTGGAATCCATTTATTTTTTCTTGTACTAGCTCCCAAGAGGTTAGAAACATTTATGTTAAATAAATAAACTTTTTTTAATGACTTCTTTTCTAATATTAGTTTGGGATGTATTTCACCAAAATAACCTGCATCTTTCCCTTCAATAACTAATTTCGCTGTTCTTCCTGGATGAAGAAAATCTATTGAATCAGTAGGTTTATCATCAATTTTTATGTTCAAAGATGATAAAGCCTCCTTTAACTTTCCTCTGGCCTGGAAATAATTAAGATCGTTATCCTTACCTGAATTTATCCATTTACCAAATTTTCTATTTCCATAAATCGCACCATTCAGAACTTCATCTTGAATGAATTCAGTTTTCTGTTGAAAAACATTTCCAATTTCAAATATAAAACAACTTGCTTGTCCGGCTTTTATATTACGGTTCACTATCTCCAAATGTTCTTTCCAGATATTATCTCTAAGACAGCTTGTTTCTAATAACAAAGGATTAGAAATCTTTATAAGTTTTTCATCATCTTCTGGAACAAGTGAGTAGCTTAGAACCTCGTTAAAACCATTTTCTATAAAACCATTTTTTACTTTTCTCAATGCCAACTGTTCTGATGACAATTTTCCAGGCTTAATTGGATTAGGAAGTTTTAAGTCGAATCTGTCATACCCTATTAACCTAGCTATTTCTTCAATTAAATCTATTTCTCTTGTTAAATCATGTGATCTATTAGGAATTACTGCTACATCCCAGCCATATTCTTTATTCTTTAAAGTACAACCTATTAGGGTTAATTTATCAACTATTTCATTATCAGATAAATTTCTTTTTTCAAATTGATCGTTAATTATTAATGGACCAAGAATTTTATGTATCCGATTTCTCCGTAGTTTAATAAGTATATCCTCATTACTTATTAAATTTGAAGTATTGATGATTGGTGAATTAATAGAAAAATATTCTTCTAAAAGATTAATAGCTCTTGTTACTGCACTTATTGTATTTTTTGATGAAATCCCTTTTTCGTATCTGCTGCTAGATTCAGTTCTTATGCCAACCGCCTTAGAAGATTTTCTTATAGTAACTGGATTAAAAACAGCGCCTTCAAGGTAAATAGATGAGGTAGTATTACTTACAGAAGTCTCTAAACCGCCTATAACCCCTGCAATAGCTACCGGTTTATCACAACAAGTAATAACTGTAATATTGTCGTTTAAGTCATATTCTTTACCATCTAAGCAAATAAGACTTTCGTTATCCTTGCCTTTTCTTACAGAGAAATCTTCTGGAGAAACTTCCTTACCAATTAAGTTGGACAGCTTATCTTTATCAAACGCATGCAAAGGTTGACCTTGTTCTAAAAGAATATAATTTGTCAAATCAACTAGAAGATTAATAGATTTTACACCTGATTTTTCTATACGGTCTTTAAGCCAACTTGGCGATAATTTCTCTCCATTTACTCCATCAATGCAGCTTATTGTATAAATACAATTAGATTCTATAGCCTCTGGACAAAGTTTAATTCCTTTAATTAAATGAATATTGTATTTATGGTTTAATTCTGGAAAATTTAAGGTGGATTCTAAAAGAGCAGAAATTTCACGGGCTATACCTATAACAGACATTCCATCAGGTCTATTAGCTGTAATGGCTAAATCATATATAAAATCATTTAATTGAAGCAAGTCAGACCCTGGAGTGCCCAATTCATGTTTTAGGGCCAAATCTTCATCAATGATCTCTATCCCTTCGCTAGATTCCTCTAAACCAAGTTCCTGCAGTGAACATATCATTCCTTCACTCATTACACCTCTAATTTCACTTCTTTTAATAGTTAAATCAACTGCATCTAATTTCGCGCCGACAGTAGCAACATAAACATAAATATTTGGTTTAATATTTGGAGCACCACAGATAATTTGTAAATTCTTTGAATTACCAATATCGACTTGGCAAATTGAAAGTTTGTCAGAACCTTCGTGTTTTAAAACAGATAATACCTTACCTAAAACAACACCATTTACATTTTTTGAACAATCTTCTAATGATTCAACCTCAAATCCACCAATAGACAATTTCTCAGAGAGATCTACAGGAGTAGAATTTATTTCTACTAAATTTTTCAACCAATTTTGAGAAACTTTCATATATATTTTTTAATCAATGATGATAAAAGAAATGAGTATATCTTCAAAAAAGTTTGTTGAAGATGTACAATAGAAAATTATACAATAAAGTATTAATTAAAATGGCTAAAAAAGGGACAAGAGTTGTAGTGACCCTGGAATGTACAGAAGCTAGGACAAGCACAGACCCTAAGAGATCAAATGGTGTCTCAAGATATACTACTGAAAAGAATCGTAGAAATACAACAGAAAGATTAGAGCTAAAAAAGTTTAATCCTCATTTAAACAGAATGACAATTCACAAAGAAATTAAGTAATCAAATCAAATTAAATCATGCCTAATTCAATTTTTAAAAAACAATTATCACCAATAAAGCCAGGAGATCCTATTGACTATAAGGATGTAGAGTTACTAAAAAAATTCATAACTGAGAGGGGAAAAATCTTGCCAAGAAGAATGACAGGTTTAACCTCCAAGCAACAAAGAGATCTAACATTAGCTGTTAAGAGAGCCAGAATTGTAGCTCTTTTACCCTTCGTAAATCCTGAAGGATAATTTCATATTGCATCTAGTTGGCACTATAATTAATATTTCAAATATTTGAAAGATTTAACTGATTTAAAAACATATATTATTGACTCTGAAGATCCACATGAGGTTGATGATGCTATTTCATTAGAAATAAAAGAAGGAAATAAAAAAAATTTATGGATACATATTAGTAATCCATGCAAGCTATTTTTGCATGACTCTAGTGTTGATTTAAATGCAAGAAAGAGAAATAGCAGTTTATATTTAATTGATCAATATGTCCCAATGCTTCCTAAGGATATTCTTGAGAAGGCAAATTTAGCTCAAAATAAAGTTTCAGAAACTATTAGTGCAGCAATAGAATTCAATGACGATGGATCAATAAATAAATATGAAATAACTGAAGCAATAATAAAACCAAAATATCAATTAACATACGAAGATGCAAATGAAATATTAGAAATAGAACCCAAAGAAGAAATAGAATTAATTGAGATTAAAAATTTATTAGAAAAAAGTATTACATTCAGAAAGAAACAAGGAGCAATTATTTTTGAAAGTCCTAATAATAAAATAAAAATATATGAGGATAAGATTATGCTAATTAAATTAGAGAAAACAATATCACAAATTATAGTTGCAGAATCAATGATATTAATGGGTTATGTAACAAGTTTATTTATAGATAAATATGATTTAGCAGCTGCATTTAGGATTCAAAAAATAAATTGCAATCCATCTGAAATACTCAATAGATATAATGATAGTGATATTAAATATATAATATTAAAACAATATATGGGAAGAAGTTACATAACTACTAAGCCCGGAATCCATGAATCATTGGGCCTTAAAATGTATGTACAATGCACATCACCATTGAGAAGATATCTTGATTTAATTATACAAAGGCAAGTCTATAACAAAATAAATAATTACGATGTTCTAAGTAAAGATTCACTCTCAAAGATTATTGATTATTCAAAAAATAGACAAACAGAGAATAATAATATATTTAGAAATGATAAATTTAAGTATTTAAAATTATTTTTTAAGAATGAAAAAAAATCTTTTTATAAAATAATATTCGTTAAGTGGATTAATCATAAAAAAAATATTGCTTTGGTTTATTTTCCTGATTATTCACTAGAAATACTTATTTCTCTTTTTGTATCAATAGAAATATATAGTAATAAAGTATATAAAGTTAAATATATAATAAATGATAGTAATCTTTTAGAATTTATTTATTAATAAGATAATAAATATAATGTGTTTTTATTAGTTTAAAAAATATCTGTTAGTATTAATAAAAAAGCTTTATGACTTTTGTCATTACTACACCTTTATACTATGTTAATGATAAACCTCATTTAGGAAGTGTATATACAACAATTATTTGTGACTCTATAGCTAGGTATAAAAGACTTTCAGGTGAAGATGTTATTTTCATCACTGGTGTTGATGAACATGGTTTGAAAATACAAAGAACAGCCAATGAAAAGGGTATTGAACCAAAATCACATTGTGATGAAATCTCAGAAGTCTTTAATAATAGTTGGAAAGATTGGAATATATCCTTTGACAAATTTATAAGAACAAGCTCAAAAAATCACGAATTTGTTGTGAATGAATTTTATGAAAGAGTAAAAGCATCAGATGATATCTATATGGGAGTTCAAAAAGGTTGGTATTGTGTCGGTTGTGAAGAATTTAAAGATAATCCAGAAAATTCATCAACATACAAGTGTCCAATACATCAAAAAAATTTAGAATGGAAAAATGAAGAGAATCTCTTCTTTAGGCTTTCAAAATATCAAAAAGAAATCGAGACAATAGTCAACGAACCTTCCTTTATAGAGCCAATAGAGAGAAAGAATGAAATTATAAATTTTGTTTCTAGAGGTTTAAAGGATTTTTCAATTTCAAGAACAAATGTTACATGGGGAATTCCAGTCCCTGGTAACGAAAATCATACGTTTTATGTTTGGTTTGATGCTTTACTTGGATATGTAAGTGCCATAAGTTCTGATGCGACAGAACATTCATTAGGAAAATCAATTAATGGAGGATGGCCAGCTGATGTTCATTTAATTGGTAAGGATATTCTGAGATTCCATGCTGTATATTGGCCTGCAATGCTCATTTCTGCCAAAATGAAAGTTCCTAAAAAGGTTTTTGGGCACGGATTTCTTACAAGAGAGGGGCAAAAAATGGGTAAAAGCTTAGGAAATGTACTCGACCCTGATTTATTGCTTACAAAATATGGAAATGATCCTGTGAGGTGGTACCTCATTAAAGACATATCACTAGGAAATGATGGGGATTTTCAAGATAAAAGATTTGTTGACATCATCAATAATGACTTAGCTAATACAATTGGTAATTTATTAAATAGAACATCATCTATGTCTAGAAAATGGTTTGATAATAAAGTGCCAAATAATGAAAAAATTTTAAGTGAAAATAAATTAGAGAATTTTGCCAAAATTGCAGTTGAAAATTATATTTATAACTTTGATAACTACAAATTAGATTTAGCAGCTAATGAAGTACTTAGCCTAGCAATTAATACAAATTTGTACTTGAATGATAATCAGCCATGGGTGCTAATCAAAGAGAAAGATAATCTACCTCTAGTTAAAGAAATTATTTATAACGTTTTAGAAAGTACCCGAATAATAGGATCACTATTACTACCTTTATTGCCCGAATTATCTACAAAAATTAATGAACAACTTGGCTCTATATACAGAGAGGAAATTCCTTGGAAAAAACAATTAATTTGGGGATTATTAGTAAGCAACTCAAGTCTTCCTAAACCCACTCCAATCATAAATAAACTTGAGTATGAGCAAAAATTGTAGATTAATAATTTTTCTTCCATTATTTATGTTTGGTTGTACCCCAAATCTAATTGATGAAAATAAAGTTGAACAAAAAATAGACAGTTTAGATATGACTATTTTCTCTAAAAGTGGAGATAAAATATATTCTATTACCAGTCCAAATTCGAGTTATAACAATATTGAATTAAAATTCGAATTAAAAAAACCTATTATTAATATTCTTAATGGGAAAGAAACTAAATATATTATTAGTTCAGAAGAATCTACATTATCAGACAACAATAAACTCTTGAAAATGAAAGGGAATGTTAAATTAAAAACTTTAAAAAAGAATGAGGATATTTTAAATGCTGATAATTTTATTTGGAATATAGAAAATACTAACTATCTATTAAAGGGGAATATAAGATTTGAAAATCAAAATATCATCTTAAATTCAGGAAAAGCCATATTAGGTTCAGATAACATAATTGAATTTTTCAATCCAGTAAAATATATAATTAAAGATGAAAATAACGAAAATAAATATGAAATAAACTCAGAAAATGCTTTCTACAATTTAAATACTGAATCAGTAAGCTTTAAAGCAAAAGATAAAAGAGTTAAATCAATAATATATTTTTAAATATTATTTTTTGAGAAAATATTATTAATTTTTTTGGACCAGTTGTTAATCCATTTTTCATCAGACTTCGTAAAACACTTAGCACTCCAGCCTCCAATCAATATAAATGCCTTATTGTTTATAGGTACAACTAAAATAGATGGAATTTCAGCACAAAAATTATAAAATTCATCTTTTCCAGGATAAAATTTAGTGTTTGCCAATGATATTAATTTCATATCTTTAATAGATCTCAGACAAGTTTCCCCAGGTTTAAAATCATTACTTGAAGTGATACCCCTCCTCAATAAATTAACGCCATCATTATGGATTAAAATTGCTGCTGCTGCTGTAGAAGTTAATATCGCTTCTGAACCCCATGCAAGTTCATCAATAACTTCATCAGGCATGTTTCTATCGTAGAGAAACCTATTTTCTCCTTTTAAAACAGCTTTCTTGCCAGATATGGGTTTGAATTGTTTAAATAAAAAACCTATCAAAATAATAATTAACGAAGCTATTGCAGCTAACACTTGTGCTCTTTCAAGCTCAGGAGTGATTGTTTCTATAGAAATGAAATTTGCTATCTGAAAAATAAAGAGTATTACACCGACTGATATTAATGATTTCCCATTGAATCCCATATTTTAAATATGTTATTTCTAATTAAATTATGCAAACATTATATTCTTTAGTACATTTAAAATTACTCAAACATATTCTTTTTAATATATAATTAATCAAAACTCTCAAAATGAACCTAAACATCAATAAATATATAATTTCCCTTATCTTTACTGGCTTTATTCTTATTCTTATCCCTTCGACTACATACGCAAATGAAATTAACAGTATAAATAAATATTTTGGTATTGCTCAACAGAAGACTGTTATAAATTACGAAAAAAGTCAGCCCTCATCAATCGACAACCCTGTAGTGGATCCAAATTTTAACACTATGAGATCAAAAGATACTGAGAGTTCAACTGCTACCTACATAGTTATAGGCTTGTTAATTGCTGCTACAATTATTCCTTTAGCGACATGGTGGTATTTCTCTAAATAATAGAGAATTTATGAATTCCAAGGATTTAAGTATTAGTGAATATTCATCTTTTATAGTTTTTATTACAGGGGGTACAAAGAGTGGCAAAAGTGAATTCGCAGAGCACCTTGGAAAGGAGGTAAAAAAGTTATCATATGTTGCCTTATCTGAAAACAATTTGGATGATAAAGAATGGCAAGATAAAATTTATTTACATCGAAAAAGAAGGCCAAAAGATTGGAAATTAATAGAAACGACAGATCTATTAAATACATTAAGGAAAGAAGAGGGTCCATTATTAATAGATTCTATTGGCGGATTCGTTATGAAAAGTATTGGCAAGGAACAAAATGAATGGTCAACAGAAATGAATTCACTTATAAGTCTCTTAATGAAAAGAAAAAGCATAACAATTATTGTTGGAGAACAAGTAGGTTGGAGTTTGGTCTCTGAATATAAAATTGGTAATATTTATATTGAAAGAATTGGCGAACTTCAAAAGAGAATAACCAAAATATCAAAAGATAATTGGCTGGCTATAAACGGCAGAGCAATCAAAATAGATGAAATAAGTATTGAAATACCCACTTAAAATTGGAAGTCGCCCTTTTTGAACCTAGAATCCCACAAAATACTGGTAATATTGCCAGATCATGTGCTGCATTTAATATCCCTTTAAATCTTATAGAGCCCTTGGGTTTTAAGCTAGAAGATAAATATTTAAAAAGAGCAGGATTAGACTATTGGCCTCTAGTTACTGTTAATAAGTATAAGAATTTTGAAAAATTTTTAGCGACAAAATCAACAAAAAGAATAATTTCTTTTAGTAAAAAAAATGGATTATATTTGAAGGATTTTAAATTTAAGCGAGATGATATTTTGCTATTTGGGAGAGAAGATTCAGGATTACCCGATTCCATTATTGATAAAAGCGATTTTTTAATATCAATATTTATGCCGAATATACAGACTGGAAACAATGATCGAAAAGGCGTTAGAAGTCTAAACCTTTCTGTAGCATGCGGAATTGCTATATATGAGGCCCACAAACAAATAAATTTTCAAAATGGTAATTAAGTACAACCAATGCCTTACAATATTCCCATGTCTCGGTAGCTCAGCTGGTTAGAGCGGCGGATTCATAGCCCGCAGGTCGCGTGTTCAAGTCACGCTCGAGACATTATCAATACTTTTCAATTGAAGAAAATAGGTGAAAATTTTAATTTTATTAAAATATTATCGACAATAATGTTTAATTCACTCGGCAAAGTCTTAGATCCAAAAAAATCTAAAGCAAAATATCCAGAAGCAAGAGTTATAGTTCTTGATGACAATTTTAATACTTTTCAGCATGTCGCAAATTGTCTCCTAACAATAATACCAGGCATGAGTGAACAAATGGCATGGGATTTAACCATCAATGTTGACAAGACAGGTTCAGCAGAGGTATGGAGAGGTAATCTTGAACAGGCAGAACTATATCATGAGCAACTATTCAGCAAAGGCTTAACAATGGCTCCAATTGAGAAAACATAAAAAAAGTAATATTGACAGAAAATTTTTGGCTTATAAATTCGAATCGTTCAAGGGTTAAAAGGTTTTCAAAGAATAATCAAAATAAAGATAAATTTTTTGAATATATGTTTATTGACTCTGGAAGAATTATTGGTGTTTTAGGAAAAGAACCACCTCTTATGACAACCAGAGAAGAACTTAAAGTTGATGAAGCTAGAGATGAATGGAGAAAGTTAATCTCTCAAGGTTGGAGGAGAACCAAACCAGTTTGGGAAGACTATTAGTATCCAATATTGTTACTAGGATTAGTTATGTAAATTATGAGATTTAGGACGTAGTTAGCAGGTAAATTTAATGGCTTCAAAAGTAACAAAGCCATTCCTTGAGTCACATTAAATTCTTTATTTTTCATAAAAAATAAAAGTCTCACTTTAATTATAAAAAGGCTGTCAAATACAAACTAAAAATACTAAAAAAAGATATAAAAGGATTTATTGATTAAGGATGTTCAAGATATCTAATATCTAAAACTTTTTTTAAAAAATTATAGATTTATGGTTACTTATTATTTTTTAAACAAAAAAATCCACTTTATAATTTAATAATCACTACTATTTAATATTTTTAAATGCCCAATGAAGTATCTCATCTCAAGCAAAAGATCAAGAGGTTATTTGGTATTGGAATAGTTGCTATAAGTATTGGATTAATATCAAAAAAAGTAATTAATTATCCAGCTGGAGGATGTATGAAAGGTACTCAAGAAATAACCTTTAATATTTACCGATTAATCATCTATCATTTCCTATTTCTTAAATCCAGTCAACTTTGATAACTCTTTTAGTGAAAGTACACCTAAAATTAGTTTTCCATTTATTTCCCATGTGGGAAACCCTTTAATTTTTTTATCAATGCATAATTGAGTTTGACTATTTATGCCATCTCTTGCACATTCAATTACATTAAGTTCTCTATAAGCTTGCTTACCAAATAATTCACTTTGATTAAGGCAATTAGGACACCAATATGCTGAATATTTAACTACACCATTATCTTTAAGGTATTTCGCTAACTCGATTGATTCCCTTGTGCTTTCTGATGTGACTATAAGTTCTCTCTGATTTTTTAAGTGGGAACTATGTACAACACTTGGTAAAGTAAGCAAAATTAATAGTGAGATTAATTGGCGTTTCATTTATTTACTACTTTTCCTCCATATTTTCTAACTATCTTATCAAGCAAAATTCGTATATCTTTATTTTTAAGTTTCTCTATTTGCTGAAGATTTTCAAGAAGATCACATATTTGATCCTGTGTATCTTCATTTAATTCAGTTATTGCCATTTATATTTAGAGCTTTTATATTCCAATTTTAAATCAAAAGTAAATTTACATACTTGTTGAATTTATATTTTTTTATTGCTATTTTTTTAAAGCGGACTAAGGTTCATATCTCCACGAGGATTTAGTCCGCTGAATTTTTAAAGATTCAATTTATTTTGGATCCTTCTTTAAGAAGTTGATTAGAAATATTCAAAAATATTTATCTCAGCTTAATTTCTAAATTCCATTGAAAAGGATTCTCATATAAACATTAATAGTGTGACACTATTTATTCAATAATGTTGTTATTTCGCTTCATAACTTTCTTAAAATACTTAAACTCAATATATTCATGCATCATTTTGATATCATCAGATAGTACTTTTTTATTAACTGCATATTCGTCCAAATTAAGTGGAGATTTGTTTTTTTCAGAGAATTTTTCGTGATCAAAAGAAAAGTTTATAAAATCCCTTTTTTCATTTTGATTTTGACCATAAGATTGATTTAACACTCCTCGAGACCTCAACGCTTCCTCAACCAATAAACCTGTGACTTTTGACTGACTAAACTCATTAGCTGTGCACAATTTTTCAATAATTTCATGCACTTCTTCACTTGGCAAAAAACCAATTCTTTTCCTCGGAGAGGGCATAATTTAAAAAAAAAAAAAATTAGTGTCACACTTGCACATTATAAGTGTTGCACTATATTTGATTTAAGTCAACTAATTTTGCTATGCATATTTTATTATTTCCTGTCGGATTTATTCTTTGGTATCTAGCTTATGAAGCAAAACCTATCATTAATGATGAAGTAACACTTAATTGGGAAGAAAAAAATACAATTAAAAGAAATAAACTTTTAAATATAATCAACGAAAGCTTTTAAAATTTACTGTCAATCGATTTTGACCATTCCTTGTGCTTATTATCTAGATCTGAGATTAACTGTTTTTGATAAGTAAATTTGAGTTGATTTTCGTTAAGTGATTTTTTTGTGATAATCATCTCATTAGAGAAAAAATAAGGAGTTTTAGAACTACTAAATTTTTTTTTGACTTCCATATAATGAATTCATCTATTTTTTTTATATGACTTAAAAGGTTATAATCTCAATATTTTTATATTCTTTTTATATTTCCTTCATATGTGTTTTAGCACGTTTGTAAAAAATATTAGTTTATTAAATAATAAAGGCTATATTTAAACAAAATATATGTTTTATCATGAATTTAAGGGAGAGAGGGATTACTGTTGGAGATTTACTAATAATACTAATAATAATCACTTCTACAATATTAATTAAATCATTTAGCAAGGATAAGAAAACAACACTTAATTATAGTAATCACGAGCAAGTTTCTTATGAGAAAAATTGCTATCAAAAATTTATTTGAATAGATTGTATAAATTATTTATAAAACTCTTTATTAATTCAATTAACTATTAAGTATTTCTTATGTAAATTTCAATAATTAATAATTATCAAACAATGAGTTTATGTATTTTAAATATTTTGATGAAATGATTTAGAACTTTCCCATTTCAAGTTATCCTTTAAATCATTGATATCATTTGATATTGAAACTAAATTCACCATTTGAAGAATTTGACTTTTATTTAGCCTATTAATAACAATAAGTTTATTAAGCATTTCTAAAACAGATCTATCATTAATATTCATTGTTTGTGAAAAAAACTATCATTATTCATTTTATGTATATTATTTTATAATTTTAAAATTTATTTTAATATTTCATTTTATATTTTATGGTAGATATAAAAAATAGTTATAAAATCATCAAAAATAAAACTTTTACTTATAAGAAAATATCTTAAGCTCACTTTCCTATAAATTCGTTTATTGTATAAAGAAAAAAATGAAAAAAAACTCTAATAAAGAATACCTTAATAGAGATGAAGTTAATGAAATGATTGAATCAGCTTTAAGGAGACATAATAGAAGATCTACAATAATATCAAGCGTACTTGGCTGGATTCTAATAGGAGGTTATTCTTTTGGACTTTTTCAAGCAGTTCAAAATGTCTAATTAAACTTTTTTATAAAGTAGAACTTGCTAGATGATAAATTAATATAAGACTAAGTATTCATTATGAGGGAATATATTGAAGCAAATCTTACAGTAATAAGAAAATATTTAAAAAAACGAAAAAAGTATGCATCAAAACTAAATAATGCTTCGATAATGGAAGAATTCAAAGAATGGAGCAAAGATCCATTACCTGAGACAGAATCAATTTGGACTTTACCTGACTTAACGAGAAATGAAAGACTAAAAAATTTTTGTCGCTCAATTAAGAAGGAAATAAGATAAGTTTTTAATTACCTAGTTGTATATGATTTACCTTTAAGTAAAAATATCCCGCAAATCCAACTATATTCAAAATTACAACGAAAATCCAAGCTCCAATTGGCTGATTAGAATCAATTTTTTTTATTTTAACTTTTTCCTTTAGTCTTTCAATATATTTAGCCATAATTAAAAATATTAAAAAAATATTTCTAATTATAGAGAGTTAAATATTGAGGAATCTTAAATAAAATAAAATTTCTTTTAATTCGAATTTTTATTGTCAAGCCTGTTAATGGGATATTTAATTAACTCCTTTTTGAGATTTTTTAAAAGTTTATTGTGATTCAAAATTGTAAATTTCCTAGTAAAGGAATAGTGCCATTTCATTGAATTAAAAAAAAACTTGCTAATTCATTATTAATAAAATTATAATACTAATTACGGTCATTCAGACCATACATAATTTAAATAAGGACAAATTTTTTCATGAGCTTAAGAGTTGGCCAAGAAGCACCAGACTTTAGTGCTACAGCAGTATATGATCAAGAGTTTAAGGAGATTACACTTTCAGGTCTAAGAGGTAAATGGGTTGTTCTATTCTTTTACCCACTAGATTTTACATTTGTATGTCCAACTGAAATTACTGCATTTAGTGATAGATACCAAGATTTCTCGGAACTTAATACGGAGATACTTGGGGTATCAGTTGATAGCAAACACTGTCATTTGGCTTGGATACAAACCCCAAGAAATGAAGGTGGTATAGGTGATATTAACTATCCGTTAGTTTCTGACTTGAAAAGAGAGATTTGCCAGGCTTACAATGTTCTTAATGATGATGGAGAGGCTGATAGAGGTTTATTTCTTATCAATCCAGAAGGAGTAGTTATGCATACGACTGTTAACAAGGCTCCTGTAGGTAGAAATGTTGATGAAACGCTAAGGATTCTTCAAGGTTATCAATACGTTGCGGCAAACCCCGATGAAGTATGTCCAGCAAACTGGACACCCGGGGAGAAAACAATGTTAGAGGACCCCAAAGGTAGTAAGGAATATTTTTCTGCACTATAGAAGAATTAGAAACATTTAAGTAAGTATTGAGTAGTAAATAATTATAAAAAAATAAAAAATAAAAATATTCAAAAAGGGGATAACATCCCCTTTTTGAGGTTTGGGAACGATCCAATCGCTCAAATTAGTTTTATATGATAAGAAGGACCACGTATAAAAGGAAATTTCTATGGCGACTAGGATAAAAACATTAATTAAATTTAAGTCATTTAAACCAAAATATCTATAAATATGAAACTGATCATCAACACTAATATTATTAATTTGAAGATGCCAAAGATAGAGAGAAATCAAAATAAAATTTACCAATATTATTTTTTTTAACAGGAACCTTGATTTCTTAAAAATTAATAGGATAGAAATTAAAAATATTAAAAAACTTAACTGTGGAATATCCGGTTTTGGTACATTAATTCCTTCAACAAATAATTTAAATATAAGATCAATATTTATATATATATAATCAGCTATTAAATAAGAGAGAAATATTAAATTTATTGCTACTAAGAATAATAATCTTTTTCCTTTAATTATCTTTATATTATGAATTTTATCTTTAGCAAAATTATAATATGTATAGTTTTTTAAAGAGTTTAAATACACCAAAGTTGGACATATTGCACCGCTCAAATAGTAAAGGATTGAATAAAAGGAAATATCATTAATATTGAGTGAATACAAATTAAACCATTGTTTTTGTACAAATGGAAGAATAAGTAAAAATGAAAGTGTAACTAATAACTTCGTTTTATTGTTTTTAATTATCAAATAAATATTTTTTTTAATTTAAAGCAATTAAATCAAACTTTCAACAATTTAGAAGTTGTTAATTTAAAAACTTTTTTATCTATAGTTTCTTGAATTAAAAGTATATCAACTAATTTATCGAGTAAGACTCTATTTTTTTTCAATATTTTTATTGAATTATTTAATGAAATTTTAGAAATATTTATGATTTCCTTATCTATTCTAGAACTAGTATTTTCTGCTATGAGAGGCTTTCTTCTAAATAATCCATCTCCTAAATACATTTCATTATTATCAGAACCCATTGAAATTGGACCAATAATTGAAAATCCATATTTTGTAACCATTTCCCTTACTACATTAGTGGCATAAGAGATATCATTTATGGAGCATTGTGTAATTTCACCTTCACCAAAAACTATCGTTTCTGCAGCTCTTCCAGCTAAAGCAATTTCAATTTTTGAAAATAATAATTTTTTTGAGATCAATCCACTAGAAATTACATCTTCATCAGGGCATATTTTTGTATATCCTCCTATAGATCCAGATCTAGGTAAAATCGTAATTTTATCAACTGATTCAATTCCATTTCTCACAGCAGATACAATTGCTCTACCTACTTCGTTATAAGCAATAATTTTTTTCATATTGGGAGAAGTTATTAATGAGCTTCTCAGGCCAATGGTAATTTTATCAAGAGCATTTTCTATATGAAGATCACTGATTAATTTAGATTCGTCTCTTGCACAGTGAATAGCACTCTCGTTCATCAAGTTTGCAAGATCTGCGCCCGAAAATCCAACTGTTCTAGAAGCCCAATATCCTAAGTCAACTTCGTTTGAAAGTGGTTTTGAAAGTGAGTGAACTGAAAGAATTTTTTTTCTTCCATCTAAATCTGGAAGCATTACTTCAATTTTCCTATCAAATCTACCTGGTCTTAATAATGCTGCATCCAAAATATCTGGTCTATTTGTTGCTGCTAAAACAATAATCCCAGAATTATCAGCAAAACCATCTAATTCAGTTAGAAGCTGATTAAGGGTTTGTTCTCTTTCATCATTTCCACCTCCGATCCCAGAACCTCTTTGCCTACCAATGGAATCAATTTCATCAATGAAAATTATACAAGGAGATTTTTCCTTAGCCTTAGAGAACAGATCACGAACTCGGCTTGCTCCAACACCAACAAAAAGTTCTACAAACTCTGATGCCGATATTGAGAGAAAAGGCACACCTGATTCACCAGCAATTGCCTTAGCTAATAATGTTTTACCTGTTCCTGGTGGGCCTATTAGAAGAACTCCCTTGGGAACTTTTGCTCCAAGATTTTCAAATTTCTTTGGTTCTTTCAAAAATGTTATTACCTCTTTTAATTCCTCAGCGGCCTCAGGGACGCCAGCTACATCATCGAATCTCGTCTCAACATCATCAATAGTTACAAATTTAGCTTGATTTTTGGTAAACCCAAAAGCTCTGGAAGCCAATTTTGAGGTACTCCTCAAGATTAAGACTATAGCTAATATGAATATAAGGAAAAGACTTATTGAAGCAAATGAATTAGCAGCTGAGGCTTCTTTTCTACTATTGTTAATAGTTAGATCTACCTTATTTTCAGTAGCCTTTTCAAGAATTAATTGATCGTTGTAAAGGATAGGTATTTTAAATTTATCGCCATTTTTATACAGAACATCAATTTCTCTCTGCCTCGGATAGAAAAATATTGATTCTATTTTTCCCGTCTCTATATCTTCTAGAAGATCCGAATAACTTGATTTAGAATCTGAATATGAGAATTTTGATCTAAACACTAATCTTTATAAGTGATTAATAAAGCATATATGCTTATTTAAAAAATTGACGTATATAAACAAAATATACTCAAAAGTTTTGGAGATAACCAGTTAGAGGTTATATTATTATATGGAAATAAAGAAACAGAATGGCTGTACCAAAGAAGAAAAAATCAAAAAGCAAAAGGAACCAAAGGCATGCTGTTTGGAAAGGAAAAGCAGCAATAGCAGCTCAAAAAGCTATATCTTTAGGTAAATCAGTTTTAACTGGGAAAGCTCAAGGATTTGTTTATCCTATTGAAGAAGAAGAAGAAGAAGAGTAGCTTTTAAGATCCTAATTTAAATGCTTCAAGTATAACGGCATAAATTGCACCAATTCTTAATTTATCAACCACGG
>QCDL01000001.1 GCA_003280915.1 Prochlorococcus sp. AG-355-I04 | reverse complement strand
GGAGATTATTAGGTATAACAAATGAGTTTTTACCTCATATTGCTACTGTCGGGATCAATTTAATGCAAAATAATTATCCTGATTTAAAAAATAATAATGATTTAATTTTGAATGAGATAAAAATTGAAGAAATAAGATTTAGGGAAACTCTTGAAAGAGGGGAGAAATTGCTAGATGAGATCATTTCTTCAGGGCAGAAATTAATTTCTGGTTTTAAAGCTTTTGAACTTTATGATACTTATGGATTTCCTCTAGAACTTACTGTAGAAATTGCAGAAGAAAATAGTATCAGTGTAGATGTAAAGGGTTTTGAAGAAGAAATGAATGCACAAAAGGAGAGAGCTAAAGCTGCTTCAAATAATATTGATTTAACATTAGAGGGATCATTAGAGAGAGAAATAGATCTTTTTAACAAAACTGTTTTTAATGGTTATGATTCACTTTTTTCCGAAGCTGAAATAAAGGGCATATTCTTGGATTCAACATTAGTTAAGCAAGCTAGTGAAGGTCAGAAAGTTTTAATTGTGCTTGATCAGACTACTTTTTATGGAGAATCTGGCGGGCAAGTTGGTGATATTGGAATGATATTTTCAAAAGATGTAGAGGTCTTGGTTGATAATGTTATACGAAAGAAAAATGTTTTTTTACATTATGGAACGATCAAAAAAGGAATATTAACTATTGGACAAAAAGTTAATACTAATGTTAGCTCCTCTAATAGAGCTAAGGCTGCTGCAAATCATACAGCTACTCATTTATTACAATCTGCACTTAAATCAGTTGTTGATGAAAGTGTTGGACAAAAAGGTTCATTAGTAGCCTTTAATAAATTACGATTTGACTTTAATTCCTCTAATCCTATTTCTAAAGATCAAATTTCTAAGATTGAGACTTTAGTTAACTCATGGATTATGAAAAATCATGCCCTAGAAATAAAAAATATGTCTAAGAGTGAGGCTCTTGAAAAGGGTGCAGTTGCCATGTTTGGAGAAAAATATGATGATGAGGTGCGCGTTGTTAATGTACCAGGAGTTTCAATGGAACTTTGTGGTGGTACACATGTTAAAAATACATCCGAATTAGGTTCTTTCAAAATAATTAGTGAAGAAGGAATCTCAGCCGGAGTAAGAAGAATCGAAGCATTATCAGGCCAATCAGCATTTGACTATTTCAGTGATAGAAATGCTTTAGTAAACCAACTAAGTGATTTGTTAAAAGCAAATCCTAATCAACTTTTTGAAAGGGTTAATAATTTGCAAGCAGAGCTTATTAATAAGAATAAAGAGATACAAAAAATGAAAGATGAAATTGCATATTTTAAATACTCTTCTATAAAATCATCCGCAGAAATAGTAAATTCTTTTTCAATTTTAGTAAATCAGATTGATGGCTTAGATGGGAATTCTTTGCAATCTGCAGCACTTAATTTAACTTCTCATTTGGGAAATAAAGCAATAGTGATTCTTGGGGGAATACCAAATCCAGAAAATAGAAAGTTGTTATTTGTAGTTTCTTTAGGTGATGATGCAGTAAAAATAGGATTGCATGCAGGTAAATTAATTAATGAGATTGCAAGAATTTGTTCGGGTGGTGGTGGAGGAAAGCCTAACTTTGCTCAAGCAGGTGCTAAAGATATTGATAAGTTAAGTGATGCTTTAGATTATGCTAAAAATTATTTGCAAAAAACATTAGCTAGTCATTCTGATAAATAACTACTTTTTCTGAGACTAATTTCGATTTGATCCATTAATTTCCTTGCTTCTTCAATAGTTAATTTTTTTTGATCAATTGCTGATTCAGTATTAATTCTTATAGATTCAATCAAAGAAGCTGAACTGTAATCTAACAATTGTAAAATTTCAGATTTACTTTCCTCTTTAATAATATTTCTGACCTTATATGAATTATCTTGATTTATGTCTATATGAACAACGTTGGTACTGCCAAATAAATTGTGCAAGTTTCCTAATGCTTCTTGATAGGCTCCAGTCATAAAAATTCCAATTAGGTAATCTTTATCTTCTTCTGGCTTATGCAAATTTAGTAGTGATTTAATTTTTCCATTATCAATAAAATTATTTAGTTTCCCATCTGAATCACAAGTTAAATCTGCAAAGTTGCCTTTGCAGAACGGCTCCTCTAAGTGCCTATGTATTGGTACTATTGGAAAAATCTGATTTATTGCCCAGCTATCAGGAATGGATTTAAAGATAGATAAATTTGCATAATAAGTTAATGCAAGAGTTTCTGTAATTTCAGATAAATCAGGGTGATTGATTTCATTATTATTCAGGTTATTAGAAATTTCTTTTGCGCAAGCCCAAGTAAGTTCTTCGGCATAAGCTCTTTCTGCCAAACTTAAAAATCCTAATCTAAAAGCGACTAAGCAATCTTCTTTAAACTTTTTTGCATCATTCCATAGTTCAATTATTTGAGATAAATTTATTTTTTTATTTTTAAGTTTTTTTAATTCATAGAAAGTATCAAGTAAATTCGAAATTATTAATTGTTGATTTTTTTTATCAAAAATTTGTAGTTTGGAACTGACATGACTTGTTCCTAAGACATTAAAAATTAAAACTGAACAATGACTAATTATTGCTCTTCCACTTTCTGAGATTATGGTTGGATGCTTGATATTATTTAATTCACATGAATCCTTAATAGTTGCAATTACATCGTTAGCATAATTTTGGAGAGAATAATTAGTAGAAGTGTTGGAGGAGGTTTTAGTTCCATCAAAATCTATTCCTAATCCTCCCCCAACGTCGATATATTGCATTGGGGCTCCTAGTTTGCATAGTTCAACATATATTTGACTCGCTTCTTGTAATGCATCTTTGATCACAGCAATATCACTTATTTGACTGCCTATATGAAAATGGAGCAATTTCATATCGTCGATAAGATTTGATTCTTTTAGTTCTTTTATCGTCAACATGATTTCTGGGATTGATAATCCAAATTTGGAATTATCTCCAATAGATTTACCCCACCTACCACTACTTTTACTTGATAACTTTGCTCTAATTCCTATTAATGGAGTCGCGTTAAGTTCTTGAACTGCTTGAATAATTCTTTTAACTTCATCTCGTTGTTCAATAACTATTATTGGATTTTTACCGAGTTTTCTGGCCAAAGTAGCAATCTCAATATATTTTTTATCTTTATATCCGTTGCATATTAATAATGAATTTTGGTTTTCAAGAAGTGCAAGGCCAATTAATAGTTCTGATTTACTCCCTACTTCTAAACCAAAATTCCATTGGCTA
The DNA here is from genome assembly GCA_003280915.1 of Prochlorococcus sp. AG-355-I04. Classification (GTDB taxonomy): domain Bacteria; phylum Cyanobacteriota; class Cyanobacteriia; order PCC-6307; family Cyanobiaceae; genus Prochlorococcus_A. The sequence continues at coordinate 190,950 of QCDL01000001.1, read as the reverse complement.
CCAAACTCTATTATCTTTTCAAGGACATTTTTCTGTTGATTACATTTGACGGGGAAAACGCCTTGATAAATGTTTTTATATTCATAAGTTTTTATTGCTTTAAAAAAAGAGTCATGTAATGCATTTATGCGATCTTTCAAGATATCATTAAATCTTATGATTAATGGAGGATTTATTTCTCTACTCTTAAGTTCCTTAACAAGCTTAAAAAGGTCAATCTTATTTTCAGATTGTATATCTTTAGTTACTGATATATTTCCTTTAGAATTTATAGAAAAATATTTATCTCCCCATTTGTCTATGTTATAAGTCGAAATACTATCTTCAATAGTCCAAATTTTCTTTAATTTTTTGAGCTCAAAATTGGTCAATTTATGTCTTAGTGATTAATAAATGGTTTTGAAAATAACTCAAAACAATATCTTTTATTTTAATGATTACTTGCCAAGTTACCACCCAAAAGTTGAATATACATAGAGTGATTATTAACTAAATGACCAAAGAGAGAACCTTTATTGCAATTAAACCAGATGGAGTTCAAAGAGGATATGTTTCTGAGATTATTGGCAGATTTGAAAAAAAAGGATTTAAATTGGTTGGATTAAAGCAATTAATTCCTTCAAAAGAACTTGCTCAAAATCATTATGGAGTACATAGAGAAAGACCCTTTTTTGGAGATTTAGTAGACTTTATTTCAAGTGGACCTGTTGTAGCAATGGTGTGGGAAGGCGAAGGAGTTATTTTGAGTGCTAGAAAACTAATAGGTGCAACAAAACCTCTGGAAGCAGAGCCTGGAACAATTAGAGGTGATTTAGCTATTGATATTGGGAGGAATATTATTCATGGTTCTGATGGAGAAGATACAGCAAAATTTGAAATTGATTTATGGTTTAACGAAGAGGAATTATGCGAGTGGGAAACTTCTGATTCGAAATGGCGATCTGAAAATTAAAATTTAAATCGCAAATCTATCTAAACTAAATTTTTCTAAAAAGCTTTTTTCTATTTCTTTCAGATTTTTGTTTTGAACAATTTTCAAAAGAAGATCACTTGTTATTGCAGAAAATAAAACTCCATTTCTGTAATGTCCTGTAGCTATAAAAAGATTTTCAATTTTTGATTTTCCAATTATTGGTTTGAGATCTGGTGTGCAAGGTCTAAATCCCCACCAATGTTCCATTTGTGGCCAATTAATAGCTTCTGGCAATAAGGAGCGTATTCCTTCTTGCAGTTGTTTAATTCCATTAGGAGTATTACCTTGATTAAATTTTGAATCTTTTTCAACTGTCGCTCCAACTATAATAAGTCCATCATCACGGGGAACTAGATAAGTTTTTGGACCAAAAATAACTCTTTTCAAAAAATTTGTTGGACCTTGTATTGATAGCATTTGTCCCTTTACAGGAAAGACTGGAATCTTATTAAAAATTTTTTTACTCCAAGCACCGCTGCATATAATTGCTTTTTCGCAGTTAATTTTTTTTATTTCCCCAGTGGCACATACTACTGTTGCACCTGTAATTTTGTTTTTTTCGAATGTCAAATCCTCTACTTCTGATCCCTCTTGAAATTCGACTCCATGCAAGGAGCATGCTCTCTCAAGAGCACGCATCAGTCTTCTTCGGTTATCTATTTGACCATCTTGTTCAAAAAGTAAACCATGTTTCCAAATAGAATTCATTCCATTAATTTCTGTTTGAAGATCTTTGTGATTTAAATATTTTCCATATTTATAAGTGGGAAACTCTTCAAGATTTTCTTTGTTTTTAAAAGGAACTACTATGCCACATTTTTTTAAACCGCATTTAATATTACTATCTTGTTCAATACTTTTTATCCACTTTGGAATTAGATTTTGACTTTCTTGGCCAAATTTTAGTAATTCATCTTCGAGCCCTTCGGCATGAGTAGCTAACATTCCTGCAGCAACAAATCCAGCTGATTCATTTCTGTTTTTGCTTAAAACTAAAACTTTGAAGTTATTTCTAGAAAATTCATAAGCAATAGATAAACCTAAAAGTCCACCGCCAATGATTAATATTGAATTTTTGGTTTCTTGTGCCATTTAAAAATTAATATTTTTATTTGTGTTTTGGTCCTCTTTTCCTTTATATCCAATAATATTAATAAAGAGACTTTTGATAATGAACAATTTGGAATCTTGGGAAGCTGTGATTGGTTTGGAAACTCATGTACAGCTTAATACGAAAAGTAAAATATTTACATCTGCGTCAACAGCTTTTGGTGATGCACCTAATACGCATATAGATCCTGTAGTTTGTGGTTTACCAGGAACTCTTCCAGTTTTGAATGAGACCGTTCTTGAGTATGCTGTAAAAACTTCGTTAGCATTAAATTTAAACGTTGCAGAACATTGTAAATTTGATAGAAAACAATATTTTTATCCTGATCTGCCTAAAAATTATCAAATTTCACAATTTGATGAGCCACTAGCTGAAAATGGCTGGTTAGAGGTTGAAATAATCGAAAAGAACAAAGAACCTTATATCAAAAAAATTGGTATAGAAAGGCTACATATGGAAGAAGACGCAGGAAAACTAGTCCATTCAGGAAGTGATAGATTAGCTGGCTCTAAGTATTCTTTAGTCGATTACAATCGCGCCGGAATAGCACTTTGTGAGATTGTAAGTAAACCAGATATTAGATCAGGTAAAGAGGCATCTGAATATGCTTCAGAGATTAGAAGAACAGTTAGATATCTAGGAGTATCAGACGGAAATATGCAAGAGGGTTCATTACGCTGTGATGTCAATATTTCAGTTAGAAAAGGACCTAATGCTCCTTTTGGTACCAAAGTGGAAATAAAAAATATGAATTCATTTTCTGCAATTCAAAAGGCTTGTGATTATGAAATAGCCAGACAAATAGAAGTTTATGAAAATGGAGGAAAAATTTTCCAAGAAACAAGGTTATGGGATGAAGCTAAGCAATTAACGAAAAGTATGAGATTAAAAGAAGGTAGTAGTGACTATAGATATTTTCCTGATCCTGACTTAGGTCCAATTGAAATAACAAAAGCCCAAAAAGAAATATGGTTTAAAGAATTACCAGAATTACCATCAAAGAAAAGAAATAAATATGTAAGTCAATTTGGGTTGTCTGCATATGATGCAAGGGTAATTTCTGATGAAATAAGCATGGCAAACTTTTTTGAAGAAACAGTCGCAAATGGTGCCGAGGCCAAACTAGCTTCAAATTGGGTAACAAGTGATATTGTGGGCTATTTAAAATCAAACAAACTAAGTTTTAGTGAATTAAAGCTTAGTCCTGAAAATCTTGCTGAAATGATTAGCATGATTTCAAAAAATATAATTAGTGGAAAAATTGCAAAAGAAATTTTACCTGAACTTATTCAAAAAAATATTTCTCCGAAAAAATTAGTTGAAGAAAAAGGGTTGGCAATGATATCTGATTCTTCAAGTATTTTGCCAATAATTGATGAACTTATAAACGAACATCCAAATGAAGTTCAAGCATTTAAAAATGGCAAAACTAAGTTGCTTGGTTTTTTTGTGGGTCAACTTATGAAAAGAACAAAAGGTAAAGCTGACCCTAAACTTGCAAATAAACTTCTTATGGAAAAATTAAATAGCTAAAGCTTAAAGAAGCTCTTTTATCGTATTGACCCACTTATTTTGATCATCCGAATTATCTAAAATAATATCTGAAAATTTTCTTTTTTCTTCAAAACTTAATTGAAAATTTATCAATTCATATGCTTCTTTTTCGCTAATTTTATCTCTTGTGATAAGTCTGTTTTTTTGTAGTTCTTTAGGACATTTAACTAACCATATTTCAGTGCAAATATCTTCAAATTTTGCTTCAAACAATAATGGAATAACCAATACTATGGTTTGATTATTTTTGTATTGACTGCATTCATTTATCATTCTTTCTTTAATTAAGGGGTGCAGTAGTTTTTCAATCCATTCCTTGCTTGATGAATGTTTAAAAATAATTTTCCTTAAAAGTTTTCTGTTTATTTCCCTTTCTGAATTGCTCTTATTATCGATAATTGTATTGCCAAAATAATCTAAAATTTTCTTATATCCATATGTGTTTGGTTTGATTAATTCTCTTGAAAAATGATCTGCATCTAATATTGGTATGTTTTTATGTTTTCTAATGTAATTGGTTATGGTTGTCTTCCCACTTGCAATACCTCCTGTTAAACCAATCCTTCTTTGGTTGTTTTTTGATTTTTGAAGAATATCCATATAATTAATAATAATCTAATTACTTAGTTTCTTTAGTATTAAAGAGTAGTTAGTATGAATTAAATTATCAAAAAGTTTGAGCCAGCCAGATTCCAATTGGTCGTTTGTTGATGACAGAAAGGTAACACCAAAGGGGTTTCTTTTTGCTGGGATATCTGCTGGTTTAAAAGCTTCTAATAAAAAAGATTTAGCACTAATACTCGCTCCAGAAGGAAGTGTTTTTAGTGGGATGTTTACCCAATCAATAGTTCGCGCTTCTTGTGTGGATATTTGTGAGGAAAGGATTAAAATAACTTCAGGTTTTGTAAGGGCAATATTAATTAATTCTGGTCAAGCTAATGCTTGTACGGGAAATCTTGGTGTTCAACATTTTCAAATTGCTACAGGAAAGATTGCGGAACTTTTAGGAATAAAAGAAGAAGAAGTTTTAATGTGCTCGACTGGTGTGATTGGTGTTCCAATACAAATAAATGATTTAGTAAAAAATTTACCGAATTTAGTTAATGATTTAAAGGGTAAAAATTTTCAAAATGCAGCAGAAGCAATTTTAACTACCGATTTGACTTTGAAAAAAGTGTCAATAGAGACGATTATTAAAGGTAGAAAAATAAAAATAGCAGGATTTGCAAAAGGTTCAGGAATGATTTACCCCAATATGGCTACAATGCTTGCTTTTCTAACCTGTGATGCGGGCATTCAAAAAGAAGAATGGGACAAAATGATTGCTATTGCAGTTAAAAAATCTTTTAATGCAATATCAGTTGATGGAGAGACAAGCACAAATGATTCTTTTGTTGCAATAAATGCAGGAGAGAAAATTGAAAAAAGGTTTTTTCCAATTATCCAACAAGGGATTGATATTGTATGTCAAAACTTGGCAAAAAATATCGCAAGGGATGGAGAGGGAGCAAATTGTTTATTAGAAGTTTTGGTTCAAGGAGCAAAAAATACAGATGATGCAATTATGCTCGCGAAATCTATTTGTAATTCTGCCTTGGTAAAAACTGCGATACATGGTTGTGATCCGAATTGGGGACGAATCATTTCTGCTGCTGGTAATTCTGGAGTTAAATTTAATCTTCATGACGTTGACTTGTATATAGGAAACGCTCAGATTTTGGAAAACGGCAAGTTAAATAAATATGATCCACAAAAAGTTGCAGATTATATTAAGTCCAGAATGAAAGGGAGATATTTAGTGGATGATATTGTAAAAATTGTGATTAATCTAAATTCTGGCGAATCGAAAGGTACAGCTTGGGGGTGCGATCTTTCTAAAAAGTATGTTGAAATAAATAGCGAATATACGACTTGATTTAAATCCATTGCAGGACAGTCGATTTCAGTGATCTAAATTATATGTAACTATGTTATAACCCTGGATTTCCACATAAAATTAGAAAACTTTTAGTTATTTGGGTAAAAGATCAAACAATTTTTTTTAAATAATTTTGCAATGATAAGATATTTTGTAGAACTTCTTCGTAAGAAATGATTGATTTAGACCGTAATTCGAAGAAGCAATTAGTCGAGGCAAAAGGAAAGAGAACTAGAGAATCATCAATTTATAGACCTAATCAAAAGGGAGATTTTAAAATTAGTAGAGGTAGGTTTTCAGACTTTTTGTCATGTCCAAGGTGCTTTTATCTTGATAGGGTAATAGGTTTAAAACCTCCAGGTACACCTGGTTGGAGTCTCAATGAAACTACAGACTTTTTGCTTAAAAAAGAGTTTGATGATTGTAGAAAAAAAAAGATTCCCCATAGATTATTCTCTAAGTTTGGATTAAATCATGTAATACCTTTTAATCATAAGGATATTGATAAATGGAGAAACTCACTAAGCGCAGGTTTACAAGTTAGATATAAGAATTCAAATATAATTTTGACTGGTGGTATAGATGATGTTTGGATTGACCTCAATACCAATGAACTGATAGTTGTTGATTATAAATCTCAGGCGAAGGGAGGATATGTTGAGCAAAAAGAGTATTTGGAAGATCCTTATCATGAGGGATATAAAATCCAAATGGATTTTTATGCTTATCTATTAACCAATATGGGTTTCAAGGTTAAAGATACTGCTTATTTTTTGGTTTGTAATGCGAAAAGAAGTAAAGATGGATTTTATGGACAAATGGAATTTGATGAATATTTGATTCCTTATCACTGGAGCATGAAATGGATTGATCCAAAAGTTAATGAAATGATTGATTTGATGAATCAATTAAGAATTCCATTACCCAATAAAAGTTGTAATAATTGTGCCTATTCAAATCAATACGCTATCGCAAATGGAAATACTAACAAAGGGCAATTTGATCCTCTATCCAATTTAGAAAACAATAAAGAATTAACAGAGGCAAAGGAGAGAATTAGAGTTATGGAAGAGTCTTTGGAAAAGTTAAATAATGAAAAAAAAAGTCAAGATAATATTGATGATGAAGAAACAATAAATTCACTTAATACATCTATTCAAGAGTTAAGGTCTCGCAGTGAATCGTATGCAGAAATTCTTTCTGACCCGCAACTCCTAAAGGAATATTATGAACAATTTTTTGGTAAGGAAAGAATTGATGAAGATTCAATAAAGGATAATGAGCAATTAAAAGAAACTTATCGAGAAACAAAAGAGAAATTAACAGAAGCAGTATCTTTATTACAGGAAATGTCAAAAGAACATAAATCCTGGGAAGAAATTTTAACGAATCCTGATGTTTTATCAGAATATGTATTAAGTTTTTTTGGAAAAGATGGTCCTTATCCCATAAACGATTATCAATCAAAATTGAATCTACAGGATGCAAAAATAGCAGCAGATTTATTTATTAAAAATAATTCTTATAAACAAATAAATGACAAGTTAAAAAATACTGAAGATGAAGTCTTAAAACTTAAGCAGCAAATTAAAGCATATCGTAAACTTCTTACAGATCCGAATCTGCTAGCAGATTATATTGCTGAATTTTTTGATGAGAAAGGTCCATATCCACTTAAAAATCACCCAAAAAGAAAAAACTTTGTGCAAGCAAAAGAACTTGCAGATTATTTTTTAAGTAAAAGTGATCCTAATCAGGCCAGAGATGAAAAAGATATTCATAGTATTTCTAAATCAATTACGGTGGCGATACAAACTCTTTCAGGTAATTCTTCAGGTACTGGAGTATTAATCAAAAGCAAGAATAATATACATACAGTTTTAACTGCTAGACATGTAATTCAAAATCATGATTTCAAGGAGGATATTTTAGTCAGAACTGAAATTGATAATATTGTTTATATCGTTGATAAACATAGTATTCGTTTATTTGGTGATCTTGATTTAGCATCTTTAGAATTTATATCTCAAAATAATTATTTAAATGCATCTATTGGTGACTCATCACTTTTAAATCAAGGAAATGATATTTGGATTTCAGGTTATTCTGATATTCTTAAACAAACTCATTTACTTTATCCCGGTAAATTAATGGGTAGGACTAACTCCTCAAAAGATGGCAATATTCTTATCTATAACAACCCTACAAGATTTGGTTCAAGCGGAGGACCTGTTCTTAACTCAAATGGTCAAATAGTTGGTATAAATTTAGGAGTATTTCTGGACCCTAGAAAAGATATTCAAATTGAAACTGGAATTAATTTTGGAATTGCAATTGAACACTTCACAGGAGTAGAGATTTCACAAGATCAAAAGTCAGAAGAGATAATTAGTTTTATTAATTCAGGAATACAAGAGTTTATTGATAAAAAATATAAAGAAGCCTTATCGAGATTTAATCAAATTATCGATTATGATCCTAATTCTCATGTTTCTTTTTTCTATAGAGCAAAGATAAAAGAAGCACTTGACGATAAACAAGGAGCAATAAATGATTATCTCAATGTAATTAAATTAGATCCATCTTTTCCAGGTGCTTATAATAATTTAGGCTTAATTATGTTTTTTATTGGTGATAAAAATAGTGCTCTTAAATATTATGATTTGGGTTTGAAATATAGTCCAGAAGATCCTTCTTTGCTCGCAAATAGGGGTTTTTTAAAAATGGAATTAGGACTTATTCAAGATTCTTTAAATGATTTTAATCTTTCTTTGAAGAGGAACCCAAAAAATTCAAAATGTTATGCACTAAGGGGTATTTTATTGTTTTACTATTTTGAGAATTTTCAAAATGCTTTGGAAGATTTAAATCAAGCAATTAAACTCGATCCTAAAAACTTTTTAAACTATTTAACCAGATTCAGAATGAAAGATTCTATAGGCGATACAAAGGGGCAAGGGTATGATATCGAGCAAGCAAAAAAACTATTAAAGGAATACCCACCATCAGAACCGATATCTGATGATATTAAACAATTAATTAAAAAATATCTTGAGGATTAATCAAACTATAAAGATATTTTAAAAAAGATTTCGCAAGAAATATTTATTTAAATCGTCCTTAAAAAACAGTAAGGTTCTGTAAATACCTTATAAAATAGTCTATGTTTTTTTGGTGGAATAAAACCATTACTTTTCGCTAATTCATAATCCTCACAAGAACCTCTCCCATCTCCTAAAGCATATTTTTCTCTTGCCCTATTCATCAACATATTATTTTTAGTTTTTTTCTCAAATGCTTTAAATAAACTTGGTTCACAACTTTCTTTTACTCGTAAAGTTGCTATATCATTTCCATTTTCACTCCCTTTTCGATAATCAGCGCATGCTCCTTTTGCATTGCCTAATTTTTCTTTGTAAAGACCTCTATTTGTGTAAGAATTATTTAGTTGAAAGTTTTGTGATATTAATTTTGTCGTTACTTCTATTCCCTCTTTAAAATTTTTTGTTTCGAAATTTAGTAATGAAAGATTATGTAGGGTATAAAGATGAATCTTATCAGGTTCTGTTTTTAAGATTTTATTAAAATCCGAATGGGCACCTTCATAGTCTTTTAATTCCCATTTTGAATATGCTCTTCCAAATAATGCGCCAATATTTTTAGGGTTTAATTCTAATGCCTCTGTATAGTCTTTAATTGCGCCATGATTATCTTTTGCACGCCATTTCTTTGCACCCTCTTCTTCTAATTTATTTGATTTATCAATCTGATCTATATTGACTGATATATTTTTTGCTTCTAGTTTTTGTAAAAATGTGCATGGTGCTATTGCTAAGGTGCAAGCAATTAAATAAGGATTGATTTTCATACTTCAAAAAATATAAAGATCTTATTTATTTAATTTAGAGCAGATGCAGAATAATGCTATTGGGCTTATCTCTAAATTATTTAAACATGAAAAAATATTTGATATCAGGTTTAGTTGATTCATACAGGATCAAAATAAATTTATTTGCTATTTCGCCAAATAGTGCGATAAGCGTCTTTAAACAAAAATATCCAAACGCAGAGGATATTTATGTCATTCAAGATTTATTTAAGAAATGAAAGTACCTGATAAAGAATTTTTTGAAAAAAATAAAGTGCACCTTGAAATGTTGACTATTAATGGTGAATGGAAAAGATTAGATACTTTTTATGATTATTCAACAGCAATTAATTATGGAGTAAATAAATATTTTGCAACACATACTGCTCATAGATTAGTTAACGACGAAGGTAAGATTATTGAATTATTTGATTCAACATTATTAGAAGATATTGATAACAAAGAATAATTAATTAAATAAAGATAACTGACGCTAAATAATATTTAATTTCATGTTGTTGTAGCACTTTTATAACGCTAATTTAGTGATACCAATTGGTTTGACCCTGTGGAGAAAGGTTTGTAACACCTATATAACACTAATTTTAGAAGTCAGAGTCCAGTGATACCAATGGATTTGGATTTATATATGTATCAATAGCGAATATACGACGTAGTTTTTGCGATTTCTGGGATCGTTTGATATGACTATATAAAATTCCAAAAAGAATACACACCTTGTGCGACTGTGATAATACTGTGATTATTATTTCTTCTAAATTATGGCAGTTTTATAGTTGCTAAATCTTTTGATTTAGACTCTCCAAGTGCTATTTTTTCTAGTCTTTCTAGTCTTGCTAAAAGTTCTTTATTTTGAGAAATTATTGATTGATTTTTTTGTTTTAAGTCTGTATTTTGGGAAATAATTTTTTTGTTGTTTTCTTCAAGAGAGTAAATTTTTTCTTCCATTTTTTCTTTTTCTTTCATACTTATCAAAGTGGGTTTAACTGACTTTCCTAATTTCCAAACAAATCCTGCTCTTGCAGAGAAAGTATCTTCAAAATCACCAGCATAATCTTGACCTGGAATAGTCATAGATGCCGCATAGTTAATTGATAATTGATCGTTGACTTTCGAAGCGCAACCACCTGATAATGCAAAATTTCCTCCGTGAGTTCCACTTCCTAAACCGCAAGCAAGAGTTGTATCTGTAGGAACTGTTGGTAATCCAGTTAAAGCAGCACTTAATGCTCCTACATTATTAATTGATTGTTCTACATCTCTTCCATTAATCAGTAATTTAGTTCCGTTAGTGTAGTCGATTGGAATTGGTTTGCCTGCAGCATCTTTTGCATATACTTTCTGCCTCCCATTCTCTTCTTTTGTTATCCATGAGTTTTGTCCAATATGTAATTCATCTCCAACATATTTAACTAAACTTTTTCCGGAAGTTCCCCCAGTGCTTATTCCATTTGCATCAACTTTCATTAATTCGTCCGTGCCAGTTCCTCCAAGTGTTATTTCATTTGAATTAGCGTTACAAGTAGTTCCATCATCAGATTCACACTGTTTATTAATTTGATCTTTTGTAGCAGTAGGCATAGTAACGAATATAGGCATTGCTCCATCTGGCATTCCAGTAATAGTTACCCAATCATCTGCCAGAGTTTCTGTTTTAATATCAAACACTCTTGCACGTAATGGAAGGCCTCCACCCCTTGGCGGTTCTCTAAAGTAAATCTTTCCTTCAGCAGAATCTATGGCATATTGATCTGCACTAAAAGTTCCTGGTCCGCCATCTGGGTAAAGATTTTCAACTACCAATGATGCTGCACCAGTGCTATCAATTTTATAAATATTTATTTGGGAACCGCCACCACTAATTGTTTTAGTTGGATCTTCTGCAACTGCATATGAAAATGCTCTTGTAATTGTATCAATAGTATCTGCTTTTGTTGAGGTAAAAGGGGAGAAAACTATAGATGATGCAATAAAAGTATGAAAGAGATTTTTGGTTATTTTTTTCATTTTAAAAAAGTTTTATTCAAAGGATCATATAAAAATACTTGTTTTAATAAGTATTTTTACTTATAAAATCCTGAAAATCTTAATTATTTGTTGTTTTATCTAGGAAAAAAAGTAATAAGAAATTTCTATCTCCCTTCTCAGTGCTGAATACTCACTTTTTATAGAAATGTGATTATTCTGTGATTACGTTTAAGATCACAGAAATTAATCCTAATTATTTCAATGGTTTTTATTTAAAAATCTAAAACTGTGATTATTATTTGCCCGACTGTGATTATGGTGTCATTATTTTTAAAAATTAACCTAAGTGATAGCAATTGATTACAGCAAGGTGTATATACTATTTGCCCTAGGTGGAAATTAATAGCGAATATACTATTTTAGTTTTAGTAATTCTAATGGTAGATATTCATTCATATAAAGAAACAGTATTGTTAAAGTTCCAATTACAGAGCCTATAAAACCTCCAAAAAAATTAACTAATAATCCAGATCGTCTAATTATTGCTTTTTCGTTTTTTTCTGCTTCAAAATTAGGAGAATCAACTACTTTTAAGCGCTGATTGGTTGTTGGTTGTTTAAGTTGTTGGTGTCGGATGAGGGCTTCGAAATCAGGCATGGAATTTGTGAGGCAATTGAACAATAAGCAGACCAGCCCGTCATTCGACGAGGATCTGATCTACCTAAATCGTCTACAGCTTCAAATACAGCATTACCCGAGGCTTCTGCTTTATCAAATGCTGAAAGTAAGGGTATAAATGTATCAAAAACATACAAACCAAAATTTTCTAGAGCTGCTTTTGCTTGTTGCGCTGCTTTTTTCTGTCTAAAATCAACTTTTACTATTACTACTGCATGGTTAACTTTTAAGTTGCTTAATAAATTAGCTAGTTCAACAGTTAATTCGACTGATCTTGCTTTTGCAGTTGTAGGTAATATAACTAAATCTGAACCATAAGCTAAGTGTTTAAGTTCTTCTTTATCACTGCTAGCCTGGCCATCAGTTATTACAATTTCTGATGATCTTGATGCTTTAGCAGCTGAACTGACGGGGAAAACTGGAAATGGAAGATTGCCTCTTGATGCGTATGCTAAAGCAGATCTATTCTTGTCGGCATCGACTATACAAACTTTTTTACCTTCAGAATGCCAAACACTAGCAAGGTGAATACTTGTGCAGGTTTTGGCCACACCCCCTTTTTGTCCGCAAACGGTAATGAACAATTTTTTATTTTTATTTATCTTACTTTGGAGAAAAATTTCTTAATGTCAAGAGAAATTTGTTTTTAATGCTTTAAAAACTTATTTTTTGAAATATTTTAAAGAAGTTAATATTTTTAGATAACCTTATAAAGTTCCTTATTTAAATTGGCTAGTGAAGAAAAGAATTGGATTAGGTACGTGGTCTTGGGGGAATAAGCTTTTCTGGAATTACCAATCTACAAATGACGAAGATTTACGCGAGACATATAATGAAGCGTTACGAAGAGGTTTCGATCTAATTGATACTGCAGATTCTTACGGTACTGGGAATCTTCAGGGTAGAAGTGAATTTTTGATAGGAAAATTTTTAAAAAATACTCCTTCAGCAAAGAAAAAAAGAATTCAGGTAGCAACCAAACTTGCACCTTATCCCTGGAGAATAGGTAAAAGAGGTTTTAATAAACCTTTTTTGAAAAGTTTAGAAAGACTTAATAACAAATTAGATATAGTGCAATTACATTGGTCAACTGCAAAATACAATCCTTGGCAGGAATTAGGGCTGTTGAATAATCTTTGCGATTTAAAAGATGAAGGCTTTGATTTTCAAATAGGCTTATCAAATATAGGCCCTAAAAGATTGATTAAATTAATTAATTTCCTAGCAAAAAGAGATCAGACCCTAAAGAGTGTTCAGATACAGTTTTCTTTGCTTGCTCCCGATTTAGGAAAACAATATCAGGTAAAAAAAATTTGTGAAGAAAATAATATTGATTTCTTTGCTTACAGTCCTTTGTCCTTTGGAATACTTTGTATTGATCCAGATAAAGAAGAAAATAAAGAAAAAAGTCTTATTCGCAGTGTATTATTTGAAAATTATAAAAAATCAACATATGAATTGCGGAGGTGTTTAAAAAGAATTGCAAATCAAAGATCAGTTTCCCAAGCGCAAGTAGCAATTAATTGGTGTTGTTATCAAGGAGCTATTCCACTCGTTGGAATGAGAAAAAAATCTCAAGTTATAGATGTATCGAATGTATTCAAGTGGAATTTAAATAAAAATGAATTTAAAGTACTTCAGGAATTGTCAAAAAAATGTTTAAAAAAAATGCCTAAAAATCCTTTTTCAAGTATTTAATTAAATTTTTAGCTAGATATTTTCTTATTTTTTTTTATTTGAAAACCACTATTCCATAGTTCATTGGGAAATTTTTCGCCAGTGAATCTAATAATTTTTGGTTTAAGATTTATTATCAAGTCATTCAGTTTTTTATTAGATTCCATTTTGCAAGATGCATTTTTAATAAGATAAATTAATTTAAAACTTATCTTCTCAGTATTTATACTTATAAAATTAAAAAAATTCTTTTTAATACAAGCATTTGCAGCAATATTTACACACTAATAAATTATCTATTACAACTTCTTAGTTATTTAAAAAAATGGAGTCCTTCCAGACTCCTCGTATCATTTGGTTGATAAGGCTGATATAACCCCATCTCCTTTAGGATCAAGCAGCAACTAGTGCTGTTTGACGGGAGAAACTAACGATTTTGTTAGCATTTGTGTTTTTGCTCTAACCGAGCCGGCTTCAGTCACCTTCCTTATGCCCCGTCGAAACCATTACAACCCCAAATAGTGGAGTTGAGCGGAATCGAACCGCTGTCCGAAACATCGGTTGAGATCACCTAGTCCAATTGGACATTTATATTCTGACAGGCAAAATGGTTATTGAATAGTTTTTTTCATTAAGTTTTATCGTATATGAATGTGGTGGCATCATCTCCGGAGGGACTAGAGAAATCTTTAGCAGAAGAAATTTCAAATTTAGGCGGCTTTAATATTAATACTTATAAAAGATTTATTAGTTTTGAATGTGATTTTGAAACTTTTTATAGAGTTCATTTCTATTCCAGGTTAGCTTTTCGTTTTTATAGAGAAATTGCAAGTTTTAATTGCTATGACAAGCAATCCTTATATGCCGGGGTTAGAGAATCATTTGATTGGTTAAATTGGTTGCACTTTGATAAAACGTTTAATGTTCAAGTAACTGGGAGAACATCTTCTTTAAGTCATTCTCATTTCACTGCTCTTGAAGTAAAAAATTCTATAACTGATTTGCAACAGGCAGTTTGGAATAAAAGATCAAATATTTCTCTAAATAATCCTGATTTTGTAATTCATCTGCATTTAAATAATAATAAAGCAATTCTCAGTCTTCAAAGCACCGTAGAAAGCTTACACAAAAGAGGCTATAGACCCGCAATTGGAAATGCTCCATTAAAAGAAAATTTAGCTTCTGGATTGATAAATATGACTCAATGGAATGGCAAAGTTCCATTAATAGATTTTATGTGTGGCTCAGGAACTTTTTTAATTGAGGCAGTCAACCAATTTCTTGGAGTTCCTATAAATATTGATCAAGTATATCTTTTTGAGAATTGGTTGGACTTTAGGAAAGATATTTTTCTAAATGAAAAAAATAAGGCAAAAAATAAAATTATAAATTATGAAAAATTACCAACAATAATAGGTTGTGAAATTAATAAAAGGGTTTTTGAGCAGGCGAAAGTAAACATATCATTAGCTGGACTCGAAAATTATATTGAGCTTATAAATAATGATTTTTTAGCACTCCAATTAAGTTGCACACCTGGGATAATCATATGTAATCCTCCATACGGCAAAAAATTAGGCTATGAAAATGAATTGATTTGTTTATATGAACAAATGGGAATCTTTCTAAAGAATAATTTTTCAGGTTGGGAATTTTGGCTGCTAAGTGGAAATCCAAAACTAACAAAATATTTGAAAATGAAATCTTCATTGAAAATTCCTGTTAGTAATGGGGGGATAGATTGCAGATGGATAAAGTATTTAATACGGTAATTTATTTTTTGCCTAAAACTGCCTTTGTTGTCTTACCTAAACCCTCTAATGTTTGAGGAAGATAAGGTCCTTTTGATAATTTTCCTCCAAGCTTCAAACTTAATCCTGCAAGAAATAAATCGATAAATATTATGATCAATAAATTATATTCAATATTCAAATTATTATATCTTGTTAGAAAAAGATAAAAAATAATATGGATGCAAATTAGTACTAAAAATAGTAATGTGCTTCCAATTGCTAAAAATATTCCACCACTTATTAATCTTCTTTTTTCTCTATCTACTTCTTGAAGAGCTATTCTTACATGCAAATCCATAACTGAGCTTGCAATAGCTGAAATTCTTGAAGCAGTATTTGCAAAGTTTTTATTTTTTGGTTTTTCCATATTATTTTCTGCCACTATTTAGGAGAGTGCCTATTAGTAAACCAATACCAGCTGCTATAGCAATAGATAATAATGGTTTGTTTCTTATTGGATTTTCTATTTTTGGTCTGAGAGTATTGTTCAGTTCTTCTAATAACTCTTCTAATTGACTTTCAATAGGTTCAATTTTTTCTGATATTTCCCAATTGTTTTCTTTTATTGAATCAATAATTTCAAATAGTTGGCGTTTAATTCCAATTGCTGAGGTTCCACTATGGCTAGCTATTACTTCAACTAAATCATCAATACTCCCTTTTGTAGCTTCAAGGGTTTGTTGTGCAACGTTAGGCCATTTTTCTTTTATTAAAGGTATTAAACTATCAATCTTTTCAAGTAACCATTTTTCCGAGATAACTTCTTTTTCAGGAAGTTCAGAGTTATCTTCTTTTTCTTCTACTTCTTTGGGAGGATTGTAAGTCTCCATTATTTAATCTTATTTATTTTAAGATTAGACCCTATTTTCTTAATTTGGAACCCTTAGCTAAAGATTTGTGCGATTTATATAAAATAAAAACATATAAAAGTTTATTTACATTTTATTTATCTACTCTGTTCTGTAAGAAGGTTTTGTTAAGCTATTACTGAATTTATTAAATAAACTTAAATTTCATCATGGATATTACATTTGCATCATTATTTTTTGCATCTCGCACAATCCCTACAGATTTTGGATTAGTTGCTGCAGCTATCGCTGGAGCCGGAAGTTTGTTATTCATTGCTTTAAGATTTGTTCCTGATGCAAGTAATTAAATACAGGGTCTTTCTTTAAGAAAATATATCTTTATCTAAACTTTGTTTTGCAAATAGATTCGATTTAATTATCAAATAGGTAATGAATAAATGGGTTTTGCTAGAACATAAAGTTTTCTCTGCCAACTCTTTTGATATTCATTATGATTTTCTTGTTGATAATGGCATTGATTGTTTAACTTGGAAATTTTTAAAACTACCATTATTAAATCAAGCTTTTATAGAAATTTATAAGCAGCCGAATCATAGACTTGTATGGCTATCCAGGATAGAACACGAACTTTCTGATAATAGAGGGTTTGTAAAAAGAATTGATCATGGAACATTAAAAAACGTTTCTGATGAATTGGACTCTGAAGATTATCGATTCATTTTGGATGGTGAACTTCTTTATGGTTTGCTTGAAATTTCGGGTAATTCTTGTAGATTGAGCAAAAATCATTAATATTCATTTATAAATAAACGTAATATTTCTATTGAGAATTTTTGCAAATTAGTTATTCTTATTTAGCTATTGAGACTTGAGATTGGTACATATCAATCAGGTCGAGTTTGAAAATTTTAAATCTTTTGGGGGAAATGTAAAAATTCCTCTTGAAGAAGGTTTTACGGTGGTTACAGGTCCTAACGGTTCTGGGAAAAGTAATATTTTGGATGGAATTTTATTCTGTTTAGGTTTAGCTAATAGTAGAGGGATGAGGGCGGAAAGATTACCAGATCTAATAAATAACTCCAAAGTTAAAGAGGGTAAGTCATCAGAAACATGTGTATCGGTAAAATTTAATATTGAAGATTGGTCTCCCAGATCGGACCTTCCGCCTTTGGAACTAGAAGAAGAAGAAATTGTCCTTAATAAAGGTCAAAAAGAATGGGTAGTTTCTAGAAAATTAAGGCTTATGCCAGGAGGCTCTTATGCTTCTACTTATACTTCTGATGGAAAACAATGTACCTTGCAACAAATACAGAGAATATTAAGAGATATTAGTGTTGATCCTGAGGGCAGCAATGTTGTTATGCAGGGTGATGTAACAAGAATAGTATCAATGAATAATAAAGAGAGGAGAAATCTTATTGATGAATTAGCAGGAGTCGCACTTTTTGATACAAGAATAGAACAAACTAATGCAAAATTAAATGACGTTTTCGAAAGACAAGAAAGATGTGAAATTTTAGAAAATGAATTGCAATCTAGTAAGAGTAAACTTGAAAAAGAATGTGAAAAAGCAAAGCGTTATAAAGAGTTAAAGGAAAAACTACTACAAATAACAGAATTAGAGAAAGTTCTTATTTTTGATAAACAAGTTAAGCATGTTGAATCAATAGTAAAAAAAGAAAGTGAAATTGAAAAAAATAAAATATTATTTAATAAACAAAAAGAATCTATTAGTAAAGAAATATCAGTCTTAGAAGATGCTTTGAAAATACTGGTTGATGAGCTTAAGGAGAAAGGAGAGGATAAATTGATAAAAGTGAATTCTGATATTGGAAGTATTAACTCTAGCTTGAGAGAACTTGACAGGATATCAAGTTTGAATAAAGAAGAAGGTATTAAATTACAAAAGCAGAGAGATGAAATTGCAATTTCAAAGAGAAATATTGAGTCAGAAAAGATGAAACAAGAAAATTTTGATGATAAATTTTTAAATCAATTGAACTTGCAAATTGATGAACTCACTTTAAGACACAAACTATCTAGAAAAAAACTTTCTGATGCGGCTGGAGAATCTGGAGAATTCTCAAAACAAAGCATATTATTAAATGCTGAACTTGAAAGTATAAAAAATCAAATTAATCCTTTGGAAATAAAAAAAAGGAAAATTGAAGAAGAAACTATCCAAAATAATATTCAAAAAGATGAGATTTTGTTACAGATCGAATCCTTAGACTTAGAAAAGCAGAAACTTTTTCAGGGAAATCAAAGAAAAAAAGAGACATCCGATACAAAGAATAAAAACTTGGCAAGTAATAGCGCAGAAATTAATTCTTTAAAAAATGAAATCGATTTATTAATTAAAACTAAATCAAGGCTAAACACCGAGCAATTAAGGCTTGAAAAGGACTTATCCAGATTCGAAAGCAGGAAGGAAGCTTTAAACGAATCTAGAGGTTCATATGCTCTCAGAATTCTCTTAGAGGCAGGGTTAGAGGGTATACATGGTTATGTGGCTCAACTTGGAGAGGTCAGTGAGAAAAATAGATATGCATTAGAAATTGCTGCTGGAAATAGGTTAGGACAAATTGTTGTTGATAATGATCATATTGCTGCCAAAGCAATTGAAATTCTTAAAAAGAAGAAAGCCGGAAGATTAACTTTTTTACCTTTAAATAGAATTAAAAGTCAAAAAAAGAATTATGCAATTTCAAGATTTGAAAATAACAGGGAGAATGGATTTATTGATAAAGCTATTAATTTAATTACTTTTGATGAAGTTTATTCAGATGTTTTTCGATATGTTTTTGGAGATACTTTGGTTTTTTCAGATTTATCCTCAGCTAGGTTATCTACACAAAAAAATAGGTTGGTTACCTTAAGTGGTGAATTATTAGAAGCAAGTGGTGCTATTACAGGAGGCAGTAAGTTAAATAAAGATTTGGCTTATAGGTTTGGAATTAATAATGATATTGATGATTCCAGTCCTATAAAAGAAAGATTATTAGTTATCGAAGAAGCTTTAAAAGAGTCAAATAATGATTTGATACTAAAAAATAATAGACTTAGTATATTAAATTCTAACCGCAGTCAAATTATTGAGGATTGTGCCTCATCTAATAAAGAAATTGAAGTAAATCAAGATGCTCTTAAAGCTGCCTCGCAAAGAATTGAAGATTGTAAATCGAGATTAAATAAACTTGATACTGCTAATAATTTATTAGTTAAAGAGTTAGATCATTTAAAAAATCAATTGAAGCCTTATCACGATAAGTTTGATCAACTTCAAACCATTCAAAAGGCAAATTATGAAAAAAATCAAAAATCATCATTAATAGCTTTTAATGACGATTTTAATAATCTTGATAAAAAACTTGAATTACTTATTAAAGAGAGAAATACATTACTAGATAAAAAGAATCAATTTGCTTTAAATAAAGAGCGTATCAATAATTCATTAAAAATTACTTTACTACAAGAAAAAAACTTGCAGGAATCTATTAAACAACTAGCAATTGCTCATAGTGAATGGATAGAAAAAAGAGATCAATTTAAAAAAGAGCTTTCAGATCTCGATAATCAAAAAAATTCTCTAGAGAAGAATTTAGGTTTATTGAGAAGGAAGAGAGATGAATTAAACTCTTCAATTTCAAATAAAAGGCAAGAATATAATAACTATCTGTTAAAGCTTGAATATCTTGAAAGGGATATGCATTCCCTTAAAGAAGAGATGAGGAGCGAGAAAATAAAATTAGAAAATTATAAAAAAGATCTCCCTAATCCTTCCCCGGAGTTTGGAGAATATGAAGGGAAGAGTCTTGAATCTTTGCAATCAGAAATTTCGATTATAAATGCAAAACTAGAAAGCTTAGAACCTGTCAATATGTTGGCTCTTGATGAACTTGAAGAATTAATTGAGAGATTAAATGGTTTGCGAGAAAAATTACAAATTCTATCTAATGAAAGATCT
This sequence comes from Prochlorococcus sp. AG-355-I04, assembly GCA_003280915.1. Lineage (GTDB taxonomy): Bacteria > Cyanobacteriota > Cyanobacteriia > PCC-6307 > Cyanobiaceae > Prochlorococcus_A. The sequence continues at coordinate 170,613 of QCDL01000001.1, read as the reverse complement.
GAATTATTGCTGAGAATAGAAACTGTATCTACGATGCGTCAAGAAGCTTTTATGCAAGCATTTACAGAGGTTGATAAACATTTTAGAGAAATTTTTGCAAATTTATCTGATGGAGATGGATTTCTTCAACTTGAAAATCCTAATTCTCCTTTAGAAGGAGGATTAACTTTAGTGGCTCATCCTAAGGGAAAAAATGTCAGAAGATTAGCGTCTATGTCAGGTGGTGAAAAATCGTTAACTGCTTTAAGTTTTTTATTTGCTTTGCAAAAGTATAAGCCTTCACCTTTTTATGCATTAGACGAGGTTGATAGTTTTTTAGATGGTATTAATGTTGAAAGGTTGTCAAAACTAATATCAAATCAGTCATCAAATGCTCAATTTATAGTCGTAAGTCATAGAAGGCCTATGATTAGTGCATCTGAACGAACAATTGGGGTTGCGCAAGCAAGAGGTGCTAATACTCAAGTTCTTGGGTTACCAAATGCTGCATAAACACACTTTTTTAAATTTATACGTCAGAATGATAAAAAGAAATTTATGAGCTTGTCTAACACATCTGCTAATAAGAATCTCCCTAACTCGGTCCCTATTGATCGTTTATGGTTAAGGTCAGAATTAATGGGAACACAAGTGATAACTACTGATACTGGAAGGCGGCTAGGCGTAGTTGGCGAAGTTGTTGTTGATATTGATAGAAGAGAGGTGGTAGCTTTGGGACTAAGAGATAATCCACTTACAAGATTTTTACCAGGTTTGCCAAAATGGATGCCTTTAGAAAGTATAAAGCAAGTTGGAGATGTCATATTAGTTGACTCCCTAGATTCTTTGAGTGAAAGTTTTTCTCCAGAAAGGTATGGGAAGGTAATTAATTGTCAAGTGATCACAGAATCTGGACAACTTCTGGGAAGAGTTCTTGGCTTTTCTTTTGATATTGAGACTGGGGATTTGATATCTCTTGTTATGGGTGCTGTTGGTGTTCCGCTTTTAGGCGAGGGAGTTTTAAGTACTTGGGAAATACCTGTAGAGGAAATTGTAAGTAGTGGTACCGATAGGATTATTGTTTATGAAGGTGCTGAAGAGAAATTGAAGCAACTAAGCAGTGGATTACTTGAGAAACTTGGAGTCGGGGGTTCTTCATGGGATGAAAGGGAAGTAAATGGATACTCAGCAAATCTTGTACCTGTTGAAAATCAGTTACTTTCAGGTTCTGAATCAGAACAGCAAAACAATTTGGTCGAGGAATATGAAGAAGTTGTTGAACAGGATGATTATGAAGATGATTATGAAGATGATTATGAAGATGAACTTGAATATGTTGAATTAAAAGGTTCTGAAGAAGAAATAAATAATAGAAAAAAGCTATACATGGATAATGATGATGCTGATCAGATCCAGAATCAAAATAGTGTTAATCAAATAGATGAAAAAAACAATATTGATTTAAAGCAAAAAAAACAATCAACTAATAATTTAGCTTCGAAAAGACCAATTCAAAATGCAACTGAAACTTTAGATATTGAACCACTTAACGAACAAAATTTAGTTCAAGATAATAAAAAATCAGAAAAGTTTGAAATTGATGATCCTTGGTAATTGTTAAAGTTTTTTTATTGAATTAACAACTATAGAAGCAAGTTTTTTTGCAGCGCCTTTATCGCCTCTTTCTTTGTTTAGATTATCCCTAATACTTTTTAATTGATCTCTATTTTTAATAAGAAATAGTACTTCTCTTGCAATTTTTATTGTCGAAATATTACCTATCCTTTCAGGGACAATCATTCTTTTAGCCTTAATATTTGGCCAAGCAAAAAACTTCTTTTTTTTAAAATAGAAATTTTTAATTATAAAAGTTAGGAATCTATTTATGAATGAAATTTTTCCAACTACTCCAAAAATACCATCCCAAGCGTTCATCATATTTAAATGTTGAGTTGGCAGAACAACTAACATTGGAAGACTAATTGCTGCTAATTCTGCAGTATTTGCTCCTACAGTTGTAATTGCAAGATCACATTCTTTTAATATTTCATAGCAAGGATGTTTCTTGATTAGATAAATCTTTGTTTTTTTGGATGTTTCAATTACATAATCAAAACTAGAGTCTTTGAAGTTTTTAATTGTTTTGATTTTTGATGAGTAATATTTAGCAATTGGATTTTTGTTGCTTTGAAAAAATAAATATTCACTTTTATCAGTAGTTGGTGCAATGGGGATTATAAAATTTATATTTTGATTTTCTTTAGCGATATGATCTGCAACTTCTAAGAAGAAAGGAATTCCAATAGAAAGCTTTGCTTTCTTTGAACCAGGTAATAATGCAATGTAGTGTTTTTCTTTATTTCTTAATGATATTTCGCTATTAAGTTTGATATCTGCCATCAAATCGCCAATTACTTTACATTTATATTTATATCTTTTAGGTATTAACTCTTTTACTTTTATATTCATAGCAGCAATTTCATTGGTCCATTTAGGCCATCGTGAAACCCATTCAGCATATGTGATGTTTAAATAACCTAATCTTTTAGCTAATAAAATGCTCCAAAATTGATCCCCACCAAGGAAAATAACTACTCCTTTTTTGGGCCAATCAGCAAAAGAATGTGGCTTTATTAATAATTTCCAAAAACTTTTGGCTTTTGTAATTAATTCGAATTTATTCCATGAATTTGCAACTAAAAATTCTTTACCAGTGGCATTTGGGCAAGGAACAAGGACTAACCTAAGAGTGAAATCTTGTTTATCTTCATCACATAGTGATTTATTTATTTTGTTTAACTCATCCACTACAGGATTTACCCATGTAGTTAATTCACCAGGACCATTGGAAATTATAACTACTGCAACTGTTTCTTTTTTCATTGCAGTTAAACCAGAATACATTAAATGCGGACGGCGAGACTTGAACTCGCAAGGCCGAAGCCACACGCTCCTTAGACGTGCGCGTCTACCAATTCCGCCACGTCCGCAAAGGGTTTTCAGCAGCAGGGGGGGGATGCTTAAACCTTAAAAATATCATACATTATTGGCTGAATTAAGAATGTAGTTCAAAAAGAGTTTTTTTGAATATGATGAATAATTTTTCTATTGCATAAAACAAATATTTATACATATATAACGTTTTAGGTTGTATTGTAAAAAATGTCCTCTGATCACTAAAAAATTTTGTTGAATACTTTGGCAAATAATTTTTTATTTTAAGTCATTTCATTTCTTCAATTTTATTTTCATAATGGTTGAAAAAGTTTTAATTGCTAATCGTGGAGAAATAGCTTTACGAATTGTCAGAAGTTGTAGAGAACTAGGTATTGCAACCGTTGCAGTTTTTAGCACTGTAGATAAAAAAGCATTGCATGTTCAGCTTGCTGATGAGGCGGTTTGTGTAGGAGATTCATTAAGTAATAAGAGTTATTTAAATATTCCAAATATACTTGCCGCTGCTACATCGAGAGGAGTTGATGCTATTCATCCTGGCTATGGCTTTCTTGCGGAAAATGATAAATTTGCTGAGATGTGCAATGATCACGGCATAGTTTTTATTGGCCCATCTCCAAAAGCTATTAGATCTATGGGAGATAAATCTACAGCTAAAGAAACTATGGAAGCAGTTGGAGTTCCAACAGTACCTGGTAGTAAAGGCTTGTTATCAAATGTTGATGAGGCTTATAAATTGGCAGATGATATTGGCTATCCGGTAATTATTAAAGCCACTGCTGGAGGAGGTGGAAGAGGTATGCGGTTGGTTGAAAACTCTGATAATCTAGAAAAAATGTTTAAAGCAGCTCAGGGAGAAGCAGAAGCAGCTTTTGGTAATGACGGGTTATATATGGAGAAATTTATAAAGAAGCCTAGACATGTAGAAATTCAAATTTTGGCCGACAGATCGGGTAATGTTGTTCATTTAGGAGAGCGAGATTGTTCAGTTCAAAGAAGACATCAGAAGTTACTAGAGGAGTCTCCTAGTCCTGCAATTAATACTGAGCTAAGAAAAAAAATGGGGAATGCAGCTATTGCTGCTGCAAAAAGTATCGGCTACGAAGGGGCGGGGACAGTTGAATTTTTAGTTGATGATGATAATTTTTATTTTATGGAGATGAATACTAGGATTCAAGTTGAACATCCTGTTACTGAAATGGTTACAGGAGTTGATTTAATAGCTGAGCAAATTAAAATCGCAAGCGGAGCAAACTTGGAATTTAATCAGGATGATATCCATTTAAACGGTCATGCTATTGAATGTAGAATCAATGCTGAAGATCCTTCTCACAATTTTCGACCATCACCTGGGAAAATAACTGGGTGGCTTCCTCCTGGTGGTCCTGGTGTTAGGGTGGATAGTCATGTCTATACAGGCTATGAAATTCCTCCTTTCTATGACTCATTAATTGGTAAATTAATAGTCTGGGGAAAGGATCGTAATACTGCAATTAAACGTATGAATAGGGCTTTAAATGAATGTGCAGTAACTGGTATTCCTACAACAATTAACTTTCATCTAACCTTGCTGAATAAATCTAAATTTAAGCAGGGTAAAATACATACTAAATATGTAGAAGAAGAATTATTGCCAAATTACTGAGAAATAATTAAAAGATTTCTATGAAATATGTGTATGCAATGCAAGTTTTATAAGCCCTTGCTGACCGACTAATATTTCTCTTAAAAAGCTTATAAATCCGATCCAAATTACGGGTCCAACATCAACGCCTCCAATAGGAGGAATTAGTTTTCTTGTTAAATTAAGAATAGAGCTTGATGGTATTGAAACTAATAACCATAAACCTTTACTTAAATCAATTTTTGGGTACCAAGTAAGTATTAATCTTATTAGAAAAACTATAGTTAGGTATGAAAGAGAAATTCCCAAACTAATATCTAAAATTTGAAGAGAGTTTACAAGCAAGGAAATCACAAATATTTAATTCATCTTAATAAATAACCCATTGAAACGTATTTAATTCGTATTATAAATTGAGAATTAAATATTTAAAAAGTGTTTCAAATCTCAAATTTATTACTAGCCGCAGATTTTTCTGCTGAAGTTGCAAATAATTCCGCAGTGGGAATGATAGGTAGTTTTATTGCGGCTGCCTTACTTATCGTTATTCCGGCCACTGCATTTTTGATTTTTGTAAGCCAGAAAGATTCCCTCGATCGTACTTCTACTGGAAGACGCTAGTTTTTGTAGAAGTTTTAAGTACACTATATATATAGGGGATTTAAGTAACCCTTTAAAAAATAATTTTTTGGAGAAAGAATGTGGTCAATGCTAGTCTAAATTGGGCCAGTATTGTTGGTATAGTTCTCGCAGTATGTGGAGGAGGCCTTTACTTTTTGAGGTCCTTTAAGCCTGCTTTGGCGAGAGATTATGATGTTTTCTTCGCAGCGATTGGACTTTTGTGCGGAGGAATATTATTTTTTCAAGGCTGGAGGTTAGATCCTATCCTTCAGTTTGGTCAGTTTTTATTAGCAGGAACTACAGTTTTTTTCGCATATGAAAGTGTGCGATTGAGGGGAGTTGCTACTGATCAAGCTAGAAGGTCATCTTATTTTGATGATGATCCTATTCCTGATGTTCCAAGAAATTCTAGAGGTCGATTTAATGACGATTATGATAGGTTTGAAGAATCTGAAAGACCATCAAGAAGATTTAAACCTCAAGAAGATGAATTTGAAGAAGATTATACGGAGGGGAGATCTCGTAGGAGGAATGCTTCAAGAGCCATACCTTCTGCTGCAGCAAGTAGAAGTAGGCCATCTACACGGGAAATAAGTCAGTTTGACAATGACGAGCCTATAAGAAGGAGAAGAAAGACTTCTGAAGACAGAAATAGGAAACAACCAGAAACAAATAACTTTGGTGAAAGAAGAAATTTATCTCGCGATGAAGTTAAAACAGGGTCAAGACCCAGAATGAATCGGACAGTTTCTAGACAAGATAATATTTCTCCTCCTGCTGATTCCTCTCCATTAAGAAAGCAACCTACTAGACCCCCTATTAGGCAGCAATCTTCAACAGCTCAAGTAGAAGATGCTTCATTTAAAGATGCTAATCAAGCTAAAAAACCACGTGAGACTCGTAGAGTAAGCTCTTCAGCTAGATCAAGTTCAAAAAACCAAAATAGTAGATATAACGTTGGAACAAACAAGAAAAAACCTAGAGATAACAGTTCTAGATTTGATGATTAATTATAGGATTCCTGCCCATTTTAAAAACGATTGTTTACTAAATAGTTCAATCAATATTATTGAAAGAAAGCCAATCATTGCAAATCTTCCATTAGTTTTTTCAGAATAACTACTCCATCCAAATTTATATTCATCTTTAATTTCTATCGATTTTTCATCTAATTGATTATCTCCAATTTGTTCATTCATATAATTTGGATCTTTCTGCTGTTCTAAAAAACTCTCATTTTCTAGATTAGTGTCTTCTGAGTTAGTTTGTTCTTCTTTCGAATTCATTTTTTTTTTAATCCTTAAAATTATACTTATCAGAAGTCAATAATTTCCAGTCTCCCTGTCCATTTAATTCTAAAATATTTTCGTGAAAATCTTTTAAGCTAGGTCTATGTCCAACACTAATTAGAGAAAGTTCTCTTTCCTTAAGTAAACTATATAGTTTTTTTTCAGTGTTAATATCTAAAGCACTTGTTGCTTCATCAAGTACTGCAAATCTTGGAGAATTTAGTAAGAGTCTTGCAAAAGCCAATCTTTGTTGCTCGCCTAAAGAAAGAATTCGTGGCCAATCTTGTTTGATATCAAGATTAGGATACCGGTCCACTAAAGTTTTTAAATTTACTTCATGAAGTACAGAAGTAAGATGTTCATCACTAAATTTCTTGACTTCTGTAGGATAACATAATTGTTCTCTTAAAGAACCAAGTAGCATATATGGTTTTTGAGGTATGAATAATAATTCCCCAATTTTTGGTTTTTTAATTATTCCCTGATCGGGTTCCCATAAACCACTAATCATTCTTAGTAAAGATGTTTTTCCGCATCCAGATGGCCCAACTACCAAAAGTGATTGATTATTGTCGATGCTCAAATTTAAATTTTTAATTATTGTTTTATTTGATCCTGGTGGGCAAAGGTCAGCATTATTAATAAGAATTGAGGGGTAATCTGAAATAACGTTTTGATTGCTTGTCGGGTTGGTTTGACTAATGGATTCAACTTTTGATTGGAATCCTTCTAATCTGCCAATACCAGCGGTAAATTTTGCAAGTTCTTCGATTTGATTAACAATGAAAAATAACGAACCTTCAACCATTCCAAATGCAAAGCTTGCCTGAATAAAGCGTCCATAATCAATATCACCTTTAAAGTAAGGGATTGCCATTATTAAATATGGAAAGAAATTTCCAGCATAATTAATGGATCTTCTCATGACGTCTATTATTACTCTCCATATAATCAGTAAATTAAAGTTTCTCACCACTTCTCCTAAGCGTCTTTCAGTTTCACTTCGCTCAGGATTCTCCCCAGAGTAAAAGGCTATTGATTCTGCATTATCGCGAATATGTACTAAGCCATATCGAAAATCTGCTTCATATCTGAGTTGATCAAAGTCAATCTTTACAAGATTTTTTCCAGCAATTAAGAGAATAGAAGTTGCAAATGCGGCGTAACCAAATAAAGAAAAAGTAAGTGTTGTACTAATACTCCATAAAATAAGAATATTAAGCGAAAATGTTAGTAGAGCATCAAAAATACCTAATGTGAAAGAGAGACTTTGCCCAGTAAAAGCTCGGGTATCATCTGTGATTCTTTGATCGGGATTATCTACATCGGTTTGTTCTTCATCATTGGGATTTAACTGGTAATAAGCTTTATTAGTCATATAATCTTTGACTAGACTTTTTGAAAGCCATTCTCTCCAAATTATTCCTAACTTATATGTAAAAAATATTTGGGAAACCCGTATTGGTAAAGCCACAGCGAAACAACAAGCGTAAATCCCCAATATCCGATAAAATCCTTCTTCTTGTTTTTCTACTAAAGCATTTGTTAAATCTCTTGCAATGAATCCAATACCTGCGTTTATTCCGTTTACAGCTAAAAGCATTAATACAATTATCGCAAGGAATAACCAATGTAACCATCTACGGTTTTTTAATTGACGTCTTAAGCTAAAAAAGCTTCCTGATCCAATTAGAAATAATGCAGAGAAAAGCAATCCCCAACTCCCAGCCCAAATTGAATTGACAGTACTTACTACACCTCCGAAATACTTTTCAAGAAAAATTGGTTGAAAGCTTTCAAAAAAACTTATTATTCCTGTAAGACCAACAAGAACAATTCCACCAACACAAAATAAAAGAGAAATCAAAAGCCATATGAATTGAAATCCATTACATTGATCTATGGGAAGAAAAAACGGCTGAGATAACTTCCTTAGTTTTTGTAATTGCAATATAAATTTGGATTTATTATTAACTACTGTATTCATTACTCAAAAGTTTTATAAGATAAATTATAACTTTTAGAAGTCTATTGACTAAAGCCAATAAAGGAAAGTGCCCAGTCAGGTAAATTCAAGTAATTCAAGATTTTTGCATCAAATTCATGAACTTTTGGAAAAGATTTATCTAATACCCACCATAAAAGAAAAGGGAGATTAAATAAAATTTGTAATTGCCATTTATAAGTTAAAACTCTCCAAATTTTTATTAACTTAGTTTTGAGTGAATCGTCTAGGGCTTCCCAGTTTTTCGATATTAAATTGAATAAATTTTTGGACTCTGAATTTAAGGAATCTGGAGTATTCATGTTGTTTTTATTTATTTATAACCCATAAACATTTCTTTCGAGAGTTTTAACCTGGGGGCCATTTCATTTTTCTTCCAGATAAAAAATGAATATGTAAATGAAAAACTGTTTGTCCCGATTCTTTTCCAGTATTAATTACTGTTCTCCAATTAGTTAAATTTTTTGATTTAGCTATTTTGCTACCTACAAAAAGTAAATGCCCTAATAAATTTGCATCTTCTTCAATACAATCTAGTAAGCTAATAATAGGTTTTTTTGGAATAACTAAAAAGTGAACTGGTGCTTGCGCTTGGATATCATTAAACGCAATACAAAATTCATCTTCATAAAGTTTATCGCAGGGTATTTCATCATTAATTATTTTTTGAAATATTGTAGTTTCAGTCATTAGATTAATTAATAGAAATTACGTCTTTTTCGTTAAACCCTTCCTTTATTAGTTCTTTGCTCAAATCATCTTTTGATGTAACTCTATCAACAAATAATATTCCGTTTAAGTGATCCATTTCGTGTTGAATACATCTCGCCAGAATTCCATCTGCTTTCATTTTACGTGGTCTCCCCATTTCATCTCTAAATTTTAATTTAATAGTTGATGGTCTTACTACATTCAAATAGACGCCAGGTATACTCAAGCAACCTTCTTCGTATGAATTAAGGGTTGTACCAAAGTCTGTAATTTCTGGATTGATTAATATGAGAGGCTCTGCTGCTGAATCTTCAAAATTTACGTCTATGACAAGAAGCTCTTTATTAATACCAATTTGAGGTGCTGCAAGTCCAATTCCTTTAGCTGCATACATGCTTTGAAGCATTTCTCTAGCAAGTTTTCTAATCGATTCGTCAACTTTAGTTATTCTTTTGGAATTTTGTCTTAGTACATCATCACCAAGTTTATAAATGTCTAGAGATGGCTTACCTGATTGTTCTTTTGAAATTTTTTCTGAGCTTCCATTTGATCTTGACTTTTTTGCAAGTTGTGAAAAATGGTTTGCCACGTTAAAAAAGTTTTTAATTAAGAGTTTAGCTATAAAAATACTAGCACTTTAATTTACTTTCTTTATAGTTTTTTAAATGAGTAATGATGATAAATTAAAAGTCAGGCAAACTGAATCTAAAAAAGAACCTTTTAAGGAATTAACTATTATTAGGGATACCATTTTTTGGATTGATGTTGTTGGTGAAGGTAAAAATGAGAATGCCATTTTTGCAAGGCCATTTAATGATAAAGAAGCGTTTCCTCAGAAATTAACACGAAAAAAATATAATATTAAAAATAATTTTCATGGATATGGTGGTAAATCTTATAAATGTATAAATTTAAAAAATAATTTTTATTTGTTATGGATAGATCAGATTACCAAGGCAGTATGGTTTGAAATTTTTAAAGAGGCAGAGTCAACTTATAGAAGTCAAAATAAATATCTCGATTCAGTTCAAGAACCTAGACAACTATCTAAATCAATTGATGGAAATTTTGATTCTTCATTTGTCATTTCTGAAGAAAATATTTTGTATGGTATTTGCGAAATTAATAATAGAGATTATTTATTTTCTTTAAACTTAAAAAAATCTAAACAAGATATTCATCTAATAAAAAAATTTAAAAATTTTGCTGGCGAATTATCTTCTAATAACTCTACTGACTTACTTTCTTGGATAGAGTGGGATTCTCCCTACATGCCCTGGGAGAGAAATGATCTTTTTTTTGCTCAAATAGATTTAACTGGAGAGATACAAAAAATAAAGAAATTCTCAAATAAGCTGATAAATGCCAAAAAAAACGTTTCTTTTTTTCAACCCTATTGGATAAGTGAAACAATCTTAGTATGTTCTGAAGATAGTTCTGGATGGTGGAACTTATTGTTTTTAGATGTTAGTGAAATTGAGAATATTTATATTAAGAAAAGAGTAGAGAGAAATTTGATTGAATATGGAGCACCACAATGGGTCTCAGGAATAACATTTTTTTCAGGGACTATAAAAAATTTATTTTGCATAGCAAAAAAAGAAAATAATTTAATCGTTGAACAATATAAAGATCTTCAATTCGTCAAAGAATTTTCCACTCCTTTTACCTCAATAAGTGATTTCAGTATTTTTCGGGAAAAAGTTCTTTTAAAAGGTTATGGATCTGACTTTTTGGGAATTGTACTTGAAATTGATTTTGCAGAAAGACTTTTATCAAATTTTGTAGAGCAAATAAATGTTGAATATATAAAGGATTGTTCAAAACCTGAAACATTTTGGTTTAAAGGTTTTGAAGATCAACCTACTCATTCTTTTCTTTACAGGCCGCTTGTCGAAAATTTTAGAAAGCCACCGCTCCTTGTTAGAGCACATAGTGGACCAACTTCATTTTTTGATGGATCATATAATTCTGAAGTTCAATATTGGACTTCGAAGGGATTTTTTGTTGCTGAAGTTAATTATGGAGGATCATCAGGGTTTGGCAAAGCATATAGAGAGAGGTTGCATTATAAGTGGGGTATTGTTGATTCTTATGACTGTAAAGCACTAGCTCTTGAATTAATCAAATCGAATCTAGTTAATAATGATAAAGTAGTAATTTTTGGTAATAGTGCTGGTGGGTTAACTGCTCTAAATTGTTTATTATATGGGACTATTTTTACAGCAGCGATTTGTAAATATCCTGTTATTGATTTGAAGGATATGCACTATAACACTCATAGGTTTGAAAAAGATTATTTAAATTCTTTGGTAGGAAATTATTTAAAAAATTATAATGACTTTATAAATAGATCACCGATAAGTCATTTAAATAAAATCAAAAAACCTATATTAATGTTTCATGGAAAAAAAGATAAAGTTATTTCTTATAAACAAACTTTAAAAATTCAAGAAATTTTGATTCAGAATAATAAATATTCAGAAGTTATTTTTTTTGAAAATGAAGGGCATGGGTTTCAAAATATTGAAAACAAAGAATTTGTAATGCAAAAATCTCAGGAATTCCTAAAAAATGCTTTGAATATTTAAGAATTGATGTTTAGAAAATTAATAGTATCTTTTAATTTTTCTATAAAGATATCAATTTCTTCCTTATTGGTTGTGAAATTCATGCTAATTCTAGCCGTTGATTTAATGCCTATGTATCTGTGAAGAGGTTGACAGCAATGATGTCCACTTCTGATACAAATTCCTTTTGAATCAAGAATTTCAGCAATATCGTTTGAATGTATGTTTTTTATATAAAAGGTGGCAAGTGATGCTCTGTCTGGATCTATCTCAGGAGATGGACCTATAATTTCAACATTTTCTATTTGATTTAATTTTTCAAATAAATATTTAGTAATAGTCTTTTCATATTCATGAATTTCGTTCAATCCAATATTGTTAATATAATTAATCGCTTCAGAAAGACCTATTGCTTCTGCAATGGCTGGAGTTCCAGCTTCAAACTTATGTGGCAGTTCTGCCCAAGTACTTGTTTCTTCAAAAACATCTTGAATCATTTCGCCCCCTCCAAAGAGAGGAGGAATTTGTTCTAGGATTTCTTTTCTTGACCAAAGGAAACCAATACCAGTAGGTCCGCAAAGTTTATGTCCTGATCCCGCTAAAAAATCTATATCAAGATCAATCACATCCAATTTTTGATGAGCCAAACTTTGACAAGCATCTACTAAAACTAAAGAACCTTTTTGTTTAGCTAATTTAGTTATATCTTTGATTGGATTACAGCAACCTAGTGTATTACTAATATGTACTAGGCTAACAAGCTTAGTTCTAGATGTTAGTTTTGACTTAAAGTCGTCCATATCTAATTTCCCATCTTTATCAATACCGATAAATTTTAATTTGCATTTATTTTTCGCTGCAACCATTTGCCACGGAACAATATTGCTATGATGCTCCATTATTGATAAGAGAATTTCATCGTTTTCTCTTAATGAAGATTCGCCCCATGATCTAGCTGCTAGATTGATTGCCTCTGTAGCATTTCTTGTAAAAATAATTTCTTTTGCTGAATTCGCTTTTATATATTTGCTAATTGAATATCTTGCATTTTCAAATTCTTCTGTTGCTTTAGCACTTAATTGATGTGCGCCTCTATGTACATTGGCATTAAAGTTTCTGTAATATTCATCAATTTTTTTTAAAACTTGTAGTGGTTTTTGAGTGGTTGCAGCATGGTCTAAGTAAATAATTTGCTCATTACTTTTTAAGTTCTTATTCAAAAGAGGAAAGTCTTTCTTCGTTATTTCAGAAAAATTTTGAATCGTTTCCATTAATTTTCATTTAAAAGTTTATCAAGCAAATCCCATCTATCTTTTGAAACGGGAATAAATGTAATTATTTCTTGAAAGTAAGAACTCAATTGTAGTTTACTTGCTTCTGTTAATGTGATTCCCCTTGTTCGCATATAAAAAAGTTCTTCTTCATTTAGTTGCGAAATTGTAGCTCCATGTTTACATTTGACATCATCAGCAATTATTTCTAATTGAGGTTTGGTATCTATTTGTGCGAGATTTGATAAAAGTAAATTTCTGCTTAATTGGGAAGCATCAGTTCTCTGGGCAATTTTCGGAACTATTATTGAACCTTCAAATATTGCATGTGATTTATCATCAGCAAGTGATTTATTAATTTGATCTAAAAATCCATTTGGGCCCTTAAATTCTATTTTTGTATAGGTTGAAATTTGCTCATCTTTTTTTGTTATTTGCATACCTTTGATATTTGTTTTAGCGTTTCCCGCAGATTGTTTAATACTAATTTCAAATCTTGCGTAATTGAATTTGAAATGTAAAGATCCCAAATTGTATTCACTATTTTTTTCTTGAATTACATTGAGAGAATTTAATAGATTTGATTTGCTTTCACCGTAAGACACAACACCATGGTTTACAGAACAATTTTCTTCTAAACAAAAGAACGTTGATTGAGATAACGAAGAGTTGTCTTTGCCAAGATTTACTTGTAATAAATCAATATCACAATTCTTCTCTAAAAATATTACCAAGGTTTTTGCGTTTAAAGAATTACTTGATGCATGACTAAAGATTTCAATAGGCGGGATTTTTGATCCGTTTATTTTTAATCCCAAGATATTCTTTTTACAGCTTAAAGACAGATTTAGTAATTCACTCCAATTTTCGTTTTGATCAAAACAAGATATCTGTTTCTTGATATATTTAACTAATTCGTCCTCACTTAGTTCCTTTATTGAATAATTTTCTTCTATTAACTTAATTTGGCAATTATCACCAATTACTAACCTGATAATGTTTTGAGATGTATTCGGATAGGGTGTATCAAATTTTGTATCTTTTTCATTAAGGGAGTAGTCTAATAAGTCTGAAAATTTAGATTTATTTGATAGTCTCCATGGTTCACTTTTAGGATTAGGGAGGGGACTTGATTGTAATTTATTTAGACAGATTTTTTGTATTTCTGTTTGATTATCAATTGATTTATTGGTTTTTATTTTTTCAATAATTTCCATAATATTTAGATCTCTTTTATAAAGTTATCTGTCCATTCATAACCTTTTTTCTCAAGCTCTAGAGCAAGATCACTTCCACCAGTTTTTATGATTTGTCCGTCTGACATAACATGGACATAATTTGGTTTAATTTCATCTAGTAATCTTTGGTAATGGGTAATTAATATAACTCCAGTTTGTGAATTAGAAATTTTTTTAATTCCTGATGCCACTATTCTTAGAGCATCAATATCAAGACCAGAATCTGTCTCATCTAATATCGCTATCTTAGGCTCGAGTAAAGCCATTTGCAGAATTTCATTTCTTTTTTTTTCACCCCCCGAAAATCCTTGGTTTACACTTCTTGATAGGAAAGCATGATCCATTTTCACAAGTTCTAACTTTTCTTTAACTAATTCCTCGAAATCAAAAGTATCTAATTCTTCTTTGTTCAGGAATTTTCTTCTAGCATTAGTTGAAACTCTAAGAAACTCAAGATTACTAACACCTGGAATCTCTATTGGATATTGAAAACCAAGAAAAATTCCTGATTGAGCTCTCTCTTCAGGTTCTTGAGATTTGATATTTTCACCTAAAAATTTTATGTCGCCATCTGTAATATTATACGAGGGATGTCCTGCAATGATTTTCGAAAGAGTGCTTTTGCCACATCCATTTCTCCCCATAATGGCATGAATTTCTCCAGGATAGACAGTAAGTGAAACCCCTTTTAAAATTGGAAGATTATCAGTAGATGCAGAAAGATTTTCAACTTCTAAAATTGGATCTAATTCTTTCATTTTACTTTGCATTTCAGTTTAAAAATTGATTCATTAACCTACTGATCCCTCTAGTTTCAGCGCTAGTAATTTATCTGCTTCAGCAGCAAATTCCATAGGTAGTTGATTAAAGACATCTCTGCAAAAGCCGCTGACCATCATAGATACTGCCTCCTCAAATTCTATACCTCTGCTTTGGAGATAAAAAAGCTGGTCTTCTGAGATTCTACATGTACTTGCTTCATGCTCAATTTCAGAATTGGGTTGTTGAGATTTGATGTAAGGGAATGTATTTGCAGAAGCTTGATCCCCTATTAACATTGAATCACATTGACTGTAATTTCTTGATCCAGTAGCTTTAGTTCCCATTTTGACAAGGCCTCTGTAGCTATTATTAGAATTACCTGCACTTATACCTTTACTAACAATAGTTGATTTGGTTTTTGGGCCAATGTGAATCATCTTAGTGCCTGTATCAGCTTGCTGAAGATTATTGGTGAGTGCTACTGAATAAAATTCGCCCACGGATTCTTCTCCTAAAAGAAGACAGCTAGGATATTTCCATGTAATTGCAGAGCCTGTTTCAACTTGAGACCAGCTAATTTTACTTCTCTTACCTAAACATTTTCCTCTCTTGGTGACAAAATTAAAAATACCGCCAACACCTTCTTCATCACCAGCATACCAATTTTGTACTGTTGAATATTTTATTGAAGCATCGTCAAGCGCTATGAGTTCCACAACTGCTGCATGTAGGGTATTAGTATCAAACATTGGAGCTGTACAGCCTTCTAGATAACTTACAGAACTTGATTCTTCGGCAATGATTAGTGTTCTCTCGAATTGTCCTGAATCGCCACTATTAATTCTGAAGTATGAAGATAGATCCATAGGACAAGTAACACCTTTTGGTATATAAACAAAAGAACCATCACTAAAAACAGCAGAATTTAGTGCTGCAAAATAATTATCACTAGCTGGAACTACTGTACCTAAATATTGTTCAATCAAATTCGAGTGATTTTTTACTGCTTCACTGATTGAGCAAAATATAACTCCATGTTGAGCAAGTTCTTCTCTAAAAGTTGTTGCTATAGAAACACTATCAAAGACAGCATCTACTGCTACATTAGTTAGTTTTTTTTGCTCCGTAAGGGGTATCCCCAATTTGTCAAAAGTCTCAAGCAGTTTGGGATCCACTTCATCTAAACTGGAAATTTTCTCTTTTTGCTTAGGTGCAGAGTAATAAATTATATCTTGATAGTCAATTTGTTTATATCCTAATCCTGCCCAATCAGGCTCTTTCATTTTTTGCCATTTTTTAAAGGCTTTTAGTCTAAAATCAAGAAGATATTTTGGTTCTTCTTTTTTCTGTGAAATTAATCTAATGATATCTTCATTTAATCCCTTTGCTATTTTTTCAGTTTCAATATCGGTAACGAAACCATATTTGTAAGGCTCTTTTACTACATCTTTAACTAAATTTTCGTTGACCATGTTATTAAAAATAACTCATTACAATTAGCTTTATATACTTTAACGAAAGATACCCCCAATATTGAGTTTTTTTCCTTTATTAAAACTAAAAATTAATGTCTAACCATCTTGATCCCTCTTCTAACCCATTAAATATAGAAATTATTCAAGAAATTGATAATCTCGATCTACCTATGATGCAGAAACATCATTTAAGAATACTCGCTCATTGCCTCCAGATTTTAAAAACTATCAATGCAGATAATAATTTGGAATATCAAAATAAAAATTCCCTGAGAGAATGGTGTGATAACCAATCCAAAAAATTTGATGATAAAAAATTTAGTGATCTTTTTTATGAGCAGTTAGAATCTACCTCGAAAAAATTAAGTAATTTCTCAAAAAAAATTGGAAAAAATATTGAGGATTTAGAGATAGATGATTTAGTACTTTTAATAGAACAACGCTGAACTTCCCTTTTATTGATCCCGAAGAAAAAATATATTTTTGTTGAGTCGTTAACAAATTTAGGTAATAAAATTTAAAAAAAAAGAAAATTAATTTACATTTAAAAAAGATCTGAAAATTAATTAATTGCTTTTATACCAACTGTTTTGAAGATAAATATTAATTTTGAGAATTTTTTAGTAGTCAGAGGATCCTGACGACAGGGAAAAAAGACACGCAATTCCCAAAAAAAAAGAACATACTGATCCCAAACAAAAACGGAGAATTTAAAGTGGCTGATGGGATCATGAATAAAGATGAATTACTCTCACTTACCCTCAGACAATTACGTCAAGAAGCAAGTAAATTATCAGTCCCGCTATACAGTCGCAAAACAAAAGCTGTTTTAGTTGATTTAATACTTAAATATCAAGAAAAATCTATACAAAAAACAAGCATTACTCCATCCCAGTCAAAATCTGAAGCAACTTTTGAGTCCAATGCTTTCAACAGCAGTGAAGAAGTTAAAACAAATGTAGTATTCTTACCCCGAGATCCTGATTGGGCTTATGTTTTTTGGCAAATTTCTGATGCAGATCGAGAAAAAGCACAATCATTGGGAGCGAATAAATTATGTTTACGATTATTTGATGCATCTGGTTCTGAAGGAAGCAATTTTAATCAAGGAACACTAAGGGAGATAGCAGTTGATAGTTACAGCACTGAGTGGTACTTGCCAATCCCTCTAGCAGATAGAGATTATAAAGTTGAACTGGGTTATAAATATGGTTTTAATTGGATGTCATTAGCATTTTCTTCTGTTAGTCACGTTCCTGGCTCCCATCCCTCTGAGCAAATTCTTGATAAATTTGTCCCTTTTAATTTGGACTCTACTTCTGAATCAATCCCAGATATTTCAAATCCAGTTATTTCAGAACAAAATGGTATGCATGAAAGGTTATACCAAGCAGCAACTAATATTCCACTCAGAAGAAAAGTTGGTTCTGAAGAATTCATGGAAAATGTAAATTCAACAAACCTTAATGATAATCTCACAGACTCAGGTGCTGGTAAATGGTCATCAGGTTTAAATGATTCTGGAACCGGAATTGTTAAAAATAGATCTTTTTGGCTCGTCGCTGATGCTGAGTTAATTGTCTATGGAGCTACTGAGCCTTCTGCCAAACTGACAATAGGTGGAGAAGATGTACCCCTTGCAGCAGATGGTACCTTTAGAATTCAAGTTCCATTTAGGGATGGGACTCAAAAATATGATATTAAAGCTGTTGATGTATCTGGTGAGCAAGAAAAAAGTATATCAATGAAATTTGATAGAACTACACCACTTGACGATACTAATGAAAAAGATAATGCTGAGACTGAATGGTTTTAATAAATTAAATTAATGCTGAAAAAAATTGTAGCTTTTACACCATTGTTTGGGGCATTAACGTTTCCACTAATAGTTCCAATTACAATTTCTAAATTTGGTGTTAACTATGGAATCCTTAGTGCATTATTAATATCTTCATTATGGTTTATCGCTATGTTAAGAACATCCGAAATGCCTCATTAATTTAGTTAGATTTTTGGAAGTTTTTTAAAAATATGACTCAAGTTAATGTAATTGATATTAATTCTCCTTTTCTGGATCAAAAACCAGGAACTTCTGGTTTAAGAAAAAGTACATTAAAGTTTCAGGAAGAACATTATTTAGAAATTTTTATTGAAGCAATCTTGCAATCATTGGAAGATTTAAAAGGTTCAACATTAGTTGTTGGTGGCGATGGTAGATATGGCAATAATGAAGCAATAGAAAAAATTGTTCAAATATGCATTGCTCATAAAGTTCAAAAGGTTATTGTTCCAAAATACGGTTTATTATCTACTCCTGCGACATCACACTTAATTAGAAAAGAAAACGCTATTGGTGGAATTATTCTTTCTGCAAGCCATAATCCTGGTGGGATTGATGGCGACTTTGGAGTAAAATTGAATATCTCTAATGGAGGCCCAGCTCCTGAGATAATTACTAATAAGATTTTCAAGGCCTCACAATTACTAACTAGTTATAAAATTTGTAAAATTCAATTACCTGATTTTAGTGAATATGGAACTTATTCTTACGGTGAAACTACCTTAGAAATTATTGATGGATTAAAAGATTATTCTGATTTGATGGAGAAAATTTTTGATTTTGATCAAATTAGCGATTTTCTAAAAAAAGACTTCTCATTAATCTTTGATGCAATGAATGCGGTTACCGGTCCATATGCAGAAAATATTTTTGTTGAAAAAATGGGTCTTGCACATGATTCTGTCATGAATGGTACCCCGTTGAAAGATTTTGGAGGTTTACATCCTGATCCTAATCTTACTTATGCATCCCACTTGGCTGATTTGTTACTCAATAAAAAATCTTACAGTTTTGGTGCTGCATGCGATGGAGATGGAGATAGGAATATGATTTTAGGTAGTGGATGTTTTGTAAATCCTAGTGATAGCCTTGCAGTTATCACTGCTAACACAAAATGTGTCCCTGGTTATAAAGATGGTATTACGGGTGTGGCAAGATCTATGCCAACCAGCTCTGCGGTTGATAATGTTGCTCGAGCATTAAATATACCTTGTTTTGAGACACCTACTGGTTGGAAGTTTTTTGGAAATCTTTTAGATTCTAATTTAATTACTTTATGTGGAGAAGAAAGTTTCGGAACAGGTAGTAATCATGTGAGAGAGAAAGATGGACTATGGGCAGTTTTGTATTGGTTACAAGTTTTAGCTGAGAAAAAATGTTCGGTAAGTGACTTGATGCAGAATCATTGGAAACAATTTGGTAGGAATTATTACTCAAGACATGATTATGAGGCAATCCCCTTAAATATTGCTAATGAAATTTTTGGTAATTTAACTGCTATGCTCGAAAATTTAAAAGGAAATAGTTTTGCTGGCCATTTAGTTAAAGTTGCAGATAATTTTTCATATTTAGATCCGGTTGATAATTCCATAAGTAAGAATCAAGGTTTAAGATTGGTCCTTGATGATGATTCTCGAGTAATTTTGCGCCTTTCTGGCACTGGAACTAAGGGTGCAACATTAAGACTTTACTTTGAGAAGTTTTTTAATCCTCAACAGAATCTTTCATTAAATCCTCAGATCGCTTTGAAACCTCTTATAAATGATTTAGATGCTTTATTAAATATTTCAAAACTTACTCAAATGGAAACTCCTACAGTAATTACATAGAATTGGAATCTATGATTTTTTTGATTTTATTTATATGCATTCAGAAAATTTATTTACTAATTATTCTCAAATAGAAAATAATGCACCTTTGGCAGATAAATTAAGACCAAAGAATTTGGAAGATTTTTTTGGTCAGCAACCAATCCTGAATGAGAAGTCGCTTTTAAGAAGTGCAATATTAAACGATAAGATTAGTAATTTTATTTTTTCTGGCCCTCCTGGTGTTGGAAAAACTACTCTAATTGAAATTATTTCTTCTAATACTCGTTCAAAATTAATAAAGTTAAATGCAGTATTATCCAGTGTCAAAGAATTAAGAAATGAAATCGCTAATGCAAAAGATAGATTAATAAGTTCCAAAAGAAAAACAATTTTATTTATTGATGAGGTTCATAGATTTACATCTGTTCAGCAAGATGCATTGTTACCTTCAATAGAAAATGGAACTATAACTTTTATTGGTGCTACAACTGAAAACCCTTTCTTTGCAGTTAATAAAGCGCTTGTTAGTAGGTCTCGTATTTTTACATTACTTCCTTTGGCAGAAAATGATTTGCAGAAAATAATACAAAAAGTTATAACTCACTATTCTAAAAAACAAGATTCAAAAAAAGTTTATTTAACTCAAGAGGCTATTAGTCATTTAATTAAATTTTCTGCAGGAGATGCAAGAACATTAATCAATGCGCTAGAGATGGCCATAGAAACAACTTCTGAAAATGATGCTAAAGAAATCAACATTAATCTCTCAATAGCAGAGGATGCAATTCAAAAGAAAAATATTGTTTACGATAAAAATGGTCAAAATCATTACGATGTGATAAGTGCCTTTATCAAGTCCATAAGAGGTTCTGATCCAGATGCAACTTTATTCTGGCTTGCGAATATGCTGGAGGCTGGTGAAGATCCTAATTTTATTTTTAGAAGACTACTTATCTCTGCCAGCGAAGATATTGGAATAGCTGATCCTAATGCCATAGTAGTTGTACAATCCTGTTGTGATGCTTTTGATCGAGTTGGTTTTCCAGAAGGATTATATTTTCTAACGCAGGCTTCTTTATACTTAGCTTTATCTCCAAAAAGTAATAGTACGAAAAGTATTTTTAAAGCTGTCGAAACAA
Organism: Prochlorococcus sp. AG-355-I04; assembly: GCA_003280915.1. Taxonomy (GTDB): domain Bacteria; phylum Cyanobacteriota; class Cyanobacteriia; order PCC-6307; family Cyanobiaceae; genus Prochlorococcus_A. The sequence continues at coordinate 149,323 of QCDL01000001.1, read as the reverse complement.
TCAAATCTATCAATGCTTTTGATGTTCCACTTAATTTAAAAAATAATTCTAATAGTTATGTCAATCCTCATAATTATCCAGATAATTGGGTCGTACAAGAATATCTTCCCAAATCTTTGAGAGGTTTAAAAATATGGGAACCAAATAATAATGGATGGGAAAAAACTAAATATGAAGAACTACTAAGAAGAAAAGAAAACTAAAAATTTTTCGAACAACAAATAATCTCAGGATTAAAAGAAGGTTTTTCTGCGTAGGCTAAAGAGATAGTCCAATTATGGAAGTTAATCTGTGAATAACTTAAATGTATATTTCTCTTCTTATGAATTAACTTTTTTGGCTTTTCAAAAAATTGCCAATGGTTAATGTCTTTAGCTAATTTTCCATGATCCCATTTTATAGCCGCTTCAACAGCACACCATTGATTTAATATCATATTTTTTGTCAGATAATTATTATGCATTGATTTATTGGTATGAAAAAAATATTTTTCTGCAAATTTTAAATAATTAAAATCTCTATCTATTCTCTCAATATCAATTCCTATTCTCCCTTTATGCCAGACTATAGTAATGGCATCTTTACAATGACTTAAACTGATATTTCCCATGCCAGAGGGTAAACTTGGAGGTTTTCCTGGATGAGCATTAATTGGAATTTCGAGGGGGTCTAAATCAAAAAGTGTTGAAAGTGATTTTCGCAAATAAGCTCTTGTTTCTAAGAAAATCTTTGATCTTGAATTTGTTAGTTTTTTTGCAGTTTTAATTTCTTCTACAGTTGCGACATCTTGCACACCTTTAATCTCATAAAACCAAATTTTTGGTATTTTATATTCATACTCATTTAATAATTTCAATGGCTCTTAAGGTTGGCGACAAAGCACCAGAATTTAAATTAAAAGATTCTTTTGAGAAAGAAGTTTCTCTTAGTGATTTTAAAGGTAAAAGAATAATACTATATTTTTATCCTAAAGATAATACTCCAGGATGTACTAAAGAAGCATGTAATTTTAAAGAAAATTGGGATTTACTCCAAAAAAATAATATTATTGTGCTTGGTATTAGTAAAGATAATGCATCCTCTCATCAGAAGTTTATAGAAAAATTTAATTTACCTTTTATTCTTTTAACTGATCCTGAACCTTTCAAAGTTTCTTCTGATTATGATAGCTATGGACTGAAAAAATTCATGGGAAAAGAATATATGGGTATGATGAGAAATACTTTTTTAATTGATACTAAAGGTAACATCGAAAAAATTTACTTAAAGGTAAAAGCAGCAATAATGGCTGATCATATAATTGCAGACCTTGGGTTAAGCTAATTTTTTTGCGGAAAGGTGGTGAATAATCATTCCCTCCATAACCAAATTAGGAGCATTGATAATATTTTCTTTTTGATTCTTTAGAGATTTTGTGAGTAATTGATAGTCTCCTCCACAGATTATTAAAATATCGTTTTCGGGATTAAATAAACTATTAATCACGCTACTAAGAGAGTTGATTACTCCTTTTAAGATTGCTTCTTCTGTATTAATTAAAAATTCTTTGATTGGAATATCATATTTTTTGGGAACTTTAAGATTTTTTGTATTTTGTTCCATAGATTTTAATTGTGTAAGAAAACCTGGAAGAAGTTGACCTCCAATAATAGATCCATTTGAATTCAATTTTGTTATTGATAATATTGTTCCACAATCTGCAATTAGCAAATCTTTTTTGAAAGGGTTTTCAATAACTTTTAAAGCGGCAATACAGGCAAGAGCTCTATCAACTCCAAAATAATCAGGAAGATTTGATAATTGAATATCTTTAGTTTTTATTTCATTTTCTTTTTTCAGAAAAAAATTTGGTAGTTTTCCTACAGAAGCCCAAATTAATTGATCAAGATCTATATTTTCGGGAACTTTTTGGTCTTTTTTGGTATGGAAGAATTTAGATTGATTTTTAGAATATTTTGCCCAATGAAGCCTACTATTGCCTACTAATAAAAAATTTATATCTGAGACCATTATTTTATGATCAATTTAATTATTAGTGTGTATTCCACATTCTTGTTTAATCCCCCCAAATCTTGTATCTCTGCCCTTTGTTTCAATACCATCGGGACTGCTTGAATGCCAATCTCCTACAGAAGAATAACCTTTGATAAAAAGTGGATGGGCAGGTAAATGATTCTCTTCCATATAATAAAAAATATCTTTATTTGTCCAATTTAGTAAAGGCCTTAAAGAGAGTCTTTGACGAATTACGTCTATGAATTTCATTTTGTTTCTATTTTCTGTTTGACCTGATCTAACACCGCTTGCCCAGCAGAAAATATCATATTTTTCTAGACCATTTTCTAAAGGTGTTATCTTTCTCAATTCATGATACTTATCTAAATCACTCTCTTTATTTGTTTCCCAAAGTTTTCCGTATTTGGCCTCCATTCTTGCTGGAGATAATTCACTTTGCAGAACTTCAATTTCTAAGGATAAATTATCAATAAGCTTTTCAGCGTAATGGTATGTTTCTGGAGGAAGGTAACCTGTATCTATCCAAAATATTTTGATTTTTTTTTGAAGACATAATTTACTGACCATATCTAAAAGGACTGATGACTGTATACCAAAACTTGTTGTAATAGCAAATTGATTATCAAACTTTTCATAACCCCATGTAAGCATTTCTTGAGGCTTCATATCTACTAGCTCTTGATTATATTTCCTCAAGTTAGTTTGAATATCTTTGTGGATTTTTTCAATCATTCTTCAGTTTGGTTATGAGTTTAATTTTATTTCGCTCAATTTAAAAATTATTCGTATAGTTTAATAATACATTTACGCACAACAATATATCTCTAATGAAATCAATACAAAAACCAATAGTAATAGTTGGAGCAGGTTTTGCAGGTATGACATTTGCTTTGAATTTAAAGAACCTTAATCCTTCTTTACCGATTCTTGTGGTTGATTCTGAAACTAACTTTATATTTAAACCTTTAATGTATGAAGTTTTAAGTAAAGAAATAAGAAGTTGGGAAGCCACCCCAAAATTTGCAAGTATTTTTTCTGATGCGGGTATAACTTTTTTAAGAAATTGTTTAACTAAAATCTCCTTCAATGAAAATATTCTTGAATTTAGTGACGATTTGAAATTAAGTTATCAGTATCTTGTTATCTGTACAGGATCTATTCCAAATAGTTTTTTTATAAAAGGTGTAGATGAAAATTGTTATTTTTTTAATGATGTTCACGATCTAAATAAATTAAATTCTTTTTTAAAAAAATCACAAGCTACTGGGTTGCATACAAAGTTATACATAGTTGGAGGGGGTCCCTCTGGGATCGAGTTGGCATGCAAAATTAAAGATATATTTGTAGATCAATTTGAAATTAATATAATAGAAAAATCAAATGAAATTCTCAATAAAAACACAATTTTTAATAGAGAACAAGCAGAGAAGGCATTAGAAAAAAGAAAAATCAACGTTCTTTTGAATTCCACAGTTAAAGAAGTCTCAGAAACTAAGATTAGTATTTCTAGTGAGGTTGGAATAACTTCCTTGGATAAAGATATTGTCATTTGGACTGCAGGTGTTAAACCTAATTTGTCTTACTTAGAAACTGATCAAATAACAAAAAAATTTGGACGAATTTTAGTGAATAATAATTTGCAAATAGAAAACCATAAAAACTGTTTTGCTATTGGTGATATTTCAGTTATTGAAGGAATGGAGGATTTACCCATAACTGCTCAGGTCGCTATGCAGGAAGGAAATCATCTTGCAAATAATTTAGAACTTTTAATTAAAGGAAAAGATCCTTTACCCTTTGAATTTCAAGATAATGGTGAAATGATTAGCTTAGGAATAGGCGAAGCTTCAATTTCTGGGCTTGGGTTGACTTTATCTGGGAAATTGGCTTTTGAAGCAAGAAGACTGATATATGCTTCTAAGTTGCCTGATATTACAGAGAGCTTAAAATCTGCATCTTCATGGATATTCCAAAAAAAATCTATTTTTAAAAATTTTCTTAAAAAAGATAATTCAAATTAAACTTTTTTGAAATATTGTTTTTGGGTATATTGAGTTAAATAAGTTTTATATGAATCTATTTTCAGTAGTTAGTAATAATTTTGATGCGTTAATAACGGTAGTTGTTTTAATAATGTCAATAATTTTGTTTATCAAAAATACTATTGCCCCAGAATTGACTGGTTTGTTATGTGTTGGAATATTTATAGCTACAGGGGTTCTTTCTCCTGAAAAAGCTTTAGCTGGATTTGGTAGCCCTTCCTTAATCACCCTTATGGGTTTGTTTGCAGTTTCCTCTGCATTATTCAAAAGTGGTGCTTTAGATAGAGTAAGAGAATTGATTTCTTCTGAAAGTATTAGAACGCCAAGGAAGTTAATTTCTTTAATCGCTTTTTTGATTGCTCCAATATCTGGAATTGTCCCTAATACGCCAGTAGTAGCATCTTTGTTACCTTTAATTGAAGGTTGGTGCGAGCGGAGAAATATATCGCCATCAAAAGTTTTATTACCTCTTTCTTTTGCAACTTTACTAGGTGGAACTCTGACATTATTAGGTAGCTCAGTAAATCTTCTTGTAAGCGATATTAGTCAACAATTAGGTTATGGCGCTTTGGAATTATTTAGTCTTACTTCAATTGGAATTCCTGTGTGGCTTATAGGTACAACCTATATGATCCTTGTTTCTGACGTACTTTTGCCAGATAGAGGAAGAGATAAGGAGTTTATTAAAAATGGGGATATGAATATATACTTTACTGAAGTTACTATTCCCTCTTCTTCAGAATTAGTTGGACAATCTGTCAGAAATAGTAGATTGCAAAGACGATTTGATGTTGATGTTCTCGAATTGCAACGAAATGGAAAAGTTATTCTTCCACCATTGGCTGATATAAAGATTGAACCTGATGATAGATTAATAATCCGCGTTACAAGGGCTGATTTATTTAGGTTGCAGCAGGAACACACCATTCTGTTGGGAGAAAATAAAACATCTTTTGACGGAGCTAATATTTTCTCAGATGATGAAGGTACTAAAACGTTTGAAGCTCTTTTACCAGCTGGCTCAACTTTGGCTGGTGCAAGTTTGAGAGAATTAAGATTTAGGCAGCGTCATAATGCAACAGTTTTGGCACTAAGGAGAGGACAACAAACTGTTCAGGAGAGATTAGGTCAAGCTGTTTTACGGGCTGGAGATGTTTTATTATTGCAAGCTCCGTTAGATTCAATAAGAGGTTTGCAAGCCAGTAATGATTTGCTTGTTTTAGATCAATTCGAAGATGATTTACCCGTTTTGATAAAAAAACCTATATCGATTGCAATTGCAATAGGGATGGTTGTTTTACCTTCTTTTACAAATATTCCCTTAGTAGGTTCAGTTCTTTTAGCAGTTATTGCAATGGTTGCTTTTGGATGTTTAAGACCTGCAGAGATCCAAAAATCAATTAGGTTAGACGTTATTTTGTTGCTGGGATCCTTATCCTGTTTTAGTGTTGCTATGCAGGTAACAGGATTGGCAGATTTAATTGCATTCAATCTTAATTTTGTTCTTGATGGGTTGCCCTTGTATTTTGCACTTGTCGTAATTTTCGTATCGACTGTAATCCTTACTCAATTTATTAGTAATGCTGCTTCGGTTGCTTTGATTTTGCCCGTTGCTATTGAATTTTCAAATGTTTTAGGCATTTCACCTAGTGCTTTAATAATGCTTGTTTTATTTGGAGCAAGTCAATCTTTTTTGACTCCAATGGGATATCAAACAAATTTAATGGTTTATGGTCCTGGAAGATATAGATTTTTTGATATTGCAAAATACGGAGCTGGATTAACACTTATAATGTCACTTATAGTGCCAGCATTGATAATTTTCAATTTCAGATAAATAAAGTGAAATTTAGAAGTCAAGTTTACAGGTTAAAAGATACTTACAGAAAACTATCTGTACCTCAATTTACTATCGTTACAGGGTTGGTTATTATTTTCTTTGGGACTTTAATTTTAAGTTCCCCTTTATGTTCATCTTCAAAGGTTGGTTTGTGGGAGGCGTTTTTTACATCGACCTCTGCCATAACGGTTACTGGTTTGACCATTATTGATATTGGTGTTGATTTGAATTTCTTTGGCCAAGTTTTCTTGGCTTTTATGCTTTTATCAGGTGGTCTTGGATTGATGGCGATTACCACATTTCTACAAGGTTTCGTTGTAAAGGGGACAAAGCTAAGAACTAGATTAGATAAAGGAAAAACTCTTGATGAATTCGGAGTTGGAGGAATTGGTCGAACTTTTCAAAGCATTGCGATAACTGCAACTTGTATCATATCCTTTGGCGCAATTGTTTTATATTCTTTTGGATTCGTAGATATTCAAAATAATTGGGAAAGACTTTGGTCCTCTATTTTTCACAGCATATCTGCATATAACAATGCGGGGTTTTCTTTATGGTCAAATAGTCTTCAAGACTACAGAACAAATTTTTTGGTTAATGCTGTGTTTGTTTTTCTCATTGTCATGGGTGGACTGGGATGGCGGGTTATTGATGATATTTGGAGTAATAAAAACAATCTTTCTTATAAAAAATTGAGCCTTCATTCCAGACTAGTTATTAGGACAAGTTTTTCTCTAATATTATTCGGATCATTAGGATTCTTTATCACTGAATCATTGCTAAGTAGTCAATTTTTTAATGATTTGAATTTGTTTGAAAGGTTATTATCATCAATTTTTGAAACAGTGAGTGCAAGAACTGCAGGTTTCACAAATTATCCAATTTCCTTGAACTCTATCTCAGATACGGGTCTCTTGTTATTAATGTCTCTGATGTTTATTGGTGCAAGTTCTGGCGGTACTGGTGGAGGTATTAAAACCACTACATTTATTGCTTTAATGGCTGCAACTAGATCAACCTTGAGAGGTCAGAAAGATGTAATTATTAGCAGTAGATTAATTTCAGATAAAGTTATCTTAAAGGCAGTTGGTATTACAGTTGGGTCTTTGCTTTTTGTTCTTTTAATGGCAATGCTGCTGAGTACAACTAATACGTTTATTAAAAAAGAATCTTTTACATTCCTAGAAATTTTGTTCACTTGCATCTCTGCATTTGCAACAGTTGGTTTTGATATTGGTTTAACTGCAAAATTAAATCATTTCGGCCAATTTATTCTTATTGTTGGTATGTTTGTGGGAAGACTTGGTATTCTTTTATTATTGAGTGCGCTTTGGCAGGCTCTTTACAAGAGTAGAATAGATAGACAAAAGAGAATTGGCTATCCTAGGGCTGATCTTTATGTTTAAGATTGACTGAGTTTTATTATGGCTGATTGGTGGCAGTGGTCTCAAAAGAGCGAAAAAGAAGCCCTCACTTTTGCAGTTGTTGGTGTTGGAAGATTCGGAACAGCTGTTTGCAGAGAACTTATTAGCAATGGTGCAGATGTTTTGGCTGCAGATTATTCGGAAAAAGCAATTGATGATTTGAGACAATTGGAACCTTCAATAGAAGCTAGAGTAGTAGACTGTACTGATGAAGAGTCTATGAAGGAATCTGGAATTCTTGAAATGAATACTGTTGTAGTAGGTATAAGTGAACCTATTGAGGCAAGTATCACAACAACACTTATTGCAAAGGATAGCGAGGGTAGCAAAGTTAAAAGAGTCATAGCAAGAGCTACGAGCGATTTGCACGAAAAAATGTTAAAAAGGGTGGGTGCTGATAAAGTTGTCTTTCCTTCCAGAATGCAGGGAGAAAGATTAGGTTTAGAACTAGTTAGACCAAATTTAATTGAAAGATTAGAACTAGATAATCAAACTGGTATAGATGAAATAACTGTTCCAGAGGAATTTATTGGAAGATCTTTAAGAGATCTAAATTTGAGGAAAAATTATTTAGTAAATGTTCTTGCAGCGGGACCTGCTGAAGAGTTAACAGTTAATCCTCCAGCAAAATATATTTTGGAAAGGGGAAATATTCTGGTAGTTATGGGAAAAACTGCAGATTTACAAAAATTGCCTCAAAATTAATTTTTTAATCAGTTTTTTTATAGTAATGAATCCTTTGAGGGGCTCTTTTTAATCTCCTGACACTTTTTTTCTCAAGTTCGTCTCTAAATTTATCGGTATTTAAATTATTTTCTGAGATAAAAGATTTCCCGTCCTTTTCAAAGTATTTTTTTATACCTTCTTGTATTAATACTTTCGCCATATTGCTAACTGTCCTAGATTCGTTGTTAGCTAAAGTACTCAATTGCTCACAAATTAATTCAGGAAGAACTACTTGAATTCTGGGGGATTTCGGCTTCCCATTAGTTGAGTTTTGCCGGGTAGCCATGAGTCAAAGTTGATAACTGTTACTTCTAAGTATACACAGTTAGTCAAGGATACTATCTTTGTGTATATTATTAATAAGGAAATTTATGTCCGCATCAATCAATTGTTTTTATTGCCCCATGAAAAATTCAAGAAAACTTGATTCTCCTAAAAGGTCTATAATTGATAAAAAGAAAAAAAGATTAGTTAATTCTGATTCTCTCGATAATGAAAATAGTGATGTTTTGGTGTCAGCTGTAATTAGTCCATATTTGTTAACTCATCTTCACCATATTCTTCAGCAGTCTGAGTACTATGCTCAAAAAGATGGAAGAAAATCTCATGCAGCTAATTTTGCTAAATTAAGAAAGGTGTTATGTTTAGACGCTAGAAGTATGGCAGATGCCTCTGCAAAAGAAATAAAAGATGCCGATAATGATTTATCTATTAATAAATATAATGAACAAAATGTAGCTTGAAGTAATAATCTATTAATAAATAGATTTTAAAAACATGTCCAGTAATGCAGAAAAGCTCTATAAGTTAATAGCCAACGACTCCAAAAAGAAGCAAAGTTTGTTTATGACTGCCTTAACTAATCCCAAAAAAGCCTTAGACAAAATATGCGACATTGGCAAAGAGTTAAATATTTCTGTAACTAAAGAGGAGGTTATTGAATATTTGAGCACTATTGATGATGAGGCAACTAAAATGTGGTTAATCAAGGCTCGAGGAGGTCTTTAGAAAAAGGTTTCGAATAATTATTACTTGGATTAGTAATAGGTTTTATTCTTTTGTTGTAGCCACCTCCGCCAGCTAAAGTCCAAAAAAACCAGTAACTTGGAATTGCAAGAGCTGCAGCTATGAAAATCACTACAATTTGTTCTATTCTTTTCATGATTTAATTTTATTCTAGAAAATATTTTTTTAGTAAATAAGCCACAGATTTTGTAAATTCTATTTTTAAAAAATGATTAGATTTGAAGGTGTAAGCAAAATTTATTCTACAGATGTTGTTTTAAAAAATATCAATTGGGAAATTAAGAGAGGAGAAAAAGTTGGCTTAGTTGGTTCTAATGGTGCAGGTAAATCAACCCAATTTAAAATTTTAATCGGAGAGGAAGAGCAAACAAGTGGAACGATAATTAAAGAGGGAAATCCTAAAATTGCTCATTTAAAACAGGAGTTTGATTGTAATTTCAATTTTTCGGTTAGACAGGAATTAGAAAGTTCTTTTAAAGATATACAAAATGTTGCCATTAAACTTTTAGAAATTGAGAATAAAATGAAATCATTGGATATAAAAAAAAATTCCGATGAATTTGAAACATTAGTAAATCAACTCGCAAAATATCAGGCAAAATTCGAAGCATTAGGTGGTTATAAAATGCAATCTGATGTAGAAAAAATATTACCGAAATTAGGCTTTTCTTTAGAAGATGCTGATAAATTAGTTGGTAATTTTTCAGGTGGTTGGCAGATGAAAGTTGCACTTGGAAAAATAATCTTACAAAAACCTGATTTACTTCTGCTGGATGAACCAACCAATCATTTAGATTTGGATACTATTTTATGGCTGGAAGAATATCTATCTTCGCTTAAGATTGCGGTTATTATGATTAGTCATGATAGATATTTCTTAGACAAATTATGCAAAAAAATAATTTTTGTAGATAGAGGAACATCTGAAATATATAATGGGAACTATTCTTTTTTTGTCGAACAGAAATCTTTAAATGAAGAATCACAAAATAAGGCATATCAATTACAACAAAAAGAAATTGAGTTACAGAAAAGGTATATTGATCGATTTAGAGCCAGTGCAACAAGAAGTTCTCAAGCAAAGAGTAGAGAAAAACAATTAAAAAAGATTTCTAAAATTGAAGCTCCAATAGCAAAATCAAATAGTCCTGTTTTTAATTTTCCAGAGTGCCCTCGCTCAGGAAAATTAGTGCTAAATATAAAAAATTTGTCTCATAGTTTTGAGGATAAAATTCTTTTTTTAGATGTTAATTTAAAGGTTTCTTCGGGGGATAAAATAGCAATATTAGGACCTAATGGCTGTGGTAAATCTACATTGCTTAAAATTATTATGAAAAAAATATGTCCTGAAATTGGAGAAATTAATCTTGGTAAACACAATATAATTACTAGTTATTATGAACAGAATCAGTCTGAAGCTCTCTTACTTGAGGAAAGGGTTATTGATTTAATATGTGATAAGTCTCCTGAATGGTCCCAAAAAAAAGTTAGAACATTTTTAGGTGGTTTTGGCTTTCAAAATGAAACTGTTTTTAAATATATTAAACAACTTAGTGGGGGAGAAAAGGCAAGATTAGCATTGGCGCTCATGATTATTAATCCTAGTAATTTTCTTCTTTTAGACGAGCCAACTAATCATTTGGATCTGCAATCTAAGGAAAACTTAGAATTAGCAATTAAAAATTATAAAGGTTCTTTATTAATTATTTCTCATGATAGGTATTTTATCTCAAAGGTTGCAAATAGAATTGTAGAAATAAAAGATTCAAAATTATTTTCATATGATGGTAACTACGAATATTTTTTAGAAAAAACTCAAAGCAAAAAAAAATATTGATTTCTTTAAATAACCGTGTATTTGGCTAAGTAAGTTCACTTTTTTGTATTTCCATAGTTTACCGTCCTTGATGCCTCTAAAAAATGTAAAATAAGTTTAAATTATTTATATGAAAAATTATGATTTTCAAGAAAAACAGTTTCTAATTTCTGATCTTATTGAAAGTTATTTTGAATGCATTTCAACTTTTGATCTTAATTATGGTGGATGTATTTCTAGGTGTGTGGAAATACTTAAACAGAATGATAAATAAACTTTTTAGCTATTTTCTAGATTAGTTATATCAGTGGGTATTACTTTTAATTTTATAAATTTATTTTTACGCTTTAATAATATATTGATTGGTTTCTTGATACCATTTCTAGTTATTTGGTCTATAACTTCTGATGCAGTTTTAATATCTTTATTGCCTACTTTAATTAAAATATCATCTATTTTGATTCCACTCTTTTCCGCTGGACTGTTAGGTACTATATATCCAACTTTTACGACATTATCTTTTCTCTCAGAATTACTTTCTACTATTAAGCTTATCCCAATCATAGGGTGTATTACCTTTCCATTTTTTAAAAGTTGATACGAAATTTCCTTAGCTTTATTAATTGGGATTGCGAAACTTAAACCCGCCCCTGGGCCTGATCTAATCAAGGTATTAATACCAATTACTTCTCCATCGCTATTCAACAGTGGACCTCCAGAATTGCCAGGATTAATAGCAGCGTCTGTTTGTATCAGTTCAAGTTTTTTATCATATATTCCTAATTGAGTGACGTTTCTATTTAGATTACTAATAATACCTAGAGTAACTGTGTTTTCCAGTCCGAATGGATTTCCAACTGCTATAGCCCAATCACCAACTTTAATCTTTGCCGAATCGCCCAATTTTGCTTTTGGCCAAGGTCCCTTTCCTTCAATTTTTAGCACAGCTAAATCAGTAAAGAAGTCTTGCCCTACAAGTTTTGCGTTTAATTTTTTGCCATTGGTTAAACCAACAATCACCTTATCTGATCCATTCACAACATGAGCATTGGTCATTACAAGTCCATCTGCAAATATAAATCCGCTCCCTTGGTTTTGCTCTATTCTTGGTCGGTTGTCATTTTGTAAATCTAATCCAAAAAATCTTTCAAAATATGGGTCTAGAAATAGTTGAGAATTGCTTGGAAATTTTCTTTTTTTAATGTATCTTTGAGTATCAATTGTCACTACAGATGGACCGGTTTTTTCAACAGCTTTTGTTATGAAAGATTTTTTTGAATATATATTAATCTCATTAATTTTTGGTTTACTTAATGGTTGGTAAATTTCCTTTGCAGGTAATGTAATACTCAGTGTAGTTAATGAGGCAAGTAGTACTAGTTTTTGGATGAATCTTGTCAATTTTGTTTTTTATGTATTTCGGAAAATCAATACGCCCTATCATTGTAATTAAAATATAACTATATGAATAAATAATTTTAATCTAGAGAATAAATTATTAATTTAAATTAGCTAAATTTCTTTTTTTCGGGCTATGATATTAAATAAATAATAAATTAATTTATAAGTTTGATGACTATCCTTTTTCCGATCGTATATTCAGCAGCCTTAACCTATTTAGTCTGGAAAGCTTTTAAAGTAATGTCTAATGGCTGGGGTATATCTGATAATCAAAAGAAACGTTTTAGTACTCCCAGTTTTAAACAAAAAAAATACACAATACATCCAGAACTTCTAGATAAATCAGGAAACATAACAGAAGAGGAGCTGTTAACAGTAAGATTTTCTAATGACAATGACTCTACATTAGAAGAAAAAGGTTCAACAACTGATTAATCAAATTACATTTAAGGAAAGAAATTGGAATTAAGAACAAAAATTGTCTCATCGGTAATAAGATCTCTTAAATTACCACCAAGGTTTCGTTTGAAAATGGTTAAAGAAGATCCAGTTAGACTTGAACTAAGTCTTACTCCCTCTTATGGTAAAAATCCAGTTATTGTTGGTCTCGTTGAATCTTTAGACTTAGTCGCTCGAAGAGATAGAGAAGGTAGATTACCCAGAGATCTTCAAGGGACTTGGGATTGGACTGTTAGACATGGAAAAGTTAGTACTGGAGGTTGGAATCCTATGTTAAAAGAGGCATTGCAAACAATGTTTGATACAGGATTACCAGCTATTGTGTATGAAGAATTAACTGGAGATGAGTATCGACCTGTAGATGGTGTAAGACATGTTAAATAAATAATATATTATTTATCATAAATTCTTCCTTAAAACGTTAAAATAATTTGATAGATGATCTAGTTAATTATGAATAATAACAATGAACCAAGATTTGGCTTCGTAAATTTTGCAGAAACCTGGAATGGCCGTATGGCAATGATGGGTATTTTGATTGGACTTGGCACTGAATTAATCACTGGGCAAAGTATTCTTAGACAAATTGGAATAGGTTAGTATTTTATTTTACTTTACTTCTTCAGCCTTCACTTCAATGGTACTTTCAGCTGGCCTTTCATTGAATTGATTATTATTAATGATATTTTCTAGATTTGCTCCACAATTCATGCAGGTTTCACTTAAGCCTAAGGATATTGCACCACAACTATTACATGTATTAATTTTTGATTTGTAAAAGTTAAAACCCATAAAGACTAAAATTATTAATAGTAAAGGAATTAAAAATAATAGAAGCAGTATATTACCGATAAAGCTTATGAAAAAGTTTATTCCAAAAATTGGAATAACTATAAGTAGGATTAATGAGTAAGTAAGAAGATTTTTATTAGCTTTAAGAAAATAATTCATCTTAGTTTTTGTTATCTTTAATTTCTTTTTTTATTTAATAAAGTCATACTAGCAATAACTACGCTCCAGCACTGTCCAAAATATAAAATCACTCCTAATAGCCATACCCACAAGGTAAGAACAAGAAAACCTCCAATAAAACCATATGCTTGAAATCTTGCTCCAAGTGAGAGAATACTTTTACTTACCGCTAAATTCAAAGTGGTTAGGCCAATTCCAATAAGCAAAGATCCAGGTAATAGTGGTTTTAAAGGAACTTTTCTACTGGGCAAGAGAGCTTGTAATAAAAGAGCCATTAAAGAAAATCCGATTAAGGGTATTGCAAACTGACCAACTTGTAATAGAGGTAACTTTACTAAAAAATCAGAAACAAGATTATTTGATTTTGAAATATTTTCTAAAACTGTACTTGGTATCATCCTAAGATTTGCACTAATCTGATCTAGTACCATTAAAAAACCAATAAAGAATACTATTAAAAAGGCTTCAACTCTATTTCTGAGAAACCTCGAAGCTTGCACTCTCCAAGCAGCATTTACTTTTTTAGAAGGAATTTCATCTTCCCAAAGCCTATCTGAACCTCTTTGAAGAGATAGATATGCATTTCCTGCTGTAAAAAGCAAAAACATAGCCCCGAGAATACCTGCCCCAAATCCTTGATCTATTAAATTAAATAATGTTGTTTCTACCAACTCAACTACTGAAGGAGGTAAAAGCTGAGCAGCAATAGCAATTATTTGTTGATCTAATCCTTCTTGTTTTCCTAGGAACCATGAAGCTATTGAAAGAGAAATTAGAAGGATAGGGAAAAATGATTGGAGTGTGTAATATGCAAACGCAGCGCTTAAATCAACACAATCAGATTTGCTCCATCGCTCGCAAGCTCCCCATAAACTTTTCAGTATCCATGTTGAACTTCGCTGCATATTAATTTTATTCAAATATTTTATTTATTTACTTATGTTTTATTGTATCTGATTAAGAAATTTTTCAAGCAATTTTTTATCTATGGTGAAACTATTTTTCCAATAATAAATTTCCCCATGGCTTTAAAATTTCAACTTTTTCTATTGATCTACATGCAATTAATGGAAAATTAACATTGCTCAAGTCTTCTCCTGAAACTAAATTTAAAGGATCTGTTTCTAACCAGTTTATAGAACAATTGAGTTCTTCTAGTAGCAACCAAGCTGCTGCAATATCCCATATCTTAGGGGTTGATTCTATTGCTCCGAATGTTTGTCCCATTGCTACACTCGTAAGATTTAAACTCGATACACCTAAGAGTCTGATTTTCCCAGGAAAAACTGAGTTTGGGTTTTTTTGTAAAATTTTTATTGATCTACTGCACAAAGAAATGCATTCACTTTGATGATTATTGAGGTTAGGATCTATTTTCTCGTTATTTAACCAAACCCCTTTACCTTTAATGGATACAAACTTTTTTTTCAATGTAGGAATTATTAAAAAAGAAGATTGCGGTTTACCATTAACGAACCTTGCCACTGATATAGACCAGTATGGAATACCGGCAGCAAAATTTGTTGTCCCATCGAGTGGATCGACCACCCAATAAGCTTTTGAGTTTGGAATTAACTTTTGCCCTTCTTCACTAAGTACGCCCTCACCTGGAGCTATTGAAGCTAAGCCATCTACGATTGTTTTGTCGCTCCATAAATCGCAACTTGTTAATAATGATCCATCTGCTTTATTACTGGCGTTAATATTTCCAAAATCTTTTTTTTGTCGTTGACTAACTAATTCGAATAAAGAATCTAACTCACTTAGTTGCTTCTTAGTTAAATTTGGTGGATTCATCTTTGTATATTGCAAATAGATTCTTTTTCTTTAATTTTAGTATTATTACTCCCCAAACAATTTTTACTTATATCAAGAAAAGTTAATCTTTCTAATTCATCTAAATTCAGATTGTAATTAAATATTGCATTAATATTTTTAGATCTCGCATTACTAAGCTCACTTTGTCTAATAAGGACATCTTTTAGAGTTGATATTCCAACATCGTATCTAAGTCTGGAAAGTCTTACAGACTCCTTGCTAGATTCAATTTCTTTAAGAGAAGAAATTATTTTCTCTTCATTTAATTTAAGATTTAAGTAGGCTTTACTAATATTTGTGGTCAAAACATTTTTTAGATTTTCATAAGCATATTTTTCAGCTTCTGCATCTGCTATTTTTGATTTGAAAGAGTTCTTATTTTGTCCACCATCAAAAATATTCCATGCAAAATTTAGGCTTATTGTATTTGTATAATTAGATCCAGATTTTTCAGAATCGATATTAGTCGCTAGAGAGTCACCCTTTGAAAATGTACTAGATAATGAATTGCTGATATAGATATTTGGCTTATTTTGAGCTAAAAAACTATTTGCTTGGCTCTTTTTGATTGATTTTTGAAGAATAAGGTTTTTTAAGGAAAGGTTTTTATCTAAACCTTCATCAATATTCTTATTCAATTTATGATTCCAAAATCCTACAAGATTTTGTTTTTTATTAGTTTCAAAATCCTCCTTGAGATTGAGAATCTCCTTAAGAGAAATTTTATTAATTTCATGTTCTATTTTCTTTTCATTCAGTGATTGTTTATCTCGGGATAATTGAGCTTCTGCTTCAAGAACTTCAAATTTTGTACCAATTCCAGCATCTAGTTTCGCTTTAGCATTTTCTAAACTTGTAATTGATAAATCAAGTGTGAATTGTTTATTTTGAATATCTTGATATGACTTTTTATATTTGTGATACCTGATTCTTGCTTCTTGAATTAAATCTTTTTTCTTGATCTCATAATTATTTTCTGCAATTTTGTAATTTGTTTTGGCAATTTTAATGTCGGAACCTCTAAGCGGGGCAATTATATCCCATTTTATATTCAAGGAGGGATTAGCCGTCAACTGTGATGTTTTTAAAGTGGGCGACTTGCTATTGTACTTTTTACCTGCGACATATTTTGGTAACCCATTGGCTTGAAAATCTAAGGATGGATATCTTTTGGCAATTTGGCTGGAAAGATTAAAGCTTGCAGAGGCTACTAAGTTTTGTAATGACTTTAATTCTTGATTTTTTAAGATTAGTTTTTCTATTTCTTGATAATCAATAAAAGTAATATTTGATTTTTCTTCTAAAACATTATCAATGTAATTTTTTGTTTCGCTCGAGAGTACATTAAAAGTGTTGATACTTAGAGTAAGTGGCAAGAATAAGATAGGATTTATTACTCTTCTAAGCATATTTTTTAGTATCGAAAATATTCGATTAACCAATCAAAGTATTAATAATATCATTTGAATCATCCAGAACGTGAATTTTAGCATTTATTCGATTTTCAACTTCTTGAATATTTTTATCATCTAAAAATAAATCAGTATTAAGTTTTAACATAATAGATGGGATATAAACTGCTTCTCCTAAATCCTTATTTTTCAGTCCCTGAATTAGATCTTCTCCGGTAAGAAGACCTGTAACAACTTGATCTTGACCCCAATAAATACTTGGTAAACCATATAAATTAATTGTTAATCCATCAATCAAGTTTAATTTTTTTACTGTAGGAATTAGGGCTTCATAAACTAATTTACCAACAATCCAACTAACTGTTTTTGGCTTTTTTACTTTTTTAGGTAAGTTTTGAGTCTTTTCTCTTAATGCTTCCAGAAAGTTTCTAATAGTCCCAACTCCATTAGATTCTTGTGGCATATTTTCGTAGGTTTTGTAACTGGGTAAATTTTTACCAGCAATTAAATACCATTCGTCTGCTAGCCAACAAAAGCGAGTCCCAAGAGTAATTTGTAGAGAGGCTTGAATTCTCTCAACTTGTTTAATAGTTTTTATAGCGTATTCTGGGGTTATTGATTTCAAGCCATCATTTTCAGGTCTAAATTTTGTAAGTCCTACAGGCACTATTGCAACTGAAAGTACTGTTTGAGAAGTTTTTTTGTAGAATTCAGAAAGTTCTAAAATTGATTTCTCAAGAATATCCCTATCATTTATATCTGGACAAACAACAATTTGAGCATGTATTTGAATAGAGTTTTTCTCAAACCAGGAAATTTGATCAAGGATCACTCCAGCTTCTTTATTTCTTAATAATTTTTCTCTTGTAGCAGGATCAGTCGCATGAACTGAAATAAAAAGTGGGGATAGTTTTTGCGTTGCAATTCTTTCCCAGTCTTCTTTTTTTAAATTCGTAAGAGTTAAATAAGAGCCATAAAGGAAACTTAATCTATAATCATCATCTTTTATATAAAGGCTTTTTCTTTTACCACTTGGCTGTTGATCAATAAAACAAAATGGACATCTATTATTGCATTGCTTTATTGAATCAAATAATGCATTTTTAAAATTTATACCTAAATTAACGTCTTGATCTTTTTCAATATTTATATTATGAATTTCATGATTTCTATCTAAAATTGATATGTCTAAAATTTCGTCACTAATTAGAATCTGATAATCAATTAAATCTCTTGGTTTTTTCCCATTAATACTAATAATTGAATCACCCGATTCAAATCCTATTTCCTGAGCAATGGAATTAGCTTCAATACTTTCAATTTCTGCAGGGTTTATTCTATAAGTAATATTAGGAACCAAAAGATCATTAGAATCTTTAAAATTAATTTCTTGCCACACAATTTAAGGCCAAATACTCTTATTTATATTTATTCTAAACTTATACATAACTCAAAGTGTATTAAATACATTAAAAAAGTAAATATAGATGTTAAATTACGGGCCTTTAATTTATTAAAATATAGCATTCGCAGTTTTTTCAAACACGATTTAGATTAATTAAAATAACCCTTTTTCATTGAAAGAATTAATTACAAAAAATTTAGAAGTAAAAGATAAATTCAACTATGAATCTAATAAGACAGTTGATTCATTCGAAAATAGTTTTTTATCAAATCCTATATCTTTAAGATTGTGGTCATCTTTTTTTGTAATTTTACCTATTTTTGTTCAAGCCCCTTGGGTTAGATTAGAACCAATAAGTGCTCTTTGTTTTACTTTTGTTATTGTATTAGTGGCAATTGTTTTGAATCAGAAAGGGTCAAATAAGTGGTTTATAGTCAGTTCATTATTACTTGGTGTATCAGGTAGTTGGCTTGGTGGATGTTTATTCTGGGGATGGTTAAGCCCATTTCCTATCCTACACATACCTGTTGAAGCTGTCGTTCTCCCATTAGCTTTAATTGGATTTGGTACTAATTGGAAAATAGGTTCAAGTTTTTATATCTCTTCTTTATTTGGAACCGCAGTTACCGATATTACAATTTTTTTAGTCGGAATCATGGATCAATGGAGGCAGGTAATTACAGCAGATTCTGAAAATGCACCTATTATTCTTCAAAAAACCTCAGAGAGTCTTATCCAAATAAAATCAATATCTATTATCGTTTTTGCTGCTCTTATACTTTGGTTTATTTCAAAAGAAATTTTAGATTCTGCCACAATTAATACCACTAGTGGTAAAGCACTCTTGGTTTCTAGTTACGTAATTCAAACGACATTAATTGTTGATGGAATTTTTATTGTTTTAGCAATTCTGCAACCAACTTTTAGTGGATTGGTTTAATGTTAAGGCCTCCATTTTCGCAAGAACCTATACCAATAAATAATTGGGATGTAATCGTTATAGGAGCTGGAGCTGCTGGCCTTATGACTTGTCTTGAATTACCCTCAAATTTAAAAGTACTTCTTTTAAATAGAAATACTAGTAAGGTATCTTCCAGTAGATGGGCTCAAGGAGGAATTGCATCTGTTGTTAGACAAGATGATTCATTTGATCTTCATGCTGAAGATACTTTAAAAGCAGGTGATGGACTATGTGATTTTCAAGCTGTTGAAATGCTAGTTAAAGAAGCCCCAGGCTGTGTAAATAGGTTGCAGAATTTAGGGATGATTTTTGATCAAAGTTCTGATCAACTAGCTACTACCTTGGAAGCAGCACATTCACGAAGAAGAGTCTTACATGTTAAAGATCGTACAGGAAGAGCATTAGTTGAAGTTCTAGAAGATCATATTGAGAATCAAACAAATATTCTTCACTGTAGAGGTGTCAGAGTAACTGAACTTCTTATTGAAAATAAAGAATGTAGAGGAGTCCAAGTTCTTGATGGAGCAAATTTATATTGGATTCGATCTAGAGCTGTTGTTTTGGCCACAGGTGGTGGTGGTCACTTGTTTACTAATACAACAAATCCTGCTCAATCCTCTGGTGAAGGGATTGCTCTTGCATGGAAAGCAGGCGCTGCTATCGAAGATTTAGAGTTTGTTCAATTTCATCCAACTGCTTTAAAATTTTATGGTGCACCTTGCTTCTTAATATCTGAAGCACTTAGAGGAGAAGGGGCGATTTTAATTGATAAAAATGGTGAAAGCCCTGTTAAAAATCTTAAAAATCGTGATTTAGCAACTAGAGATCAGGTAAGTAGAGCAATTATGAAAAATATGCATGACAATAATGTAGATCATGTTGGCTTAGATCTTCGGTATATTGATCCAGAAAAAATTGTAGAGCGATTTCCAACTATCATAAGTCGATGTCAGGATTATGGGGTTAATCCCTTAAATGAGGTTATTCCCGTAGCTCCTGCAGCTCATTATTGGATGGGAGGTGTTAAAACTGATCTAAATGCATCTTCAACAAGAAAAGGATTATATGCCGTTGGAGAAGTTGCATCTACAGGTGTGCATGGTGCTAATAGACTGGCAAGTAATTCACTAATGGAGTGTCTTGTTTTCGCAAGAAAAATGTCTTCAATTGTTTTGAATGACCTTTATAAATTTGAGAAATTTGATAGATCATTTCAAGAGTTTGATATTGAAGATCCAAAAGAAGATCAAATTTCTAGAATTGCTGAAAAAATTGATGAACTAAGAAAACTATGTTGGTTAAATTTAGGTGTATCTCGAAATAAGGGAAATATGAGCAAATTTTTAAATTATATTCAAAATGATATAGATAAATTACATAAAAATGATTTATTAAATAGTCTTGAAAAAATAAAATTTAATCAAAAAATAAAACTTAGTGAACGCAACAGGAGAGCATTAAATCTTTTACTTGATTTAAAGAATAGACAAATAACCACCTTAACTTTATTAAAAGCTTGTCTATTTAGAGAAGAAAGTAGAGGAGGTCATTATAGAGATGATTTCCCTGATAAAGATAAAAATTGGGAATGCCATACTAGACAACAATTAGATCAAAAAATTCAAAAAAGATTTATTAAAAATTAAGATCTCCCTGATAGTCGGTTTTTGTTGCTAATTCATTCAAGTCACGAGTACCACTAATTATTTCTCCATTTATTTCCCAAGAAGGAAATCCACTGATTCCTTTTGTTTGGCAAAGCTTATACTCATTATCTTTACCATCTTTAGCACACTCAACTACTTTTAATTCTTTAACTGCTTCCTCACCAAATAATTGTTTCTGATCGTGGCAATGCGGGCACCAGTATGCACTATACATCACAATATTGTTTTCACTTAAAAATTTTGCAAACTTTACCTTCTGGGGAGAGCTTGAAGTAGTAATTATTGGAGATACATTTTCAGTGGGGTTTGCAACATCAATGGCATTAGAAGGGTCAACGTTTGTTGACCAAATTAGTCCACCCAACAGGACACTTATTGATACAATGAAACCTCTAAAAATCATAGGTTCTCTACTTTCGAACTTTGCTCCAATCATAGAAATTATAAAGATAGAAAACGATAAAATTGCTGAAAGTATACAAAAAAAGCAATATGCTTGAATCTTAAAAAACATTATATTTATTAATAAAAAGCTAAATGATGATGACGCACATGAAATTAGAAATACTAACCACCACAAAAACTTATTTAGTCTTTCTTTTGGGGAAACTAAATTAAGCGAGAGTATTATTGTGATAACTAATATTGATAAATATGTTATAAATCCAGCTAATGAGAGAGGGATATTAACTTGATTATTTGCAAATAAAGTACCCCAGGGACTATTTAAAACTGTTTCACAACCATTTTGTGTCCCTGGGCATGAAAGCGAACTAAATAATCCCCAGTTTTTTAAAGTAATCGAACCTGTATCTACTATGCCTATAGTGCTAAGAATTGCGATTATTATTTTTGCCCATTTCAAATCTTTTTTATTTCTTCTGGTTAAAGTCTTAAGGGCCATACTAAAAGAAAGTTTGTTATTTACATTATCTATCCTAATATTATTTTGGCATGAGAGTTATATACGAAATGCTATTTAAATCTTTTAATTCTTATTTTTCAAGTTGTGAAACAAAATAGCCTCAATTTAAAAGAAAAAACACTATCTAAGATTGCATTCAGTCATGTTGGTTGTGAGAAAAATCTTGTTGATACTGAACATATGCAAGGCTTATTAGATAAAGAGGGTTATGAAGTTGACAGCAATATAAATGATGCAAATGTTGTTGTTGTAAATACTTGCAGTTTTATTGAAACAGCTAGACAAGAATCTATTAGAAAAATTCTAGAATATACAAATCAAGGAAAGGAAGTAATAGTTGCAGGCTGTATGGCTCAGCATTTTAAAGATGAGCTTATAAAAGAAATTCCTGAAATAAAAGGTTTGGTTGGAACAGGAGATTATCAAAAGATAGCAAAGGTTTTAGACAGAGTAGAAAAAGGGGAAATCGTTAATGAAGTTTCAAAAATACCGGAATTTATTGCAGATGAGCAAATGCCTCGTTTTGTAAATAAAAATAAATTTGTTGCTTATCTTCGCATTGCTGAAGGCTGCAATTATAATTGCGCTTTTTGTATTATTCCTAAGTTGAGAGGTCCTCAAAGAAGTAGAACAATAGAATCTATAGTTTCAGAAGCCAAAAGTCTTGCAAAAAAGGGTATTCAAGAAATCATATTAATTAGCCAAATAACAACTAATTATGGTCAAGATATTTATGGAAAACCATCATTATCCAAACTATTGAATGAGCTTTCTAACGTTCCAATTCCTTGGATAAGGATACATTATGCTTATCCAACAGGTTTAACTGATGAAGTTATTAGAGCTTTTAAAGATTCAAAGAATATAGTTCCTTACTTTGATTTGCCACTTCAGCATAGTCATCCAGATGTCTTGAAGAGTATGAATAGACCTTGGCAAGCTTCCTTAAATGAATCAATTTTGGAGAAAATTAGAGAGGAAATTCCATCTGCTGTATTGAGAACTAGTCTCATTGTTGGTTTCCCAGGAGAAAAAAAAGAACATTTTGAACATCTTCTCAAATTTTTGGATAGGCACAAATTTGATCATGTGGGAGTGTTTATTTTTTCTCCTGAGGAAGGAACTGCAGCTTTTCATTTGCCAAATAAAGTATCTCCAGAGGTTGCAGAGGCAAGAAAAGATAACGTTATTGCAGTTCAACAAAATATCTCTAAAGATAAAAATCAGACATATGTTGGTTCAAAAATGAAGATTTTGGTAGAAAAAATATCAGACAATAACGAATTAATAGGTCGGTCCTATAATTTTGCTCCTGAAATTGACGGAACTGTGTTTCTATCTTTTAAAGATAAAATTGATTTGAAAAAATATATTGGTAAATTTGTTGAAGCAAATATTTCTTTTGCTGATGAATATGATTTGTATGGAGAGACTATTAAAATTTTGTAGTTTTTTTAAATTAATTTAACTGCTCTTAAGAGTTTATCTAATGCGAAAGCAGCTCCAAAACCAAAACCAATAAATGCAAAATAGAAAATGATGTTCATTAAATTTTTTATTTTTATTTAATTTAACATCAGATGGAAAGATTAGATTTTTTCGTTTAATTTCTTAATCTTGTATGTAGGGTAATCTTTTGTATAAACATTCTTCTGCTTTTTGTAGTTCCCGGCCTAAATATAGAGCATGGTCGAATCTGGTGATTAAGTCGTTTCTTTCTTCAGTGATGAATATTCCAAGTTGTTTTGCACTAATACCTTCAAACACTTCATTACTAACTCTTTTATTTTCAGAGTCGCATTTAATTGGTTCATTTGTTTCTGGGTCAAGCGCATATCCATCATCATTAATATTATTTAGATAGTGCTCCAAAATTATTTTATTTTCTACAAAATCTACTTTTATAATAAAATAACCGTTTGGATCTAAGTCTATATATCGGTTGGATAGATTATCATCAATATTTATTTCGTCGAAACTTTTACTAGAATCCATTCTTAGAAGTTAATAAAAACTATATTACTAATATAATCTTTGGTAAAGCTAAATAATTTTTTATTTAAATGGTATAGATTTATTTTCAATATCAATTTCCATCTTAGTTTGTTTATTAACTTCATTTAGCCAAGGATAAATTATATTTTCCATATTTTTATCAAACCACTTATGCAAGCTAATGGTGCTTTTCGCAAAAAACCCCCTCCTTCTTTTATGTTTCCCGCCTGCTCCAGGATCAAACAAATGGATACTATTTTTTATTGCCCATTCAATTGGCTGGTAGTAGCATAATTCAAAATGTAAATTAGATATTTCTTCTTGACTACCCCAATATCTACCCCATAAGTTGTTTTTATTTTTAACGCACATAGACATAGCAAAAATATCATTTGAATCATTTTTTGATGCGCTAAAAAGTAAAAGATTTTTTTTATTATCAAGAATTTTTTCGAAAAATGTAGGAGTTAAATATTTACTTCCCCAGACTCCCCACCTCGAACAATGCTGTTCATAAAAATCATGCATTTTTTCGAGTATTTCTTGGTTGATATCAATTTCATTAAAAATTTTTATTTTAATATCTTGTTTAGTAATTGATTTCCTCTCTTTTTTTATATTTTTTCTCTGATTAGAGTTAAATCTTGAAAGAAAATCATCAAACGTTTTTTCTCCATTACTCCTCCATTCACTGCTGGAATTTATCCATTCATGGTATCCCAAAGATTTAAGATGGTCGCCCCAGCTTTCATCAATATATAAAAAATTACAACTTAAAATTTTGTTTGTAATTGCGAAGCTTTCGATATGGTTTATGAGTAAATTTGTAATTTCTTTCTTATCTTCATTTTTTTTATAAAGAAATTGATATCCATTTACAGGACTATAAGGACTCATTCCAATTAATTTAGGGTAATAATTTAAATTCAGCTCTTGAGACAATCTTGCAAATGATTGATCAAAAATGAATTCTCCATAGCTATGATTTTTTAAAAAAAGTGGAGCAATTCCTAATATTTCTTCATTTTTATAAGCAACAAAATATAGAGGTTGCCAACCAGTTTCTCTTGAGACACTTTTTGATATTTCAAGGTTTTTAAGCCAAGTCCATTCATAGAATGGATTATTGATTTCATTTGTTAATTCATTCCATATCTCCTTGGAGATTTCCTTAATTGACAATTTGACTTCAACTTTATGTATTTTTTGGTTCATTTAATATTGAATTTATTTCAAATTTTTTTGTAATGAATATGGATTTCATTATTCATTAAATTTTGAACTGATTTTATTTCCCATAGTCTTTTGAGATTAAAAATCTCATTTGTTTTTTCTGGAGGGATCCATGTATATTTACCTCCAATAATTTGTGGAATTATTGTAATTTTTATATCTGTTATTAGATCCTCTTTTATGAATGAATTTATAAGTTTTGCACCTCCTAAAAGAGCTAGATCATTTATCCCTTGTTTTTTAAGTGAAATTAACGTTTTACTCCATGAATCTTCGAAAAGGAGTTGTTTCTCGAAGTCATTATTTGAAGAATTATCAACTTTACTTGAGCTTATTAGCCATCTTCTAATTGGTTGACGAAAGTATTTCCAATTACTGTTAAATTTTTTGCTATTTGAAGCAACTATAGAAACTGGTTGTTTTTTTGATATTGTCACTTCGTCATTACCATTGAGATTTTTAATTAGGTAAGTTGATTGATGAGCTATTAAAGTACCTAAACCAAAAATGGTGGCGTCAACCATTGATAAGTGTTGATTTAACATTTTTTTATCTTCTTCGCTTCCAAGATGCGATTCTCCACCTCCAGGAAATGCAATTCTCCCATCAAGACTAGATGCTATAACAATTATTACTCTTGGGATACTCAAGTTTGTGAGACTAAACTATTTTCAAATTTCAACTTCAATGAATTGGTTAGCTTTTGATCAACATAAATTTCTGCAGCATTATTTGGGCTCTCTTGGAGTCTTATTTTGTGTAATGTTGCACCAATTTCATGTATTGGATTTTTAAGAATATCAGAAATATATAAAGCTATATTTTCAGCAGTTGGAACACAATTTTGGAAAAATTCGATGTCTTTATTAAGAAAAGTATGATCTAGTTGTTCAACAACTAAATCGTTGATTATCTCCTGGAGGGCAGATAAGTCGCAAATCATTCCTGTTCTTTTATCAATGTCTCCTTTTACAGTTATATCGACAAGATAGTTATGACCATGTCCATTAACTCTGGCACATTTCCCATAGATTTTTTTGTTTTCATCAAAGGATATCTCTTCTTTTGCAAGTCTATGAGCGGCTGCAAAATGAGTTTGAACTGTTAAAAATGCTTCCATGTTTTTTCCAAAATAATCTGCCCATAAATTTGGGTTTTCATAAAGTCTTAGACTTGTAAGAGGTAAATCATCCTTCAGACGACTCCAAATGACCTTTACTAATGCTTCAGTTGTGGGAAGTATACCTTCTTGATTATTAACATTAAATTCGGGCCAGACATCATTTAAAAAACGAAAATCTAATTGTCCAGTAACCTTATCTTTAATGGAGTGTTTTACATCAGAGAGATTAAGTACCATTCCATCAGAGTCTAGTTCTCCACCCATTGAAACAATAAGTTCATAATTATGACCATGACCTGGTGCAATACTGCACTTTCCAAAAAGAGATAAATTTTCTTCTGGGCTTTTTTCAGGAAGCCAATAACGGTGACTAGAACTAAAGCAGGCACGTCGAGTTATGACGCATTCACGTCCTTTTCCATGAGATGGTTTGGGTTGTGTAGAAGTCATACCTGTCTGCGATAATACTATCTTAAGGTTTTAAATACGCTTTTGTCTTTATGGAACAATCCATTATCAAAAAAACAGTTCATGCTATTAAAGGTAGAAGCATATTTTTAATAGGAATGATGGGTTCTGGTAAGTCACAAACTGGTTTGAAGCTGGCTGAATTATTGAAGTATAAATACATTGATTTAGATTCATTAATAGAGAAGTTGGCAAAAAAATCTATCAATCAAATTTTTAAGGATGAAGGAGAAGATAATTTCCGCGAATTAGAAGCAAACTGCCTTAAAGAAACTATCAAAATTCCTTCATTAGTAATCTCAACTGGAGGAGGAATAGTTACCAAATCGGAAAACTGGGGAATCTTAAGACAGGGAATAATTGCTTGGATAGATCTCGACAAAGATATAGCAATTGAAAGATTGAAAAATGAAATTGAAAATAGGCCACTTCTTCAGGGAAAGAATCTAAATGATCTATATATGAGCATTTTTCAATCTAGAGAAAATTTGTATTCTCAAGCAGATTTAAGAATTCAAGTAAAAAAAGAAAATATTGAAGAAGTTGCTATGAAAATAATTAATGCGATTCATAAAGAAATAATCATTTAATCTGGTTCAATTCTTACTGCAAACCATTTGATAACGTATCCTAATTTTATTTCTAATTCATAAGTGCTTTCCAATAATTCTTCAAAAAAATCCTGATCAGGATCTTCTATATTCTGATATATTGTTTGTGTTTCTATCTTATTAAGCCAATTCTTCAACCATAAAATTGCTTCTTGCTTTGATACAATTTTTTCCTTTGAATCTGGCTCTAATAATACATAATGATCTGATGCTCTTATTAGTGGATTTGACATAATGAAAATTCTTCTTGGATTAATTCTTTGCTTGATTTTTCAAGGAATTTTTTTAGACAGTTCTTTTGCTCTAGTAGATTCTAACGTACGAGAGTTTTTGGAAAATCGTGTAAATCAATGGCCAGAATTATATATGCCAAATTTTAAATTATCGGATACTTCTAAGGACTTAATTTATCCTAAATGGTTTGAGGGGAATTGGCTGGTTACTTCTCAAGATATAGTTAATGATTCAGAAGAGCCAGTTATTTATAAAGTAAATTTCTTTAAGAATGATTCAGATTTAATTGTTGGTAATCGTGCAAAAAATTCTGAGTCTATTGGAAAAGCAATATTTGGTGAAACCTTAATCAAGGTTGTAAATGATCCTCAATCTATTAATAATCAAATTACTTATTTAAAAGATGATTTTTATATTGATTCAAGAATTACAGGGAGAAATCAAATTCAAGATAATGATATTTTTTTCGCAGATGAGCTAGTTATACAAACAGCACATAAGCCAGGTGCTTCAAGGATTAATCAGGTAGAGACCATTAGTAAATTTCAAAAATGTTCCGAAGAAATATTGGAAGTTGATAATTCAATCAAACCATCAATTTGTGGAGTGCAATATGTTGCTTCTTATGGTTCAAAAGTTGGTGATCCTTCTATTCATGCTATCAAAACAAATAAATATAAATTGAAGTTTGAATTTATTGAGAGTTAGCACTAAAAAGATATTCTTCTAAGTTGTTCCTCCAAATGAAAAGATTTTCTAAATAAGGGTTGTTTATGTATTCTTGGCTCCCCTCTCCTGAAAGAATTGGTCCTGCAGACTTTGGAAATTTAATAAGGGATAATTGAGCAGCAATTGAAATATCTGCAATTGATAAATTATCTCCAACTAAATATTTCTTGTTGATCAAGGATTTTGATAAAGCTTCCAGTAATTTTTGGAGTTCTAAATTTTCTTTAGAAGACAAAACTACATTAGAAATTTTACTAAGATTTTCAAAAGGTAATTTATCAACAATACTTTTAACTGAAGAAGGTATTTCATCTGGAAGTAATGCAGTTCTTAGCTGTGGATTTTCTATTGCAGATTTTATTAAAGCTTTTCTACAAGTTGTAGCCATTGTAGTATCTGCCCAGTCTTCAATTAGTTTACATTGTGCAAATAATATTGGATCCTCCGGAAAAAGTGGATTGTTTTCATTTTTTTTATCTATATATTCGCAAATAGTTGAAGAGTCATTAATAACTTGATCATTACTATCGACTATTACAGGTACTTGTTTTTGACCTGATAATTTAAAGATTTCAAATTGGCCTATTCCAGGTGTTACTTCTTCAACTCGATATTGTAGTTTTTTTGCATGAAGGGCCATTCTTGTTTTTAAACAAAAAGCACTATGCCTAAATTGATATAATGTAATCATGCTGTTTAATGTTTGTTAAAACTTAGCTAAAAAAGTAATCTATTTGTGGAGCTGATGGGCGAATTTTTCTCTAATGTTGCGAGATATCCAAAGTATTTGATATCTATCATTCTTGGAGGACTTGTTGCTTTGCTTGAACCTTTATTCAAGAATAGATCAAATCCACTCACAATAGTAGGTTTGATATCTTCTGTCTTAAGTGCTTTCATAACTGTTTATTTTGTCTTGCAAGCGATGACAAACCCAATAAATTTACAACCATAATGCCAAATAATTACCGTCTTGCAAAAGTTTCTTCTCTTTTGAAGAAAGAAATAACCCTTATTTTGCAGAATGATTTAGAAAATGACCTTATTAGAGATCATTTCGTCAATAT
Source organism: Prochlorococcus sp. AG-355-I04 (assembly GCA_003280915.1). Lineage (GTDB taxonomy): Bacteria > Cyanobacteriota > Cyanobacteriia > PCC-6307 > Cyanobiaceae > Prochlorococcus_A. The sequence continues at coordinate 119,953 of QCDL01000001.1, read as the reverse complement.
TTCTAAGATTGATTTATCAGGTGATTTGCAACACTGTAAAATTTATGTAACTTCAAGTGCTCAAGAGAAAGTGAGGAAAGAAATTGTATCAAACTTGAATACTGCTAAAAGCTCTATAAGGCATAGTTTAGGCAAAAGAATTGAGATGAGAAGAGTTCCAGAGATAATTTTTAAAGACGATGTTGTTCTTGATAAAGGATTATCAGTCTTGAAACTTCTCGATGAATTAAAAAATAAAAATCAAAATCATAATGCTGAGGATAAGGATGCCAAAAGTTGATCTACCCCTTGATCAAAGAAATATAATTATTACTCGATCAAAAGAAGGGATATTGGATATAAAAAAGATATTCATAAGCAAGGGCGCTAATGTATTTGATTTACCTGCATTAAGCATTGCTGATCCTGATGATTTGAATCCTCTTGATGAAGCATTAAATCAAATAAATGATTTTCATTGGATTATTTTTTCCAGTAGTAATGGAATCAAATTTGTGGATAAAAGACTTAAATACTTTAATAGTTCATTAAAAGAATGTTCTAAAAAAACAAAAATCGCCGTAGTCGGAGAAAAAACCTCAAGAACTCTTGATGATTTTGGGATTAAGGCTGATTTCATACCTCCAGAATTTGTTGCTGAAAGTTTAATTGATAATTTCCCAGTATCTGGTTATGGACTTCGAGTTTTTGTACCAAGAGTTCAAACAGGTGGTAGGGATTTAATAGCAGATCAATTTAGAAAGGCTGGTTCTCGTGTATTTGAGGTTGCTGCATATGAAACTAGGTGTCCTGACTCAATACCGGAAGAAACAATTGATATTATTTCTAATCGAAAAGTCGATGCAATTATTTTCTCAAGCGGTAAAACCGTAGTAAATGCTGCTTTTTTACTCGAAAAAAACCTTGGTAAACAATGGTTAGAATTTTTTGATCAAATTAAGTTATTAACTATTGGACCTCAGACAACAAAAATATGTAACAAGATTTTTGGAAGAGTTGATTGTCAGGCAAAAAAATATACTTTTGAAGGACTACTAGATGTAGCAATTAATATTTTTAATTAGAAAAATTTTTTGTATAGTTCTTTTCAACTAAATCTTTGAACCTATCAATATTGGCCTGCAATTCGTTTGTAACCATTTTTCCTAAAATATTTTCTTCCATAAACCTAGCAATCATTTTTGGTAGTTCATAAGTTATTGCTAAATTTACCGTTGTGATTTTATCAGTTTTACTTTCGAAAACTACTGATCCCTCAGTTGGTAAACCTCCTATTGATTTCCATTTAAGTTTGCTTTTTTCAACCCTTTCTGTAATTTGAGCTTTCCATTTAAACCTAAAGCCATTAGCAGCTAAAGTCCATTCTGTTAAATCTGGTAACGTATTAGTTTCTTCGTCAACTGTTTTTACAGATTCAATCCAGCTCATCCAAAGTGACATTGAGTCTAAATCGCTCCATGTGTCCCATACATTTTCAAGAGGCGCATTAACTACTGTTATTACGTCATGTTTTAGCCAAGTACCCATTAATTAACTTACTGCAAGATTTTTTGCTAATTCGGCTTTCTTCTCTAAAATTGCGGCGGCAGCTAAATGACCACTCATTGTAGCTCCCTCCATAGAATCTATATAATCTTGTTTTGTATAACTACCAGCCATGAAGAAATTAGATATAGATGTTTTTTGATCGGGTCTGAAAGGTTCCATACCGGGAGCTTCTCTATAGAGTGATTGTGGAATTTGTACCACGTTACTCCAAAGCAATTTAAGGTTTTTTGAGGATGGGAATAGACGACGAACCTCTTTATCAATTTCTTTTGTAATTCTTTCTGTGGATCTTCCCATCCATCTATCGCCCGGAGTTAAAACACATTGGAGAAGCGATCCCATATCTTTTTTTCTATAGTCTGCTGGACTTGCTAGTGCTAAATCAGCAAAACAACTGAAAGAGGCATCAGCAGAATAAAGAAGATTATCTAGTCCAATTGGTTCGTTTCCAGTATTATCTTTTTGTAATTCAGTGACCCAACCGTCATATCTTAATTGGATTGTGGCAACAGCTACAGCTCTAAGTTTCTTTAAACCTTCAAATTCTTTAAATTGATACCATTCTTTTGGAATTATTTTTTTTATTCCAGGTACATCACAGGCAGCTAGAAATTTATCTGCAAACACTGCCTTAATTCCTTCAGGAGAAGATATGTTTAATTGATTTACTGAATAAGAGGAAGATTCTTTTTCATAAATAATTTCTTCTACCTTATGGTTAAGATGTATTTTTGCTCCTTTGTTTGTGATGTAGTCGACGATAGGTTGCGTTAACCACTTATGTGGGGAACCTTTTAAAAGATTAAGTTTTGAGGCTTCTGTTTTTGAAGCAAACATCATGAATATAGTTAGCATGCATCTTGCTGAAATATCTTTGCAATTAATAAAACCTAATGCATACGCGATAGGATCCCACATTCTTTCTAAACTTTTTTCACTTCCACCATGGTTTAAAAACCATTCTTTAAAACTAATTCTATCTAGATCTCTAATTATTTTCATTGCGCCTTCATAGTCTATCAATCCTCTAACGATTGGACTTGTCCCTAAAGCCAAGGCATTTCTTAACTTATCTACCCATGTGAGTTGTTCAGTGGTAAAAAAAGCTTTAAGTCCGTTGAATGGAGCACCTAAAGGGAATCTGAAGTCTAATGATTTTAAATTACCACCATTATTGATAAATAGATGAGTATGATCTTTCGGGAGTAAATTGTCTAAAGCTCCTACTTTTTTCATTAATTTAAACAGATTTGCATAATTGTAAAAAAATACATGTAAACCCATTTCTATGTGGTTGCCATCCTTATCTTCCCAACTTCCTACTTTACCTCCCCAAAATGACCTGCTCTCGTAAATTTCTACTTCGTGGCCTTCATCAACTAAATTGACTGCTGCTGTAAGACCAGCTAATCCAGAACCAACTATTGCAATTTTCACTTTTTCTTAAAATTATAACAAATCAAGTTTGGATAACGTTTGTTCTATGCATCCTATCGATTAAGTTTTTATATTATAAATAGTAGAAATCCCTCGTTTATGGAAAATGTAGAAGTTAAACAGGAAATTAAAAATTCTGATGATGGTAAAGGTATCTTAATTACGAATGATGCTATAGAACAAATTGCAAATTTATTGAAGGGCCAAAGTGATAAAAAAGCACTAAGGGTAGGAGTAAGATCTGGCGGTTGTAGTGGGATGAGTTATACGATGGATTTTATAGGAACTGATGAAATAAATCCCGATGATAAAGTTTATTATTATTCATTAAAAGCTGATCAAAGCTTTCAAGTTGTTTGTGATCCTAAAAGTCTTTTATATATTTATGGAATGCAGTTAGATTTTAGTAAGGAATTAATTGGAGGTGGCTTTAACTTTGTAAATCCCAATGCTTCTCAAACTTGCGGTTGTGGAAGCTCTTTTGCAGTTTAATAAATAATGAATAACGAAATTAATCCCATCGAAGAGGATTTTAATTCAGCTTTATCAAGATACAAAGCAGGACAAGATTTAATTCCAATCGTTCAAGATTTTCAAAAAATTATACAGCAAATTCCAAATCATTTTGCTGCTTGGACTTGTTTATCATGGCTTCAATTACTTTTGAAAAATAATGAAGAAGCTTTGTCAGCTGCCAGACAAGCTGTTCGATTAAATCAGCAGGATCCACAAGCTAGAATGAATTTGTCTTTAGCTCTTTTGGCTACCAATAATAAAGGTGTTAGGGATCATATTGAGTTAATAAAAAAAATGTCTATGATGATGCCAGATGTTAAAAGTGAGTTGAAAGAATCTGTTGAAGACGGATTAAGTAGATATCCAGATTGGCCTGAATTAAACAAAGTAAAAAAATGGTTGGAATTTTAAATTGTTTAAGATTTTAATTTTAAGTAATGGGCATGGAGAAGATCTATCTGGCAGTCTAATAGCTAAACAATTCGTAAAAAGTGGTTATTCTGTTCATGCTTTGCCAATTGTTGGCATGGGAAACCATTACGAAAAAGAAAAAATTAAGATTATCGGTAAAACGAAGGAATTTAGAACTGGAGGAATTGGTTATAATTCTTTTAAGGGAAGACTTACTGAAATATTAGGAGGAGAAATATTTTATCTTCTAAAAAGATTATATTTAACTTTTAAAATAAAAAAAAAATATGATTATTTTTTTGTAGTTGGAGATATTGTGCCAGTTTTTTTTGCATGGGTTTGTAAGAAAGATTTTTTTACGTATCTAGTTGCTTATTCCAGCCATTATGAAGGGAAGTTGAAATTACCATGGCCTTCTAAATTTTTCTTGCTCTCAAAAAAAGCAAAAAAAATATATACGAGAGATTCCCTTACAGCTAATGATTTAACTTTGCAGTTAAAAAAGAAAGTGTCTTTTTTAGGCAACCCATTTATGGATAAGTTTTTTCCTAGAAACGAAGATTTAAATAAAGATGAATTTAGTATTGGATTATTTCCAGGAAGTAGATTCCCTGAGATTTTAGATAATTTTGTTTTGATTTTAGATGTATTAGAGGCATTGTCAGATTTAAGATATTTTCAAAAAATTCAGTTTAATTTTGCAATAGTTAATGCTCTATCTTCATCAAAAATAAAGGAGATATTTCAAAAAAGAGGATGGTTAAAAATAGAAAATATAAAAGATAATAATCTCTTGAAATTCCAATATAAATTTTTAGAAGTGAATATATATTGGAATAAGTTTGACAAAATATTATTGAAAAGTAGATGCTGTATTAGCATGGCAGGAACAGCAGCAGAGCAAGCGATTGGATTAGGAAAACCGGTTATTCAGATTGAAGGTAAAGGTCCTCAATTTACAAAAACTTTTGCAGAAGCGCAAAGACGTTTACTTGGGAAATATGTTTTTTGTGCCAGTAATTTTAAAGATAAAAATGATCAAATCAATCAGACAATTAAATTGATCATAAAAATAATATACCTTATACAGCTAAATAAGAAGTTTATGATCTCATGTAATGAAAATGCTAAAAAAAGACTGGGTGAAAACAAAGCTTGTCTTAAAATGGTTGATGATATGAATATTGTCATAAAAAATGACTAAGGAGAATAATCAAAATAAGTTAAAACAAATTATCGATAATTTGTTATTAATAAATTTATTTACTGTCATTTTTTTTGCAATATTTTTTATTTTTGCAATCATCATGCAATTTAATGGAATATTTATTTTTATTAATTTTATTCAGATAGTTTGGAATCCTCTTGTAGTTCCATTGATAACAATTCTTATTATTGGTGCTTTAGTAAACGGTATTAATTCTTGGTGGAGGCGTAAATTGCTTTCTCAAGAAGAGGATATTTAAAATTATAATTTTTGATTTTACTGCTAATTACTTTTTGTCCTTCTAAAACAACTTTCGCTCCATCTCCTAACAATATTTTTAAAACCGCTCCAGGCACTGGAAGTAAATTAGGTCTATTAAGACATTTGCCTAAAGTCTGAGAAAATTCTTTCATTAATACTGGATTTGGTGCAACAGCATTAAATACTCCCGAATACTTTTTATCAACTAATGCTTGAATAATTAATGCACATAAATCAGTTCTATGAATCCAACTCATCCATTGCTTACCATCTCCAATTGGTCCACCTAATCCAACTTTAAATATAGGGAGCATTTTTCCTAATGCTCCTCCATCTTTCTCTAGAACAATTCCAATTCTAAAAATAACTAACCTTGAGAAAAATGGTTTTTCAGCGGCGACTGCTTCCCATTTTTTGCAAAGATTAGATAAAAAGTCTTTTCCTCCAGGACTATTTTCAGTGAATTCACTAGACAAGCTTGTACCGTAATAACCTATAGCAGATCCATTTATAATGACTTTTGGGTTTATTTTTAAATCTTTAAGGGTCTTCATCATGAATTTCGTGGTGTTAATACGACTATTTTCAATCTCCTGTTTTTGTTCAGAAGTCCATTTTTTTTCTGCTATGGGTTCTCCCATCAAGTTAATAATTCCATCTGTCTCTCTTAATATATTTAGAAGATTTTCGTTATTCCAGTTTTTTTCTTTTGATAAATCTATTTGAAAAAATTTAAACTTATTGAAATCTAAATCAAGCTTTAATTTACTAATGGGTTTTCTACTTACAATATATACTTCATGATTTTCATTGAGTAGTGTTGGTACTAATTCTTTACCAACAAATCCAGTGCAGCCAAGTAGTAAAAGACGCATATCTTATAAATGTTTATCATTTAAGGCTATTAAATTTTTTAGACGTTTGTAATTATTATTCCGGTATTAATTTTTTTCAATAGTTTTCAAACAAGTTTTTGTATAATGAATTTCAAATAACTTTCTTGAATTTATTATGACAGATTCTATTCCAAAGAAACCTCTCAAGAAAGGAAGCTTAGTTTTTATCGATAGAGAAAATTATATAAAAAGTATCGAAGCGTTAGCCAGTGATGATGATCTACCTAATTATGTCTTTGAAGGTCCTGGAGAGATTCTTTCAGTCAAAGACGAATATGCTCAGGTTCGATGGCGCAGACCTGTTCCAGATGTTTGGTTGAAATTAGATCAACTTAAAGAATATACTCAATAAAATTTTTATATCTAAAAGTTTTTATTTTTTTTCTCTATAGACATCTTTGTTTGTATTCTTTTTGCTTCTTTGATCATTTCTTTGCCATCAAATAAGTAATTATCTACGTATCCTTGCGTATATCTATCAAATTCTGATAGTGCATCTTTAACTTGTGAAAAACAATGATAAAGATCGAGGCCTAAAGCTGAAATAGACTTTGGAACTATTTTTTTGTTATAAATTTTTTCAACTTTTTCTATTTTCTTTTGTGAAAGAATAATATAACTGCAAAAATTTTCCATTAGTTCGTCATCATATGGATCCGCAGATAGTTCTTTTATTTCGTTATTCAAAGGTTTAATGATTTGACTAATTAATCTATTTATCGGACTATAAATTTCTTTAATCCATGTTTCAACTTCTTTATCCTTAATTGAAGAATTATGTTTTTTTGAATTAAATTTCTCCTCCCAATTTTCATTTAATGAATCAAATGATGAGCTGGAAAAGGAAAAACTGCTATCGTATTGTTTCTTTTTGATAGGGTCATTTAGAGTTTCCCAGGCATTTTGTATTGCAAGAAATCGTTCTTTTTCCCCCCCCTTATCAGGATGATGTTGCTTAACTAAAGAGCGATATGAAGATTTAATTTCACTTCTGGTTGCATTTTGTTTGAGACCTAATTCTTCATATAAATTTTTTTCCATTTTTATAAATTATGCATTAAAGATAACCATCTTTTCTGGCTTGAATTGAAGTATTAGATTCAAACATTGCGGTTGATAAATATCTTTCTCCAAAACTTGGAAGAATAACTATCAATCTTTTATTCATTAGTTCTTTTCTTTTGCCGATTTTTATAGTTGCTGCTAAAGCTGCACCGCTGCTTATGCCAGATAAAAGGCCTTCTAATCTAGCTAATAAACGCCCATAATAAAATGCTTCATCGTCATCTATTTTTATAATTTCATCAATTAATTTAGTATTAAGAACTTTTGGTACGAAACCCGCTCCAATTCCTTGAATCGAATGAGATCCTGCTTTTTCTCCGGAAATCACAGCACTTTTTTTGGGCTCTACGGCATAAATTTTGCAATTTGGATTAACTTTTTTCAAAAAACGTGCACAACCAGTAATTGTTCCTCCTGTGCCTACTCCTGTAACTAGTCCATCTAAATTGTTATTGGATTGGGACCATATTTCTTGAGCCGTCGTTCTTTCATGAATATCTGGATTCGCAAAGTTTTCAAACTGATTAAATTGATAGCTATTTGTAATGGTTGAAGACAACTCATTAGCTAAATCTAAAGCTCCTTTCATTCCGTCTTTTCCTGGTGTTAGCTGTAATTCAGCTCCATATGCTCTCAACATTGCCCTTCTCTCGATACTCATCGTATCCGGCATAGTTAATATCAATTTATAGCCTTTTGCTGCAGCAACCATTGCTAATGCGATACCAGTATTCCCACTAGTTGCTTCAATTAACGTTGTTTTATCTGGCGTTATCAATCCTTCTTCTTCAGCTTTACATAACATTGAATAAGCGATCCGATCTTTAACGGACGCTGATGGATTGAAACTTTCTAGTTTGGCTATTATTTCTGGATAACAATCAAAATACTTTTTGATTCGATTTAATTTAACTAATGGGGTATTGCCAACCAGTGAAGTTATATCATTTGCTATTTCCATGCAGTTATTTTTTAAAATGCAAATTAATTTCTCCTAATATTTATAATAATTGTATTTAAAGATCTTTTATGTAATTTTCTCAAAAGAATTTAATTTAAATAACTTCCTGAGAAAAAATATTTAGTAATATAAAAGGAAGTTTTCATTATGATTATGTATTCGTTAGAACTAAGTCTGAGATATTCACCTTTTCCACTTTCAATTCAGAAGAAAGAATTTGATGATGTTAAAAGAATTTATGATGAAATAAAAAGTTCTATGAATGAAACTTTAGAATCCTCAAACTTGATCGAATTAAGGTGTGACAAAGTGCAAGATAAATTAATTGCTGTAAGAGCTAAAGAAATCATTTCTGTTCAGATATATGAAAAATCATCAGTAGCAGGAGGAGCTAAAAGGCCAGGATTTTCTCTCAACATAGATTGATAGAATTAATGCGAGATTCACTTGAAAATGAAATACCTCATATTCAATTCAAAGACGTTTCTTTTTCATATCTTGGAGAAAAAGAAAATTTAATTTTTAAATGTAACTTCTCAATAAAAAAACCTGGATTTTGGATGGTCGTAGGTAAAAACGGGAGTGGAAAAAGTACTCTTTTAAAATTAATTAATGGAATAATCAAACCCAAAAATGGTTTCATTGACTCTAATGCAAATATTGGCATGGTTTTTCAAAACCCTGATCATCAAATATTGATGCCAAATTGTAGGAGTGAACTTCTGATTAATATTAATCAGAATATAAGTCAAAATGAAATTAATAAAAAAATTGAATATGTGCTTGATCAGGTTGGAATGACTGGTTTTGAAAAAAGGCCAGTTCATACTTTGAGCGGTGGACAAAAACAACGCTTAACTATTGCGTGCGCTCTGATTAGTAATAGAAATTTTATTCTTTTAGATGAGCCTACAGCGTTACTTGATCAAACCAGTCAATTAAAAGTTTTACAAACTATTAAAAATCTTACAAGTGACCATAAAAACCCTTTATCAGCTTTGTGGATTACTCATCGTTATGAAGAATTAACTTATGCTGATGCAGTTGCAGAGTTGAAAAATGGTTTTTTATCTAGCTGGCAAGAACCATCAAAATTTCAATATAATTAACTCTTCTACTTGTCATAAGGTACATTAAAGAGCTAAATTCATTTTATATTCCTCGGTAGCTCAGCGGTAGAGCGATCGACTGTTAATCGATTGGTCGCAGGTTCGAATCCCGCCCGGGGAGTTTATAGGTACCGAAAAGTTATCCACAGTCACCCTAAAAAGGTGACTTTTTTATTTCTTAGACCTCTTTTTTTGTCAAAGAGTAGTTTGCCGAAAATAAAATCAAGTATATTTGATACAATATTAAGAACAGTATATAGAACATATAAAATATTTAAACATTTGGTTTTAAATAATGTTTAAAAATTAAAAAAATGTTTTTTAAGAACAGTAATTAGAACATTTATTAAATTCTCCATAAAAATGAAAAAAAAATAAGTTCTTTGATTGATTTTCATTTTTTAAAATTAAGATATCTTTTTGTTGATATTGTTTGGACTATTACACCATTCTGGAAACTCTAGTCATCCCACATATCCTTTTTCTCTTGATCTAAATTATTCCTTTCTAGTAATTCTATTCTTTGCTTCTGAGAATCTATTTCTGTCTCAATTATGTTTTTATCATCAATGTATTTTGTTTGTATTTCTAGGATAATTATTTCAAATTGTTTTCCAAAGAAATCTGACATTTCCCTCCATGCTTCCATTTCCTCTTCTTTGCCAATAGTATCGTTTATCTGATGGGAAATAATTTCTAATACATATTGTTTAAGTTCTTGATGACTCATCGATTCAACTTTTTTTTGAATGTAAAGTTCTTTAAGAATTTCTAGTTGTTTTTTTGATAAATCTGAATAGATAATAGACTTCTTTTTCATAGATACTTAAATTTTTTTTAAATATAGACAAAATTATAAGTCCAAACATTTTGGAGAAATCAAAAATATTAAACTTAGCTAATTCCTACTTGAAATTGCAAATCTCAATTTATTTCAATTTTTCTATACCTTATGATGTCAATCTGAATTAGATATTCTTTCAATTTGAATCATTATTTGTTTCTAATAATCCTTCGTTTATTAAGAAAAAGTAAACAAAATCGAAAGAAATTCTAAAATTTCAACATTTTAAAAATTTGTAATTTCTACTCAATCCTTTACTATCACTAAGTTATTTGATAAATCTAATTGATAAAATTGTTTACAGTAATTCAGCAATATCTATAAATTCTTGAGAGAATCATATTACAAAAACTTAATTTTAATTTAATAGTTGATAAATATGAAAATTTCAATTCTTTTAATTGAAGACGATCGTGATATGCGTGATCTGGTGGCTAGGCATTTAGAACATTCTGGTTTCGATGTCCAAAAAGCTGAAGATGGAATTAAAGGACAAGCATTAGCTCTTCAATATTCACCTGATTTAATACTTTTGGATTTAATGTTACCAAGTGTTGATGGTTTAACTTTATGCCAGCGACTAAGAAGAGATGAAAGAACATCAAATATACCAATTTTGATGATAACTGCGTTAGGCGGCCTTAAAGATAAAGTTACTGGGTTTAATTCTGGAGCAGATGATTACATTACTAAACCATTCGATTTAGAAGAATTACATGTACGCATCAAAGCTTTATTAAGAAGAACCAATAGAGCACAACTAAATTCTAGTAACCAGCAAGAAATATTAAATTATGGCCCTTTAACTCTTGTTCCGGAAAGATTCGAAGCTATATGGTTTGAATCTCCTGTTAGGTTAACTCATCTTGAATTTGAACTTCTTCATTGTCTTTTGCAGAGACATGGTCAAACTGTATCGCCAGCATTAATTCTTAAAGAAGTATGGGGATATGAACCTGATGATGATATTGAGACAATAAGAGTTCATATTAGACACTTGCGAACTAAACTTGAACCCGATCCACGCAAACCTATTTATATAAAAACTGTATACGGTGCCGGATATTGTCTCGAGTTACCTATTGGTTCTCAAGTGGAAACTGCTAGGCAAGAGTTTATTCAAGCAAGAAATCCTGACTTGATAAATTCTGCAGTAGATTAATCTCATATATCATCTATTGAAATTTTTAATAAAGTTATTTCCCAAGACAATCTTGGTTGTATGTTTTTTTTTAAGAGGTATTTTAAATTTTCAAGTTTTTTAACAAATCTGATATTTTTTGTTTTTCTCCACCAAATTGTTTGAATTAAATTTACTAAACAAATCTGCTGAGAAATTTCTAATTTTTCAGATATTGATTTAGATATTTCTAATATTTCCAGACTACTTTTAATTGGAGAATCTAATTTATTTATAATTTCATCCGAAAAATCGTTCCAAATTTCAATATTTTTCAATAATTGATTTGGAGATCCATTTGCAGAGTTTATTAAATCTTCGAATTTTAATTTTGTATTGATCTTTAATTTAGAAGTGTCTAAGTATTCTTTTAAAATTGATTGTATTTGTGTACTAGAAAAAGATCGAAATCTGACGATTTGACATCTTGAGATGATCGTATCTAAGAGAAGGTTTAATTTAGACGTTAGTAAAATAAAAATGCCGTTACTAGGTTCTTCTAAGGTTTTTAAAAGGCAATTTGAGGCTGCTTCGTTTAAGAGGTGTGCATCAATAATCAAAACAATTTTTTTTTCTGAGTTTATTGATTTTTGACTAAGAAAAGTTTTGATATTACGTATTTGAGCAATTTTAATAATCTCATATCCACTTTTTATTGTTTTTTCGGGATCTAAACTTCCTGAACTTTTAGTTGCAAAAAGAGAATCAGGTTCAATAATTAAAAAATCAGGATGGTTATTGTTTGTAATCTTCTCTTCAACATTTTCGTTTGGTGAAGACTGTTTGAAAATCTCTTTTATAAATTTCAGAGCAGTCTGCTTTTTTCCTACTCCTTCAGCACCATAAAATATATAACCATTAGCAAATGATTGGTTTTTAATTATGTTTTTAAGACAGGTATTGACTTCTTCATTTAAGAAAAAATTATTACTTTTATTCTCAATCATTTGTCATTAGAAAAATTCTTTAGCAAAGTCTCTTTAATTTGATTAGAAATAGTTTGAATATTTTGTGAAGCAGATATTACTTTCCAGTTTTTTTGTTTGGCAATTAGTTTGAAGCCTTCATTTACTTTTTCTAAAAATCTAATACCTTCTGATTCTATTCTGTCTGGAATTTCATTTTTTCTACGTAATATGCTTTCTTCTGGAGAAATTTCTAAGAAGAAAGTGAGATCAGGAGATTCTCCTTGACAGACGATAGATTCAATATTCTTAATAATTTCTAAATTTATATTTCTTCCATAACCCTGATAAGCCAGAGTAGAATCGGAAAATCTATCGCTTATTACCCAATCATTGTTATTTAAAGCAGGTGAAATAATTTTGGAAACGTGTTCAGCTCTATCAGCTGAATAAAGCAATAATTCCGCAAGAGATGAAGGCCGGTAATTTTCATTATTATCAAGAATCAGTCCTCTTATTTTTTTTCCTAGAAGACTGCCTCCCGGCTCTCTAGTTGTGATTAATTTAGACCCTTTTTTTATTAGACCACTATTAGGTAGCCATTTAGATATTTCATCTATTTGGGTAGTTTTACCACATCCATCAATACCTTCAATAACGATAAATTTTCCTTTCATTTAATCCAAAGATAAAGCATTAATTACAACTGTAATAGAGCTAATAGCCATGAATAATGCTGCTATTGAGGGAGTAAGAAGAATACCGTATTTTGGAAATAAAATACCAGAGGCTAATGGTATAGCTATTAAGTTGTAACCAAAAGCCCATGTTAGATTTTGCTTTATTTTTCTTATAGTTTTTTTTGCAAGATTTAAGGCGTAGGGTAATCCATTAAGTTGATCTCCCATTAATACTACATCTGCATTTGCCTTTGCTATTTGAGTCCCTGATCCAACCGCAATTCCTAAATCTGAGGATGCTAAGGCTGGGACATCATTAATACCATCACCAATCATTGCTACTTTATTATTAATTTTTAAATTTTCTATAGTCTTTAGCTTCATTTCAGGAAGAAGATCCCATTTTACTTCTGTTTCTTTACAGCCAATTTTTTTTGCTAGAGCTAAAACTGTATGTTTCCTATCTCCACTTAAAATATTAATTTTAAATTTCTTTTCTCTTAACTTTTGAACTGTTTTAATTGAATCATCTCTGAGTAAATCTCCTATTAAGATAAGGCCTAATAACTTTTTTTTGATACTTACACCAACGATAGTGTTCGTTTTTGTTTCTTCATTTTCAATGACTTTTTTTGCATCACTATCAATAATTATTCCTTGACTTAATAGCCATTCAATATTTCCAATGTTAATAATTCCATCAATTGACTCTAATTCTCCAGAAATACCTACTCCTGAATGAGTTAAAAATTTTTTTATTGGAAATAAACTTAAATTTTGTTTTTTTGCCTCTTGAATTAAGGCATCTGCAATTGGATGTCTGCTTTCCTTTTCTAAACTTGCAGCTATTTTTAATAAAAATGAATGATCATCATTATTTTTATAATCAACAATAAAAGGCTTACCTTTTGTTAGAGTCCCTGTCTTGTCAAAAATAATGTGATTAATTTTTGAAGCCATCTCTATTTTGTCCCCGCCTTTAAATAAAACTCCTTTTTTTGCAGCTTTACCTGATGCGACAGTTATTACGGTTGGGGTGGCTAAACCTAATGCGCAAGGACAAGCTATTACTAAAACAGCAATTGACAATTGAATGGCTAAACTAAGGAAATTCTCAGCATTACTACCAAGCGAACTATGAAGTGTATGGCCTGAGTGAGTGATGAATTGATGATTATGACTTAATAAATCTGGCCAAATTTGTCTTGCCCCCTTCCACCAAAAGAAGAAGGTTAAAGTAGCAAAAAGAAGTACAAAATAAGTAAATTTGCCTGCAATTTCATCAGCAATTCTTTGAATGCGAGGTTTTTTAGCGTTTACAGACTCAATAAGATTTACCAGCTTTGCAAGAGAAGAATCTCCTCCGACCTTTTGTACTTTAAGTCTAAGAGTTGAATTTAGATTTAAAGACCCACTAGATAGATTATCTCCTTCTTTAACTTCGATAGGTTTGGATTCTCCAGTAATATGTGAAACATCAACATATGAATTACCTTGAGAAACAATGCAGTCAGCAGGTACTCTGTCTCCTGCTAAAACTTGAATTTCTTGATCAGTTCTTAAAGAGTTTACTCTTATTGATTTTACTTGATTATCTTCTGTGTAGATATTGGCCATTTCAGGTTGAAGATCTAATAACTCTCCAATGGATGAACCAGTTTGGTATCTTGCTCGTTCTTCTAAAAAACGCCCAATTAGTATGAAGCCTAAAAGCATAACTGGTTCATTAAAAAAACAAGGAAAACCAGTTGCAGGAAATACTAAGGATAGAAGACTTGTTGTGTATGCACTAGTTACTCCAAGAGATACTAAAGAATCCATATCGGGATGGTTCTTAATAAATGATTTAAATCCATTAATAATTATTCCTCTGCCAGGAAAAAAAAGAGCTAACGTTGCTAGTGCAGCATGAAAAAATATATTACCTAATATTGGAAAATTTATATATTTTCCCTCTGCCAGATGACCTAATCCTGAAAATATTAAAAGTAATAGGGCAAAAGTTAGTTTTTTCCATTGATTATTCCACTTTTTTTTTTTTTCTAATTCTGCTTTATTTATTTTTTTTGAAAAATCATTTATGTAAATCTTTGATGGGAAACCATTATCTTTGAGGTTTTCGAGAACTTTTTCTATTTCTATATGTTTCTGAGTAATTTCAAAATATGCACTTTCGGTAAGTAAGTTAACAGAAACATTTTCAATCCCATCAGAATTATTCAATATTTTTTCAACAGTACTAACACAACCCCCGCACTTCATTCCTGAAATGTTTAATTGCATGCTCTCCATATTTGTCACGATAGAAGCAAATTAATGTTTGACCTTATTTTTAACTATAATAATAAATGTAATAGACATTTTAAATAGTTATTTTTTAAATTACTATAATAATTTTAATAGATTTAAAGAAGTGCCAAGCAATCAAAACAGAGACAATTTTATTGATAAAGCTTTTACCGTAATTGCAGAATCTATAGTAAAAATAATGCCCATAGCAGAGAAGGAAAAAAAGGCATATATCTATTATAGAGATGGTCTAGCTGCACAAAATAATGGAGATTATTCTGAAGCATTAGAGTATTACAAAGAGAGTTTACTGCTCGAAGAAAATAAAATTGATAGGGGTGAGACTCTAAAAAATATGGCAATTATATATATGAGTAACGGTGAAGAGGATTTGTCTATTGAAACTTATGAAAAAGCATTATTAGAAAATCCTAAACAACCATCATGCCTTAAAAATATAGGCTTAATTTATGAAAAAAGGGGAAGATACGCTGAGCAAAATGGTGATTTAGATCAGAGAGATATTTGGTTTGATAAAGCTGCTGAAGTCTGGTCTAAAGCAGTAAGGTTATATCCAGGTGGGTATCTAGATATTGAGAACTGGTTGAAAAACTCAGGAAGAAGTTCAATCGATGCTTATCTCTAATATTTTTACTCTGATAAAGAATAGTCAACTGCTTCTTTAATATTGGAAATCTCTTTGATATTTATTAAATTTTGAAAATTATTATGTAGTTCCTCCTCCAATTTTGGCACTACGATATTTTTGATTCCTAGTCTTACTGCTTCTTCAATCTTTGTTCGAAGGTTATTTGATTTTCTAACCTGACCACTCAAACCCAATTCCCCAATAAATGAGCTATTTGCCAAAGGAGGAATATTTTTCAGACTTGATAAAATTGATATTGCTACACCTAAATCAGATGAGGGATCATTTATCTCAAAACCCCCACCAGTAGCTATATAACAATCAAATTGAGATGATTTTATACCTACGTGTTTTTCAATTACAGCTAGAATTTGATGCAATCTATTTATGCTAATTCCAGTTGTAGTTCTTCTTGGATTACTGTAGAACGTTTTATTTACTAGTGCTTGTATATCAACTGCTAATGGTCGAGAGCCTTCATTGGTAATCGTAGTTGTTACACCTGATGTATTTTCTTTATTTGTAAAAATTGAACTTGGATTTTTTATCTCTCGTAAGCCTTCTTCAAGCATTTCAAAAATTCCAATTTCAAAGGTTGATCCAAATCGATTTTTTATACTTCTTAGTAATCTATGTGAGGAAATATTATCTCCTTCAAAGTTTATTACTGTGTCAACTAAATGCTCCAGGGTTTTAGGACCAGCTAAAGCACCATCTTTGGTTACATGACCAATTATTAGAAGTGCAATATTATTTTCTTTGGCAAGGGTTTGCAATTCAGATGAACATGCTCTAACTTGAGAAACCGATCCTGGTGAACTTTCCATTTCATGATTATGGATGGCTTGAATACTATCTATGATTGCCAGACTTGGATTTATACGTTTGATTTCTTCAATAATCAGGGATAAGTTAGTTTCAGCAAAAATTTTTAAATCTTTACTGCTTTGATTTAATCTTTCCCATCTAATTTTTACTTGTTCTAAAGATTCTTCTGCTGTTATGTATAAAACTTTCTCACTGAGAGATATTTTTCCTGCTGATTGAAGAACTATTGTGCTTTTTCCTATACCTGGTTCTCCTCCAAGCAAAATAACAGATCCAGGTACTATGCCGCCTCCAAGAACTCGATCAAATTCTCTAAAACCACTTGTAAATCTTGATATCGTTTTTGATGTAATTTCATTAAAAGGTATAGATTTCTTATTATTTTTAATATCTTGCTGTTTAGATCCTTTGCGTTTAATTTCTTCAACAATGGAATTCCATGAGTTGCAATTAAGGCATTTCCCAAAGTATTGAGAAGTTTCAGTTCCGCAATTTTGACAAATAAAAGTCGACAATTTTCTTGACATTTAGTTTTTGAGTACAGTATTGGAACTAGATTGTTTGGGATATTGCCCCTCTACAAGTTAGATTAGGATAATAATTAATACTCTTACTGATTAGCTAATAGAAACAAATGGCTCTATCTAGTCAAACTAAAGAAACAATTCTTGTCGCAGATGACGAGGCAAGTATTAGAAGAATTCTGGAGACGCGCCTCTCCATGATTGGCTACAAAGTAGTAACTGCATGTGATGGTAAAGAAGCACTAAAGTTATTTAAAGACTATGAGCCTGATTTAGTTGTACTTGACGTTATGATGCCAAAATTAGATGGCTATGGAGTTTGTCAAGAATTAAGGAAAGATTCTGATGTTCCAATTGTTATGTTAACTGCATTAGGAGATGTTGCAGATAGGATAACAGGTTTAGAATTAGGGGCTGATGATTATGTTGTTAAACCATTTAGTCCTAAAGAATTAGAAGCTAGAATTAGATGCGTTCTAAGGAGAATTGACAAAGAACAAATTCCTGGAATGCCTAATTCAGGATTAATTTTGGTAACGGATATAAAAATTGATACTAATCGAAGACAAGTTTTTAAAAGCGATGAGAGAATTAGATTAACTGGTATGGAATTTAGTCTTTTAGAGCTTTTGGTAAGCAGGTCAGGAGAGCCATTTAGTAGAGGAGAGATTTTGAAAGAAGTTTGGGGATATACCCCCGAGAGGCATGTAGACACGAGAGTCGTGGATGTTCACATATCAAGATTAAGGTCAAAACTTGAGGCTGATCCAGCAAATCCTGAATTAATTTTGACAGCAAGGGGTACAGGATATCTTTTTCAACGGATTGTTGATATTTCTCCTTACGATGGTAAATAAATGGGGAAAGAAACAGCGCAAAAAATTAACAAGTCCAGAGCTATTAGAAGATTAGTTATTTGGTACAAAAGAAATTCTGCTGTAACTTCTATAGTTGATACTGCTGCTAGTTCTGCAGCAACGGCTAGTAATGTTGCGGGTAATATGGTTTCTGGTGCTGGCTCTGTTGTGAGCACAGCTAGTAATGTTGCTAGTAATGTTGCGGGTAATGTTGCAGGTAATGTAGTTTCTAGCGCTGAATCTGTTGTGAATACTGCTAGTAGTGTTGTCTCAAACGCTAGTTCAATAGCTAAAAATACATTACAGCCCTTAGTTTTTGACCCATTAAAAAGGTTACAAAATAACGATAATATTTTAGATAAAGTGGAGGGTTCTCAATCTAACAGAATTTGGATCGCTGTTGATGGTATGGGTGGAGATTATGCTCCTGGTCCAATTCTTGAGGGTTGCCTTGAAGCTATCAGTAGATTTCCAATAAATATAAAGTTTGTCGGCAAAATTGAAAAAGTTAAAGATGCAGCTGAAAAAACTGGTTTAGCAGAATTATTAGAAAATGAAATACATAATAATCGTCTTGAATTAATTGATAGTGGAGAGCCTATTGGAATGAATGAAGAAGCTACTACAGTTAGAAAAAGGAAAAATGCAAGTATTAACGTCGCAATGGATTTAGTGAGAAATAATAAAGCTGAAGCTGTCTATTCAGCAGGTAATTCAGGTGCCATGATGGCTTCTGCTATATTTAGAATTGGGAGATTGAAAGGGATTGATAGACCAGCTATAGGAGCATTATTTCCAACAAGGGATCAAACTCGCCCGGTCTTAGTTTTAGATGTCGGTGCAAATACTGATTGTAAGCCATCTTATCTGCATCAATTTGCTCTTCTCGGTAATATTTATGCACAAGATGTCTTGCAGGTAAAAAAACCAAGAATTGGTCTTTTAAATATCGGAGAAGAAGAATGCAAAGGTAATGATTTATCACTAAAAACATTTGAATTATTATCTTCTGAAAAAAGTTTTAATTTTGGAGGTAATTGTGAAGGGCGAGATGTATTATCAGGTAGTTTCGACGTAGTAGTCTGTGATGGATTTACTGGAAATATTTTATTGAAATTTCTTGAATCTGTGGGAGGAGTTTTATTAGATATTTTGAGATCTGAGCTGCCACGAGGAAGGCGGGGGAAAGTTGGTTCAGCTTTTTTAAAAAGTAATCTACTTAGAATTAAGAAACGGTTAGATCATGCCGAACATGGAGGAGCTTTATTACTTGGGGTGAACGGTATTTGCGTTATTGGTCATGGAAGTAGCAAATCTTTATCAGTAGTTAGTGCTCTTCGCTTGGCTCACTCTGCAGTGAATCATGGTGTTATGGACAATTTAAATCAACTTCAAAAGCTTCAAGTTTTAAATTCATAAAACATATTTAGTCAAATTTATGTTTGACTAATATAAGTAACTAAAAAACTCTTTTGGAAGGAATAAATTTTAATCAGATTGGAGTATCATTCAAGGGAAGCGGAAGTTACGTACCTGACCAAATTCTAACTAATCAAAAAATTAGTAAAAAGGTTGATACAAGTAATGAATGGATAAAATCTAGAACTGGAATTTCTGAGAGAAGAATCTCTAGCTTAGGAGATAATGTCACTGAGATGGGTTATAAGGCGGCTTTAACTGCTATAGAAATGGCTAGTTGGGATATTAAAACGATTGATTTAATTGTTTTAGCTACTTCTACTCCACATGATTTATTTGGATCAGCGCCATCCATTCAAGCTAAATTAGGAGCAGCTAATGCTGTCGCTTTCGATTTAACTGCAGCGTGTAGTGGTTTCTTATTTGCCTTAATTACAGCCTCACAATTTTTAAAAGGGGGCAGATTTAAAAGGGCTATTGTTATTGGAGCAGATCAACTATCAAGCTTTGTCGATTGGAATGACAGAAGAAGTTGTATTCTCTTTGGAGATGGTGCAGGTGCATTAGCAATTGAAGCTACTAATGAATTTGATAATTTAATTGGTTTTGATATGAGAACTGATGGAGAAAGGGGTTCTTTTCTTAATCTTCCCTCAAAAAATAATAAGGATTCAATAATTGATAATATTGATTTTTCAAGTGGAGCTTTTTCTCCAATTCAGATGAATGGTCAGGAAGTGTATAAATTTGCAGTTAGAGAGGTTCCGATAATTCTTGAAAAGTTGTTTAAAAAAATAAACTATACTCCCGATGAAGTTGATTGGCTTGTGTTGCATCAAGCTAATCAAAGGATATTGGATTCCGTAGGAGACAGGTTAAAAATTCCTAGAGAAAAAATTCTTAGTAATTTAGAAAAATATGGTAATACTTCAGCAGCAACAATCCCACTAGTGATGGATGAGGCTATTAGAAATAATAGAATTAAACAAAATGATATTATTGCCATAAGTGGTTTTGGTGCTGGGTTAAGTTGGGGTGCAGCCCTAATTAAATGGGGTTAAAAAACAAAGGAGCATTATGACAGTTGCATGGGTATTCCCTGGACAGGGTTCGCAAAAAATTGGAATGGCAAAACAAATTGAAAATTTGCCCAACACAAAAGAGAGGTTTAGTTATGCATCTGAGATATTTGAAAGGAATTTATTTGAAATTTGTGAGTTAAATACTGAACCAATAAATCCTCTTGTTGATTTGAATAACACAAGAAATACACAAATTTGTCTTTTTTTAGTTGAATCAATTTTATTAGATGCATTAAAGGAAAATGGATTTAAACCAACTTATGTTGCTGGGCATAGTCTTGGAGAAATTACTGCACTTTATTGTGCGGATGTTTTTTCATTCAAAGATTGTGTTTCTCTAATAAAAGAAAGGTCTCAATTAATGGTAAATGCTGGGAAAGGATCCATGGCAGCAGTAATTGGTTTTGATAGAAATCAACTTGATCTATTAGTACAAAAAATTGATGATATTGTAATTGCGAATGATAATAGCTCTTCCCAAGTTGTCTTATCAGGATCTACTGAAGCATTAGATAATTTATCAAGAGAAATTTCTTGTAAAAGATTCTTGAAATTAAATGTTTCAGGTGCATTTCATTCACCATTTATGAATGAACCTTCATCAAAATTTTCTGAGTATTTAAAACAGATTAAATTTAACAATCCTTCTTTCCCAGTCATAAGCAATTATGAACCTTCAATTTGTAGTGATCCAAATGAGCTTAAATTTAGATTAGAAAAGCAAATGTGTAATGGAGTGAGGTGGCGAGAAACTATGGATTTAATGGCAAAAGATAGTGATCTTCATATTGTTGAAATTGGTCCTTCTAATGTACTAAGCGGTTTAGGAAAAAGGCATCTTAAAGATGTAAAAATTTCTCAAGTTTCATCTTCAGATCAAATCTCTTATTAGTTTGTATGACAAATCATACTATTCAAAAATTAACCTATGAATTAGTTAGCAAGCTTTTTGTATTTCCTATTTATAAATTTGTATTTAAAGGTCATTTAATAGGTAGAGACAATATTCCGCAAAAAGATTCCTTCATAATGGTTTCTAATCATGGTTCTTTACTTGACCCTCCTTTGTTAGGTCATGCCCTTGGACGTAATATATCTTTTATGGCTAAGGCAGAGCTTTTTAAAATTCCTTTTCTCGGATTCATTATCAAGGCTTGTGGAGCGTATCCTGTAAAAAGAGGAATTGCTGATAAAAATACAATCAAAACAGCATGTAAAAAATTATCAAATGATAATTGTATTGGAATTTTTATTGATGGCACTCGTCAAAAAAATGGACGGGTGAATAAGCCCAAACAAGGTGCAGCATTATTAGCCTTTAAAAATCAAAAATTATTATTGCCTGTTGCAATAGTTAATTCACATAAACTAATAAGATTTAAATTCTTTATTCCTTTGTTTTCAAAAATTGTTATTAAAGTGGGAAAACCTGTTCAACCTCCACAAAGTTCCTCAAGAGATGATCTGAATTCTGTAACTATGCGCCTTCAAGATAAAATTAATAATCTGATTGGATGAATACTTAGTTAATTGGAGAAATAGGGTAAAGAGGCAAAACTTTTCGCCAAGAATTTTCAGTTGAATTTAATAAATTTTTATTTGATAAGTTTAATAGTTCTTTTAGATCTTTTTTATCATCATAATTAGCCTCAAAAGAAGATTCTTCACTCTCAAGTTCTTTGACAACTTTTGGTGAAACTGTTTCGCGAATGACTACATCCAAGGAGTTTTTTTCGTAATGGCAAATCTCATATTTACCTGCAATATAACCCTTTCGTTTTAATTTTTTGTAAATCCAGAATGATTTTTTGTTTGTAAAGATGTTATTTTTTGATGCAATTCTTTTTGCCATTATTTCAAATGAACTAAAACTGTCTAGAGGACAATTTATTTGTTGAGAGATAGTTCTTGCTAAAACTACAATAAGTCGTGAAGCATTAAAATTTGCTGGCCCTATGCTGACAGCTAACTTATTTATTTTTTGTAAATTTTCTTTAGAAATGAATTTGTTAAGATCATTAACTAAGTTGTTGCAAAGGTCATTATCAAATTTTTTGATAAATAATACATCAGATTCATGGGTATTATTTTTTCTATACCCAAAGCCAAAAGAATTTTCTGTGCTATGAATCACAAATGAAGGGTAATTTTCTCTTTGTTTGAGTTTATTTGTCATTTATTACCTTTAAACAGGTAACTCCATGCCTGGATTGCATTTAGACCATTTACCAAATTCATTTTCAAAACTTTCACAAGATTGAACATCCCAATCAGTTTTATAGTCACCATTATTATCTTTAATTATATTGACATGAATGAATGGTTTTTTTGCTTTAAAATTAGGTAGATCACAAATATGATCTACACCATGATTATTCTCCACATCATGATATGTGATACATCTATCAACCCATTTACAGTTGATGCAAATGCACATAATTAATAAATAAAATGAAAAGGAACATTCAAACAAATCATACACTAATAATTGATGAATTAGAAACAAGTATAAAATTTCATAATTTGGATTCAATATTAGGTTTATTACCTAAAGGCTCATATTTGGTTGGTGGTTACATAAGAGATATTATTTTAGGAAGAGAACATGAAAAGGTAGATATTGATATTGTAGTACCTTTAAATGCAATTGAAATTGGTAAGAAAATTGCAGAAAATATCGGATCAAAATTTATAATTTTAGATGAAAAAAGAGAAGTAGTAAGAATTTTTCTTAATCATATTTATATTGATATTGCAAATCAGGTTTCATCTACAATAGAAGGCGATTTATGTTCTAGAGACTTTTCGATTAATTCAATTGCCTTTTTATTTGATAAGAAATGTTTGTTTGATCCTTTAAATGGTCTTAAAGATCTAGAGATTTCTTTGCTTAGAACTCATTCCGAAAACAATTTACTAAATGATCCTTTAAGAATATTAAGATGTTTTCGATTTGTTTCAGAATTGGATTTTAAAATTGATTTTAATTTAATAACTTTTATAAAAAAAAATAAAGAAAAATTATATCTTGTAGCTAATGAGAGGATTAATTATGAAATACAGAAAATAGTACATGGAGCAAATGTTCTTAATGCAGTATTGTTGATAAAAAAATTAAATATATTTGGTAGTGATAATTTATATGAAGATTCTTTTTTTTTGGATTTAGAGAAAATTAATTATGCAGAACTAAATCAGAAAGAAAAAGAAAAATTTTTACCATCATTTTTTATTGCTCAAATTTTAGATGTTTTATCTTTAGAGAAACTTAAATTTAGTAAAGCTGAGATTGCAAAAACTAAGTTATTACGAAAATGGCACTTTTTGTTGAAGAGAAAAAATATAGCTGAATTAACTGAATCAGATAGATATGCATTACATAAAGAATTAGAGATGTTTCTTCCATCATTTATTTTTTATTTACCTCAAAACTTACGAGTGGATTGGCTTCATAGATGGCGTGATAAAGATGACAAATTATTTCATCCTTCAAACTTAATTAATGGTGAAGTAATCAAAAACAATTTAAAAATAAAGGATGGGCCTATCTTAGGAGAGCTTTTACAGTATCTTTCTATTGAACTTGCATATAAAAGATTGAATAATTTTGATGAAGCTATTTATAAAGCAAAGCGATGGATTGAACAAAATGCACCAAAATGTGATTAAATACACATAGCTTAGTTTTGTCTAGAAGTTCAGACTTCAAAATCATTTTTAAAAATTTATGAGCATTCGTATTTACATTGGCAACTTACCACAAGGATTTAATCCAAAAGAATTTGATAAACTTTTAAAGTCAGTTTCTGATTCAATAAGATTTAAAGCAGTTCTAGATAAGGAAACAAAGGAATGCAGGGGGTTTGGTTTTGCCACATCTAATAATGAAGACAATGCTAATTTATTAATTGAAAAGTTAAACGGTTTTGAATTTAATGGATCTAAATTAAGAGTAGAGCTATCAGAAAAGAAAGATTCTGCTTCAAATAAAAGAAACAGCGGAAAATTAAACAAGAATAAGAAGAGGAAGGACTTTAAGAAAATTGTTCACAGTGATGCTCCAAATTTGGAAGCTCCTGATCCAAGATGGGCTGGAGAACTATCTAAATTAAAAGATTTGTTGGCTAATCAGAAGACGCCTGCTTAGTTATTTAATTCGAGAAATTAAAAAAGAAATTGGAATTTCAAGAGCTTTTACTGAATTTTTTACAAAAGCCCTATTGTTAAATACATCATAATCTAACCTTTCAATAGAATCTAATATTCCTCTGTAAAGGCGTAAAGACGTCCATACTGGCCATCTTGCGTCAGAAGATAGCCACTTAATACCATCCTCAGATTTTTGGAACCATTCGCGAGCCCTTGTTAATTGAAAGTTCATCAGTGCTTTCCACTGATTGTTTATTTTTCCTTTTAAAAGTTCTTCTTCAGAATAATTGAATTTTTCAATATCCGATTGCGGTAGATAAATACGACCTCTCTGTCTATCTTCTCCCACGTCCCTCAATATATTTGTTAATTGATTTGCAATTCCTAGAGCGATAGCTGCTTCAGAGGGGTCAGGCATTGCACTCCATGGAGCTGATGTATAAGCGCTATCAATCCCCATCACATTCTGAGTCATTAAACCAACAGTCCCTGCGACTCTATAGCAATAGAGTTTCAATTCATCAAAATTTTTGTATCTAAATTTATTTAGGTCCATTCTCTGGCCATCTATCATGTCTAGATAAGGTTGAATACTTTGTGGATATTTCTCGATTGTATCTAATAAAACTGAGTTATTACGAAAATGGCACTTTTTGTTGAAGAGAAAAAATATAGCTGAATTAACTGAATCAGATAGATATGCATTACATAAAGAATTAGAGATGTTTCTTCCATCATTTATTTTTTATTTACCTCAAAACTTACGAGTGGATTGGCTTCATAGATGGCGTGATAAAGATGACAAATTATTTCATCCTTCAAACTTAATTAATGGTGAAGTAATCAAAAACAATTTAAAAATAAAGGATGGGCCTATCTTAGGAGAGCTTTTACAGTATCTTTCTATTGAACTTGCATATAAAAGATTGAATAATTTTGATGAAGCTATTTATAAAGCAAAGCGATGGATTGAACAAAATGCACCAAAATGTGATTAAATACACATAGCTTAGTTTTGTCTAGAAGTTCAGACTTCAAAATCATTTTTAAAAATTTATGAGCATTCGTATTTACATTGGCAACTTACCACAAGGATTTAATCCAAAAGAATTTGATAAACTTTTAAAGTCAGTTTCTGATTCAATAAGATTTAAAGCAGTTCTAGATAAGGAAACAAAGGAATGCAGGGGGTTTGGTTTTGCCACATCTAATAATGAAGACAATGCTAATTTATTAATTGAAAAGTTAAACGGTTTTGAATTTAATGGATCTAAATTAAGAGTAGAGCTATCAGAAAAGAAAGATTCTGCTTCAAATAAAAGAAACAGCGGAAAATTAAACAAGAATAAGAAGAGGAAGGACTTTAAGAAAATTGTTCACAGTGATGCTCCAAATTTGGAAGCTCCTGATCCAAGATGGGCTGGAGAACTATCTAAATTAAAAGATTTGTTGGCTAATCAGAAGACGCCTGCTTAGTTATTTAATTCGAGAAATTAAAAAAGAAATTGGAATTTCAAGAGCTTTTACTGAATTTTTTACAAAAGCCCTATTGTTAAATACATCATAATCTAACCTTTCAATAGAATCTAATATTCCTCTGTAAAGGCGTAAAGACGTCCATACTGGCCATCTTGCGTCAGAAGATAGCCACTTAATACCATCCTCAGATTTTTGGAACCATTCGCGAGCCCTTGTTAATTGAAAGTTCATCAGTGCTTTCCACTGATTGTTTATTTTTCCTTTTAAAAGTTCTTCTTCAGAATAATTGAATTTTTCAATATCCGATTGCGGTAGATAAATACGACCTCTCTGTCTATCTTCTCCCACGTCCCTCAATATATTTGTTAATTGATTTGCAATTCCTAGAGCGATAGCTGCTTCAGAGGGGTCAGGCATTGCACTCCATGGAGCTGATGTATAAGCGCTATCAATCCCCATCACATTCTGAGTCATTAAACCAACAGTCCCTGCGACTCTATAGCAATAGAGTTTCAATTCATCAAAATTTTTGTATCTAAATTTATTTAGGTCCATTCTCTGGCCATCTATCATGTCTAGATAAGGTTGAATACTTTGTGGATATTTCTCGATTGTATCTAATAAAACTGAGTCTAATTCAGATTTGATAATTCCTTTAAATACATTTTTAGTATTTTCTTCCCATTCATCTAGATTGTCTGAAAGCTCATCTTGCGATTTATTTGAAGCTTCTACGCTATCCATTATTTCATCTGTTCTTCTACACCAAACATAAATCGCCCAAATAGCTTTTCTTTTTTCTTGTGGCAATAAAAGAGTTCCTAAGTAAAAGGTTTTAGCCCATTGTTGTGTTTCTTTTCGGCATATCTCGTATGCTTGATCTAGTTGAGAAATTGAATTTTTCAAAAAGTTTTAGCTGATAAATGGATTTTTAAATGTTATTGAGAACATTTTGAGGGGTTTTGGAATACTCTTTATTGATAGATTCCGCGCATAATTTACCACTTAAAACAGCTCCTTCCATAGATGCTAAATATTTTTGCATTGTATAATCACCAGCTAAGAAAAAGTTTTTTATGGGAGATTTTTGATCAGGTCGGAATTCCTGACAGCCAGGAACTGCCTTGTAGACTGATCTTGGAGTTTTAACTACTTTATATTTTCTTAACTTTGTCTTATCATCACCCATGAAATGTGTAGGGAATAATTTCTTTAGCTCCTCCATAGTTGCATCTACGATGTCTTGATCGCTTCTATTTATCCAATCTTTTGCTGGTGCAAAAACTAATTCAAGCATTGATCTATTTGGATCTTCGTATTCTTTACATGTAATACTCATATCTGCATAGACACTTAGAAGTGGTGACCTGCTGAATAGTAAATGGTCAATATCTGTTAATTTCTTGTCAAACCATAAGTGAATATTAATGACTGGCACGCCATTTAAGCCATCTAATTTAGAAAAAGCATCTAAACCTTTCCATTGTTGAGGGAGCATTAATTTAAAAAGATCTACAGGCATTGCACTCACATAAGCATCGGCAGTTAACTCTTTCTTTTCGTTTTTATCTAAAGAGGCAATAGTAAAACTCTTAACAGTGCTGTCTTCATTAAGGTTGATTTGTCTTAACGGACTATTCATGTGAACCTCTCCACCACGCTCAGTTATATAATCGACCATTGGCTGGCAGAGTCTTTCTGGAGGAGCTCCATCAAGAAATGCCATTTTAGAACCATTTTTTTCCTGTAAGAATCTGTTTAATGCTGTTAACAAGACTGTAGATGATATTTCATCCGGTCCAATGAAATTTAAAGCTTTACTCATGGCTATAAAAACCTCATCATTAACTCTTTCAGGGATATTGTGCTCTTTTAACCAATCTGTCCATGATTTTGAATCACATTTGTCTAAGTACTTCTGACCTCTTAACATTGCAGGTACTAAACCTAATCCAAATAAAATCTTTTCATTCCATGAGAGCATATCATTATTGCTTAGTATTGCTGATACTCCATTTACGGGAGCAGGTATATCGGGAAAGTCAAATCTACTGTAGGTGCCGGGTTCTGATGGCTGATTAAAAATCATTGAATGACTTTTCCATTGGAGTCTATCTTCAATATCTAATTCTTTGAAAAGCTGCAACATATTTGGGTAGGCTCCAAAAAATATATGCAAACCGGTTTCATACCAATCTCCATCTTCGTCTTTCCATGCAGCAACTTTCCCACCTAAAACATCTCTGGCTTCAAGTACGATCGGAATGTGTCCATTATCGACTAAATATTTAGCGCAAGATAAACCCGCTAAACCAGCGCCAGCAATTACAACACGCATTATAAAATCAAGAAATAAATTAACACTTACTAATAAGCTACATTAAAGTTAGAACATAATAGTTTTTTTCGTTGATTATTTCGTAAAATTATGGAAAAAATGCTTTTAAAATCGACTACTAGGCATGTAAGAATTTTTACTGCCGAAGTGGTAGATGAAGAATTAAAGTTTCATCCCAATAAACTAACTCTTGATTTAGATCCCGATAACGAATTTATTTGGAACCAAGATTCTCTGAACAAAATAAATGAAAAATTCAATGAATTAATAAAAGAGAGAGCAGGAAAGGATTTAGATGATTATGAACTTCGAAAAATAGGATCAGAAATCGAATGTTTAATTAAATTTTTGCTTCAAAACGGTCAGCTTAGTTATAACCCTGATTGTAGGGTAATGAATTATTCAATGGGTTTACCAAAGACTAATGAAGTACTGTGAATAGACCACCATCAAACAGAAGGCCAAGAAGAGGCTCAAATAGAAGTTATTATCCTCCAAATCCAAGGGACATGGAACAGTATGGTCAAAGAAGCAATAGATTGCCTGCTTCTTCTGAACAAAAGATCAACTTTAGTACAGGAACCATTGCTGTACTTGCTGGAGTTTTAATTTTAGGAGTTGGTATCGGGAGTGCTATTACAAGTACAACTGATGGCGGGCAGGGAAATATAGCAAGTCAACAACAATTAGATATGGCTGTTCCAGACCCTGAATTTTGCAGACAATGGGGAGCTAGTGCTTTTGTAATTGATGTTGAAATGTATACGACTCTAAATCCATCTACTAGTTTTGTAACGCAACCAGCTCTTCAGCCGGGATGTGTGATTAGAAGAGAGAATTGGACAGTGTTACAAAAACAGGGCGCAATTAGTAATGAAGATGTAAGAGAATGTAAGCAAAGGATGAATACTTTTGCTTATATTGGTTCTATAAGAGATAAGCCAATAGTTAAGTGTGTTTATCAGACTGATGTAAATGAAAATAAATTTATAATAAAAGGGGATGGACAAGCAGAAGACGGCGGGGTAGGTATTAACAAAGAAGCAATTCAGTTTTGATCAAAATTATAAATACCTCAAAGGACTTTCTAAACTAGCAAATTGCGGAAGAATGTTTTTCTTAAATACTTCTGATGCTCTTGAAGTATATCTTGATGGATTAGTAATTAATTTAAGTTCTCTTTTAACCTCTAAATCAGAAATGAATGCTTTGTGGATTGTTCCAGCCGATAATTCTCTTTCAATAGAAACAACAGGCAAAAAGGAAGCACCTAAACCTGATTGAACCGCATTCTTGATTGCTTCAAGAGAGTTAAGTTCCATCTCAATTTTTAATCTTTGAATATCAAGCCCAGAATCTTGGAGAAGTTTGTCAACAACTTTTCTTGTTGTAGATTGTGAGTCTAATGTTACAAAATTTAATTTGTATAAGTCTTCTTTTAGAAGCTCTTTTTTAGTCGAAAGTGGATGTTTAGATGGTAAAACTAATGCCAATTCATCAGTGGCATATGGAATTACTTGTAGCAAATTTTCCAAATCTCCAGGTAATTGTCCGCCAATAATGGCTAAGTCAATTTGTCCATTGGCGACACTCCAACCAGTTCTTCTCGTACTATGAACTTGAAGTTGAACCGATACATCAGGGTATTTTTGTCTGAATAGTCCTATCATTCTCGGCATTAAATAAGTACCCGTTGTTTGGCTCGCTCCAATAACAAGAGTTCCACCTTTTAAGCTATTTAAATCTTCAATAGCTTTACAAGCTTCGTCGCATTGATTCAAAATTCGTTCACAATATTCAAGTAATAGTCTCCCTGCTTCAGTCAATAGAGCTTTTCTGCCACCTCTATCGAAAATTGTGATTTCAAGTTGTTTTTCTAAATTTTGTATTTGTAAACTCACGGCAGGTTGGGTTACGTATAAGAGATCTGCAGCTTTTTTAAAACTTCCTTGAGCTGCTATAGCTTTTAATATTCTTAATTGGTCGAGTGTAAAAGGTAATTCTGGCATTTATTATGCCTACAATTTCTTATAATTCTAATGCTTTGTAGCATTCTTGTTAAGAACAAAAATTATTTGAACATTTTAAATTTATGGAGACACATAAAACTTCCCTAATCATCTTACTTTTGATTTTGATTTTTGCGGTTATTCATAGTGGGGGAGCTGCTTTAAGAATCAAAGCAGAATCTATTATGGGTCCGAGATTATGGCGGTTATGTTTTGTTTTTTTAAGTTTGCCATCTGCAATTATCTTGATCAGTTATTTTTTGGCTCATAGATATGACGGAATCAGATTATGGAATTTACAGGGCAATAATTTTGTTTTTATGGTCGTTTGGTTCTTAACTGCAATAAGTTTTTTATTTTTATATCCCGCTACTTACAATTTGCTAGAAATTCCTTCGGTTTTAAAACCTAAAGTACGAATCTATGGAACTGGAATAATGCGAATTACAAGACATCCTCAAGCATTTGGTCAGATAATTTGGTGTTTTGCTCATACTTTATGGATTGGTACATCATTCACATTAGTAACTTCTATTGGCTTAGTTTTGCATCATCTTTTTGCAATCTGGCATGGTGACAAGAGATTAGCAAATAGATTTGGAGAAGAATTTGAAAATTTTAAAAAAAATACTTCCATAATCCCCTTTATGGCAATACTTGAGGGGAGGCAAGAATTTAAGATTAAAGAATTTTTTAGGTTATCTCAATTTGGCATATTAATTGCAATAGGCGTACTTTGGTGGTCTCATCAATATATAAATATTGCTGTTAAAACATTTAATTCATCATTTTTGTCTGAATTTTTCAATTGACAGTTTAAAATCTTAAATATAAGTTTTTTAAAACATGCCTCAAGCTTCAGAAATTGCCTGGTTAATTCCCGTTTTCCCACTTATTGGAGCAGTGCTTTCTGGATTAGGTCTGATAAGTATTAACAAGAAAATTAATAATTCTAGAGAAATTGTTTCTGTAGGTCTTATCTCTTTTGTTGGCATTTCTGCAGTAATTAGTTACAAAGCTCTGATTGAACAAGTTAATGGTTATCAATCTGTAGAAAAATTATTTGTATGGGCTAGTGCTGGGGATTTTACAATCCCGATGGGTTTTGTCCTTGATCCTTTGGGGAGTGTAATGCTTGCTCTTGTAACGACTATAACGTTGCTGGTGATGATTTACTCTCATGGTTATATGGCGCATGACAAAGGTTATGTCAGATTTTTTACATATTTAGCATTATTTAGTAGTTCAATGATGGGATTAATAGTTAGTCCGAATTTATTAGAAATTTATGTTTTTTGGGAATTAGTTGGAATGTGTTCTTATTTGTTGGTTGGTTTTTGGTATGACAGGGATGGTGCTGCCCACGCTGCACAAAAAGCATTTGTTGTTAATAGAGTGGGAGATTTTGGATTATTACTAGGAATTCTTGGCCTATTTTGGGCAACAAATAGTTTTGATTTTAATGAAATAGCCACTGGAATTTCTCAATCAATATCTGATAATTCGATACCTATTTGGGCTGCTTTATTGCTTTGTTTTTTAGTTTTTTTAGGGCCAATGGCAAAATCTGCTCAGTTTCCTCTTCATGTGTGGTTGCCTGATGCGATGGAAGGCCCGACACCTATTTCTGCACTTATCCATGCTGCAACAATGGTTGCTGCAGGCATATTTCTTGTAGCAAGACTTCAACCTTTGTATTCAATATTCCCCTCTATTCAGTTCATTATTGCTTTAGTTGGTACCATTACTTGTTTTTTAGGAGCCTCTATAGCTTTGACCCAAATGGATTTAAAAAAAGGTTTAGCTTATAGCACAGTCTCTCAGCTTGGGTATATGATGCTTGCAATGGGTTGTGGAGCGCCAGTTGCAGGAATTTTTCATTTGGTGACTCATGCTTGCTTTAAAGCAATGCTCTTTTTGGGATCTGGTTCAGTAATACATGCTATGGAAGAAGTAGTTGGCCATCAGCCTGTATTAGCTCAAGATATGAGATTAATGGGCGGTTTAAGAAAAAAAATGCCATATACATCAACAACATTTTTAATAGGTTGCGTAGCAATTAGTGGTATTCCCCCATTGGCAGGTTTTTGGAGTAAAGACGAGATCCTAGGAAATGCATTTATATCATTTCCAGCTTTTTGGTTTATAGGACTTCTAACTGCTGGTATGACTGCTTTTTATATGTTTAGGCTTTATTTCTTGACATTTGAAGGAGATTTTAGAGGTGAGAATAAAGATTTGCAAAAAGAGCTTCTATTAGCCTCTAAAACAAACCAAGATGAAGAAAATGAAGAACAGCATGAAGAACATGGCTCTATTCATGAGTCACCCTGGTCAATGACATTTCCCTTGGTATTTCTAGCTGTACCATCTCTAATTATCGGTTTTATGGGACTTCCATGGGATAGCAAAATTGCAAATTTACTAGATCCGGAAGAAGCAGAGACTGCTGCAAAAGCTTTCGAATTAAAAGAATTTTTGCCTTTAGCGATAGCTTCAGTCCTTATTGCATCAGCTGGAATCATTATTGCTTATCAGGCATATTTTGTGAAAAAAATTAATTTATCAGTTTTATTTGCTGAAAAGTTTCCTAGTATCAACAGGTTTTTATCCAATAAATGGTATCTAGATGCTATCAATGAAAAACTTTTTGTTAAGGGTAGTAGAAAACTTGCTAAAGAAGTCTTAGAAGTTGATTCTAAGGTTGTTGATGGCGTCGTAAATCTTACTGGACTTGTAACTTTAGGTAGTGGAGAAGGTCTAAAATATTTTGAGACTGGTAGGGCTCAATTTTATGCGCTTATTGTTTTTGGAGGAGTAATTCTACTAGTTGCTATATTTGGTATTCAATCTCCACAAGTATCTTAATTACAATTGTGTGTCTTCACTGTCCATTGGGGTGAAAAAATACAGAAAATTTCTAGACTTTATTTAAGATAAATTTCTTATTAAATTGAGTACTTATTTTTATACACATTTTGCGACACAAATGTTGGGAACTTTGGGAGCTGGATTGTCAAATTTTCCTTGGTTATCTGCTTCAATTTTATTTCCAATTGGTAGTGCATTTGTGATACCTTTTTTCCCGGATAAAGGGGATGGCAAAGAGGTGAGATGGTTCGCATTGTCTATTGCATTAATAACTTTTTTAATAACTGTAGGTTCATATATAAATGGCTTTGATATTAGTAATGAAAATGTTCAACTGAAAGAAAATATTAGCTGGCTCCCTGATTTAGGTCTTACTTGGTCTGTTGGCGTTGATGGCTTGTCAATGCCTTTAATATTGTTAACTAGTTTTATAACTGCTTTAGCAGTTCTTGCTGCATGGCCAGTAAAGTTCAAACCAAAGTTATTTTTCTTTTTGATATTGGTTATGGATGGTGGGCAAATCGCTGTTTTTGCAGTACAAGATATGCTTTTATTCTTTCTAACTTGGGAACTTGAGTTAA
This sequence comes from Prochlorococcus sp. AG-355-I04, assembly GCA_003280915.1. GTDB lineage: Bacteria > Cyanobacteriota > Cyanobacteriia > PCC-6307 > Cyanobiaceae > Prochlorococcus_A. The sequence goes on along the minus strand of QCDL01000001.1, from coordinate 85,858 downwards.
TTCCCGTTTATTTATTATTGGCTATATGGGGTGGCAAAAATCGACAATATGCAGCAACAAAATTCATTATTTATACAGCTGGTAGTTCTATCTTCATTCTTTTAGCAGCGTTAGCAATGGGTTTTTATGGTACAGAAATACCTAACTTTGAGTTTTCTCACTTGGCAGCTCAAGACTTTAGTCAAAAATTCCAAATATTATGTTACATCGGGCTTTTAATTGCATTTGGAGTGAAACTACCAATTGTACCTCTTCATACTTGGCTTCCAGATGCTCATGGAGAGGCTACAGCTCCTGTTCATATGCTTCTAGCAGGAATTTTATTAAAGATGGGAGGATATGCTCTTTTAAGATTTAATGCACAATTATTACCCGTTGCTCATGCTCAATTTGCCCCATTATTAATAGTTCTAGGGGTAGTTAATATAATTTATGCTGCATTAACTTCTTTTGCTCAAAGAAATCTTAAAAGAAAAATTGCATATAGTTCGATAAGTCATATGGGTTTCGTTCTTATTGGTATAGGGAGTTTTAGTAGCCTTGGAACAAGTGGAGCTATGCTGCAAATGGTTAGTCATGGATTAATAGGTGCAAGTTTATTTTTTCTTGTTGGTGCCACCTATGACAGGACAAAGACTCTTAAACTTGATGAAATGAGTGGTGTTGGACAAAAAATGAGGATCATGTTTGCCCTATGGACTGCTTGCTCCCTTGCTTCCTTAGCTTTGCCCGGTATGAGCGGATTTGTTTCCGAATTAATGGTATTTACAGGATTTGTTACTGATGAAGTTTATACACTTCCGTTTAGGGTAGTGATGGCTTCTTTAGCTGCTATCGGTGTAATACTTACTCCTATTTATCTACTTTCAATGTTACGAGAAATTTTCTTTGGTAAAGAAAATCCTAAATTGATTGAAGAACGAAAACTTATAGATGCAGAGCCAAGGGAAGTTTATATTATTGCTTGTTTACTTTTACCGATTATTGGAATAGGTTTGTACCCTAGATTAATTACTGAAAGTTACATTGCATCTATCAATAATTTGGTGGATCGAGATTTAACTGCAGTTAAAAGTGCTGTGAAAACAAATATTTTTTCAGGAACTAAAACAAATGAGATCCTAAAAGCTCCAACTATATAATTTTTAAAATTAATGCGACATTGTTTGGCATTAAATAATTAAGGGTATATCTTATGTATAGTAATTACCAATTTAAAAATATCTAACTACAACCCTATTCATAGACAACAATTAGGACCTAGATTGTTGATTAAGTTTCTACAAGACGCCGCAGGTAAAGGTGATCTTGATCCATGGGATATTGATGTGATAAGTGTAATTGATAGTTTTTTAGAGCAATATTCACAATCTTTCGGCAGCAAATCATATAGCAAAAGTTCCTACCATAAGGATTTATCTGAGACAAGCGAAGCTTTTTTTGCTGCTTCCGTACTAGTTAATTTAAAGGCTCAAGTTTTGGAATCTGATGTTTTCAAAGACAATTCTTCCGATTTCGAAGATGATTTTGACTTTGATGATCAAGATTGGATTGACCGAGAATTTGATATACCAAAATATCCTGAAAAATATCTAAGGAGGAGGTCAATAGCACAACCAATTCTCAAACGTACAACAACTCTGGGAGAACTGGTAAGTCAGTTAGAGTCTATTGCTGAAGTTATAGAAACCCAAGACCTTTTACTAATGAAGAGAAAAAGAAATAAAAAATATTCAGATAAAGCTTTAATTTCTCAAGTAAAGTCGTTAGCTCATCGCGAGAAACTACCGGAAACCACTAAAGCACTAGGTAAATTTATTGATGGGTGGGAAAAAAGCATTACAGTGGACAGATTTTGAATATCTAGTTGAGAAATGGCAAACTGTTGAAAAAAATGATTTAGATAAAGATCGTTTGGGGGTTTTTTGGGCCTTGTTATTTTTATCATCTGAAAGCAAAATTGAAATAAAACAAATTAACTACTTATATGGCCCAATTCAGATTAAAAGAATAATTCCTGAAGGAGGTTTAGCTCAATTGCCTATAGAGAATCTTGATGTAACCAAGACCGTTCCTTCTGCTGTTTAGGAGCTTATTAGTAATAACGTATAATCTTTAAAAAGAGGTTTTGAATTCATGAAGGCAATGATACTTGCTGCAGGTAAGGGTACACGTGTTCAGCCTATTACGCATGTGATTCCCAAACCTATGATTCCGATTTTGCAAAAACCTGTTATGGAGTTTCTCTTGGAACTTTTAAGAGAACATAACTTTAAGGAAATAATGGTAAATGTTTCACATCTGGCTGAAGAAATTGAAAATTATTTTAGGGATGGGCAAAGATTTGGAGTAGAAATTGCCTATAGTTTTGAGGGAAGAATTGAAGATGGAGAATTAATTGGTGATGCTTTGGGATCAGCAGGAGGATTAAAAAAAATTCAGGATTTTCAAAATTTCTTTGATGAAACTTTTGTTGTTTTGTGTGGTGATGCTTTAGTTGATTTAGATTTAACTCAAGCTGTTAAAAAACATAAGCAGAAAGGAGCTATTGCTAGCTTAATAACAAAGAAGGTAACTAAAGATCAAGTATCAAGTTACGGAGTCGTAGTTTCTGATGAAAATGGTCGTATAAAGGCTTTTCAGGAAAAGCCAACAGTTGATCAAGCTTTAAGTGACTCTATAAATACAGGAATTTATCTTTTCGAACCCGAAATTTTTAATTACATACCTTCAGCAGAGAAATTTGATATTGGAGCTGATCTTTTCCCTAAACTTGTTGAAATGGATTTACCATTTTTTGCATTACCAATGGATTTTGAATGGGTAGATATTGGAAAAGTTCCTGATTATTGGAGTGCTATTAGAAATGTATTGCAAGGTAAGGTAAGACAAGTACAAATTCCAGGGAAAGAAATAAAACCAGGAGTTTTTACCGGTTTGAATGTAGCGGCTAACTGGGAAAAGGTTAATATTACCGGGCCGGTTTATATAGGAGGCATGACTAGGATCGAGGATGGAGCGACTATTATTGGACCTTCCATGATTGGACCTAGTTGTTGCATTTGCGAGGGAGCAACTATAGATAACTCAATCATTTTTGATTATTCTAAAATTGGTAAAGGTGTAAGACTTATGGATAAGTTAGTGTTTGGTAAATATTGTGTTGGGAAAAATGGAGATCATTTTGATTTGCAAGATGCATCTTTAGATTGGTTAATAGCAGATTCAAGAAGATCCGATTTGACTGAGCCATCGCCTCAGCAGAAAGCTATGGCAGAATTATTAGGTACTGATTTGATTAATATTCCAGACTAAGATCAGCTTTTTCAATAATCTCAGGAATTAAGTGCTCTGCTTTTACGGCCATTAGATGAACACCATTTGCGATATTTAAAAAATCATGAGCTTGTTCAGCTGCAATTTTAATTCCTTCTTGTAATGGGTCTTTAGCATCTTTAAGACGATTTAAGATACTTTCAGGTATATTTGCGCCTGGAACGTATTTGTTTATAAAGAGAGCGTTTTTGTAAGACTTTAATAGGAATACACCTGCTATTACAGGAATTTCAAGAGGATTGCTAATTTTTTCACAAAACTCTATTAAATTTTCTTTTTCCATAACCATTTGAGTTTGTATAAATCCAGCTCCAGCCTCTTTTTTCTTTCTCATTCTATTTTCTAAACTTCTTTTATTTCTGCAACTAGGATCAGCTGCAGCACCTGCAAAAATAAATGTTTTTTTATCGGAAAGTTCTCCTAGAGTAGGATCAATTCCTTTATTGAAAGACTGAATTTGTTGAAGCAATCTAACTGACTCAAACTCATGAACGGCTTTAGCATCTTGTTGATCCCCAGCTTTTACTGAATCACCGGTAATGCATAAGATGTTTCTAATTCCTAAAGCATTTGCTCCCAGAATGTCTGATTGTAAAGCAATTTTATTACGATCTCTGCAAGAAATTTGCATTACTGGTTCTATCCCATTTTCCAGTAATAGTTTGGACATTGCCAAGCTGCACATTCTCATTACAGCTCTGCTTCCATCGGTAATGTTAACAGCATGTACCTTATCCTTCAAAAGTTGTGCTATCTTAAGAGATCTTATGGGGCTTCCACCTCTTGGCGGCATTAATTCTGCCGTTATTACTTTAGATTTTTTTTCTAAAGTCTGCTGAAGTTTTGATTTCAATTGCTTTTGTTTCCTAGTTGGTTAACAAGTGTACTGAGATTGCTAAACTTAATTAATATAAAAAAGGAACTGTTTAAATGCAAATGGTTGAAGAAGAAGTAAACAACATTGATATGATGGGTCTCTCAGCAAGAGAGATGGAAATCATTGATCTTGTAGCTGACGGGCTTACAAATCAAGAAATTGCAGTAAAACTAACTATTAGTAAAAGAACTGTTGATAACCATGTGAGTAATATGTTTACAAAAACTGGATCTAAAAATAGAGTCGCACTTTTGAATTGGGCAATGGACAATGGAAAGATTTGTAGAGATGGATTTAATTGTTGTACACTCCCAGACTCTGATCAAGATTAGTATTACCACCTTTTACTTTTTTTGTATCATTAGCCAAATCCATTAGACAATAATTTGTAGATCCTAAGTCGAAGAGTTCAGCATATGCAATGCATGCATCCTTGTCTGAATCAACAAATCTCAATATACCTTCTTTGTCGTAAAGACCATACATCTGAAGTAAATAAAAATTTCATTGATAAATATAAAGAAAATATAAAGGATGAGTGGCTACTTTGACTAGTTGCTCTTGAAAGTTGTTCAATAGTCTTCTTCCCACTTTGAAAAAGGATTGTTAGCGAGACTGAAATTGGAGTAATGGGTCAGCCCAGTAATTTCTTTTGAAATGAAAGATGGGAGAAAAAAATCTTCTTCTTCATTAGAAAGTTCAATTTCTGCAATTTCAAGTGGATAATTATTTTCTTTAAAGCAATCTATAATCCAAAATTTTTTTTCAATTTCTAGAAAGTATCTATCTTTTTTAATTGTGTTTGAAAGATTTGACATAATTGTTTCAGCATCGCTTCGTGGAATGGAGTATTCAAATTCAAAGTTGGTAAAACCCTTGATATGTTTTTTAAGTGTAATTTTAGAGTTTTTGCCTATAAGTCTTACCCTAATAATCCAACCATCTAAACTTTTTGAAAAATAGCCTTGTTCAATATAAACTTTTTTATTTATGAATTCTTTCCAATTATCATTTTTTATAAGGAATCTTCTTTCTATCTCAAAGGCCATTTAATTTTTAAAATTTTTTGGAGACAAATCGCCTTTCCAATCTAGTTTTTTTATTAAGGTATTATAGTAACTTGTGCTTTTTTTAAACTTTATTATTTTGCAGGGTGATTTCCCTTTTTTGATCTCACAATAATAATTTTCCTTAATGGTCATACATTTTGAACCGTCAGTCCATAATTTAATTTCCCCTTTACTTTTTTTTACTGGCTTAACGATTACCTTACTTGTATTAGGTATGACGATTGGTCTACTAGCCAAACTCATTGGGCATATAGGGTTAATAATCATTCCATCTATACTAGGATGTACTATTGGACCTCCTGCAGCCATTGAGTAGGCTGTTGAACCCGTTGTTGTAGATACAATCAATCCATCACCTTTATATTCATTTACCTTCTCATTATCTATTTCAATTTGTATTTGGTTAGTCGGAGAAATATCTTCTTCAACAGACTTAAAATAAAAATCATTTAAGGCGTTATAGCTTTTTATGATTTTTTTCTCAGAACTTGTCCCCTCAATACAAACATTACAATTTAATCTATTACGAAAGTCAATTAAATATTCTTCATTTTCAAGGATTTCAATAAAAGATTTGTCAAATAAAAATTCTTTCTCTTGAGTAAGAAACCCTAAATTACCTCCAATATTAATACTCAATAAAGGAATATCATAATCAGCTAATGCATTTGCACATTTCAGGAAGGTTCCATCTCCACCAAGAACTAAGCCAATATTTGGTTGTGATTCTGAATTAGAAAAATATTTTTCAATTTCATCTTTATGAAAATTACTTTCAATTCTGTTTGATTTAATATTTTTTGCTTTAAGAACTTCTTCACAGAATTTTGAAGCCTCTTGAGCTATAGAACTATCTGAACGATATACAATAAGCACTAATGAAAGTTTCATTTAATGCTTTTACCATTTTAATAAATTAAAACTTTCCATATCGACAGTCACCCTATTTCTATAAAGAGATAACAATATAGCTAATCCAACGGCTGCTTCTGCGGCAGCAACAGTAATCACAAAAATTGTAAAAACTTGTCCTTGAATTAAATTATTATCAATATAGGAAGAAAACGCCATCAAGTTTATATTTACCGCATTGAGCATTAATTCAATGCTCATAAGAACTCTGACTGCATTTCTGCTATTTAATAATCCCCAAATACCAATGCAAAATAGTGCTGAAGAAACTATTAAAAAAGCTTGAAGAGGAATTGATTCTAAATTCATAATAAGAAATACAAAAGGTTAATTTTTATTTGTAAGTAATGGTTCTGATGATTTTTCAATTAACTCTTGATCAACAGGTAGTCCTGTCGAAATATCTTTGCTCATTACATCTCTTCTAGCTAAAACAATAGCCCCAATCATTGCCATTAAAAGTAAGACTGAAGCTACTTCAAATGGGAGTAAATAATCACTAAAAAGATGTTCACCAATCCTAATAGTTGATTCTTCTCCAATAGAGTTTTGAGGACTTGATAAGCTCCATACATTGGTCAAGTCAACTCTTATTAAGAGGCTTAGAAGGGTTAAACATATCGATGTTGATATAATTCTTCTCGATTTAATGTCATTAATAGGCTTTAAATCTTCTTTTTTGTTGACTAGCATTATTGCAAAAATTATTAATACATTCACTGCACCCACATAAACTAAAACTTGAGCTGCAGCAACAAAACTTGCATTTAATAGAAGATATAATCCTGCAACACTCATGAAAACTCCACCAAGCAGAAATGCTGAATAAACGATACTTTCGAGCAACACAACACCAAGTGCTCCAATAATGACAACTAAAGATAGAACTGTAAAACAAATAAATTGTGTTGTTATGGCAATGGACATAAATTAATGTGAATTAATTGTTTGGATTAGAAACTTTATCTTTATTTTCATTGGATTCAGGCCTCATCCAATCATAAACTTCTTCCGGTAATTTACCAACTCTTGCATCTGAAGCTGGGATTTCATGAGGGTCCATGACACCTTTAGGAAGATAGGCAAGTTCTCTTAGAGGTTTAACTGAAGGATCTGTTGTGACATTTGTGGGTAGTCTGCCAAGTGCGACATTATCGAAATTTAAATTGTGCCTGTCAAAAGTGGCTAATTCATATTCTTCGGTCATTGACAGACAATTAGTTGGGCAATATTCAACACAATTTCCGCAAAAAATACAAACTCCAAAATCTATTGAATAATTTCTAAGTTCCTTTTTTTTGGTTTCTTTATTCATTACCCAATCAACTACTGGGAGATTTATGGGACATACTCTCACACAAACTTCACAAGCAATACATTTATCAAATTCATAATGTATCCTTCCTCTATATCTTTCAGAAGGAATTAATTTTTCATATGGATATTGAACAGTAACTGGTCTTCTTCGAAGATGATCAAAAGTTACCGATATGCCATTGTATAAATATTTGCCAGCATTAAATGCTTCTTTGATATAGCTATTTATTTGTTGAAGGAAATTGTTCATTTCGAAGAATTTACTTGGTTATTTTATTTTAGTGGAATAATTTTTAATTTAAGTATTTTTACTTAAATTTAACCACCGAAGAATTGCGGAAAAGCAAGTTTTAATCCTGCTGTTATCAAAAGATTAGCAAGAGAAATTGGCAGAAGAAACTTCCATCCTAGATCTAAGAGTTGATCAATTCTTACTCTAGGAGTTGTCCAACGTAATAATATTGCAATAAAAACTAAAAGATATGCTTTTAGTACAGTCATTACAATTCCTATTGATGCAGTGAAAACCTGAATAAAGGGTGCATTAATAGGTAAATTAAGAAACTTAGCTATTAATTCAACTGGAATAGGAAAACCCCATCCTCCCAAATAAAGTATTGATACTAATAAAGCGGAAAGAATTAAATTAATGTAACTACCTAGGTAGAACAATGCGAATTTCATCCCTGCATATTCAGTTTGATATCCCGCAACTAATTCTTCTTCAGCTTCAGGTAAGTCAAACGGAAGTCTCTCACATTCTGCAAGAGCACAAATCCAAAAGACTATAAAACCAACTGGTTGTCTCCATATATTCCAACTTAGGATTCCAGCACCACTTTGTTGGTTGACAATGTCAACAGTACTTAAAGAATTTGTCATTAGTACGATAGCCAGTACAGATAAAGCTAAAGGAATTTCATAACTTATTGATTGAGCCGCTGCTCTTAAACCTCCTAATAAAGAATACTTATTATTTGATGCGTATCCGCTCATAAGAAGGCCAATTGGCTGAATACTGCTTAAAGCAATCCATAGGAAAATTCCAATGCCAACGTTACTTATTAAAAGGTTTTGTCCAAAAGGAACAATTAGCCAGGACAGAATCACTGGGACAAGAACTAATATTGGTCCTGCAGTGAAAAGAATCCCATCCGCTTTGGCAGGAATAATATCTTCTTTGACAAGTAACTTAAGACCATCTGCAATTGGTTGGAGGACGCCGAGCGCTCCAGCATATTCTGGACCTATTCTTTGTTGAGCAGCAGCAGATATTTTTCTTTCAAGCCAAACTGTTACTAAAACGCCAACAACTGCCGCTACCAAAACCAAAAGCATAGGAAGAGGGAGCCATATTATATGAGCGATTTCGCTAGAAAGGCCAAAACCTTTTAAGAATTCATTAAAACTATATTCGAGATCTAATCCGTATTCCAAAATTTTTATGTTATTTACTTAATAGATTAACTCTTCACAAACAATATGTGTGTTTTTTATGAAAAGCTGCAAATATTATTCTCTACTTTCTAAGCTGATCCAATCTCTTGGTGCTGAACCTGTATAGATTTGCGATGGTCTGAAAATTCTATTTGCTCCAAGTTGCTCTCTCCAATGAGCTAACCAACCAGCCACTCTAGATATGGCAAAAATTGGAGTAAATAAATCACGAGGAATACCAAGTTTTCTATAAACAAGGCCAGAATAAAAATCCACGTTAGGGAATATACCCTTAGGTCCAAGTCTTGGAATTGCTTCTGCCTCAAGTGATTTAGCAACTTCATACATTTCATCTGCTCCAAATCTAATAAAAAGTTCTTCTGCAAGTTTTTGAAGAATTATTGCTCTAGGATCTTTGACTTTATATTCTCTGTGGCCAAAGCCCATTATTTTACTTTTATTTTTTATTGCATTATCTAAAAAAGACCCAGCATTTTCTGGGGTTTTAATCTCTTCTAACATCGCAATCACATCCTCGTTTGCTCCTCCATGCAATGGGCCAGCCAAGGTTCCTACTGCAGAGGCAATGACAGCATACGGATCTGTAAGAGTACTTGCAGTCACTCTAGCGCTAAATGTACTTGCGTTTAAACTATGTTCGGCATGTAGAATTAAGCACCTATCAAAAACTTTTGCGGCTATAGGATCTTGTTCTTTTTCAGTCAACATGTAAAGAAAATTTGATGAGTAAGTTAGATCATCTCTAGGTTGAATTGGGTCTTGTCCTTTTCTAATAAGTTGGAACGCTGCAATCATTGTGGGTATTTTTGCTATTAGTCTTATGACTGCGTTATAGATGTAATTAGGATCATCTATTGCTCTACGCGAATAGAAGAGCCCCAAAGAAGCTGCACTAGATTGAAGAGCATCCATAGGATGACCAGTTGCAGGGAAACATTTCATCATATCTCTAACTCTAAAACTTAACCTTCGATGCATCTGAACTTCTTGTTCGAAATCTCTTAGTTGAATAGCTGTGGGCAATTCACCCCAAATCAATAGGTAAGCGGTTTCTAAAAAACTGCTTTTTTTGGATAGTTCCTCAATGGAATAGCCTCTGTACAATAATTTACCTTTGTTGCCGTCAATATCACATATGGATGAATTAGTAACTGGGACACCCTCTAATCCTGGTTTTAAAATTAGTTTGTTACTATCCAATTGCTTAATTCAATATCAAATACTTATAGATTAAAGATAGTCAAATAATTTTTAATTAACCACAAGATATTAACTTCGCAAAAAATTAAAATGTTGTTTTTGAAGCTTGTTTGAATAAATTTAATTTAAAGAATATTTAATATTGTTTCTCTGTAAATAATTGGATTTTTTTCAGGAATAGACTGACTTATGATTTCTAGTGATTCTTCATTTGATATTTTTAAAATATTTTTAATGAGAAAATTAAGGTCCTGCAAATTAGAAAAATATTCAATTTTATTAGAATTACCATCTTTGATATCAACTTTTGAATAAAGAAAAGCAGATTTATCTTTATTACTTTTTAGGTTAAAAAATTTTTTTGATATTTCCTCAAATTCTTTACCATCAATTAAATTATTACTTATGATTTGTAAATCTTCTGACTCTATTGAATAGATATTTTCAAAAGTTAATTGTTTTATAACATCGTCTTTTTCTTCAAGAATATCTTTTGAATATATCGAATAAATATCTTCATTTTGTTTCAAAGTATATTTGTTGAAATCTTTTAGCTTTTTCAAAGCACTTAAATCAAATTGATCTTCATTATTTTTTTCAAATGTAATAAGCCAATCTTTATTTGAATTGAGAATTAAAATGTTTTGATTATTATTTTGATTAAACTCTTCAAAAAAACTGAGTTGAAAATCATTTATTAAGGGATTAAGATGTTTGTCAAAATTTTTCGTATCACAAAAAATTAAATTTTCAGGATTATCTTCATTACTATTCTCTTTATTCATTAACTTTTCGTAAGTAAGAATATCAATATTTTTTTTATTATTTAGTAAATATGATTTTAAAGTTAGTTGCTTATTTTTAAAGTCAAAAATTGTAGCAATTTTATCCCCATTATTCTCAGGAAAAATTTCTTTATTAAAAAATTTACTTTCCAAAAATTTATTTGTGAATAATATATTTTTTTCATTGTTCAGTCCAACAAGTTCTCCCTCATATTGAAATTTTTTTTTGTTAAAATTTTCACTAGAGTTAATACTATTTTTGATTAATTTTTTATCTGATGAAGCAATTATATAATTATCGTCGGTTCGGTATATATAGTTAAGAAAATTTATTTTGTTTTCTCTATTAATTGAAATTATCTCATCAATCTGATCTATTTTATTAGGCAAATTTAATAAATCATCTATTGTTTTTTCTGGCTTTATTTTAAAAACAATCAAAATATCATCTTTAAGCTTTTTATTATTTTCAAAAGTTGAGATTATAAGTTCATTATTATAGATATCTTCTAATTTATTGTTGCCTAGATCTATTCCTAAGTAATCTAATATAGAGTCTTTTATTAAAAAAAAGTTATCTTTATTTGTTGGATTTTTATCCTTTTCTTTATTATTAACGATATTAACACTATCTAAATTTGAAATAAATAATAATTTATTGTTTTCAGGCGCATATTTTAAGATATTTAGTTGCTCAATATTTGTACTTTGTTCTTTATTTTTATTAGTAGAAACTTTTTTAAAACCAAAAAAGAGTAATAAAGATAATAATAGGATTATTGCTACTACTCTAAGTTTCATTATCAATGTTTATTTTTATTTTTAACAATAAACTTCCTACTGCAACTTAATTTATTAAATTGTAAATAACACATAATTTATACTATAAATTGGGAAGTTATCCAAAATCTATAAATGCTTCTAGTCTAAATGATTGGTTTAATTCTGAGAAAGAAGATCCAGTCTTGATTGATGTAAGAGAGCAGTCAGAGCTTGAACTGGCTCGTTTCTCAAAAGAATTTTTACATATACCAATTAGTAAAGTTACATCTGAATATGTTGAAGAAATATTTGCTGGTTTATTAGATAGAGAAATTGTAGTTACCTGTCATGCAGGAATAAGAAGTTATAACTTTTCTCAATGGTGCTTGGATAATAATATTGTGAGCGAAATATGGAATTTGGAGGAGGGTATTGATGGATGGAGTAGATATATTGACCCATCAATACCAAGGTATTGATTAAATATCTAATGAAGATGCAACAGTATTAACATCTTTGTCGCCTCTGCCAGAGCAATTGATAACTATATGAGTATCTTTTTCAAGAGTAGGGCATAATTTATCTAACCAAGCAAAGGCATGGGAAGTTTCAAGTGCAGGTATGATTCCTTCTAGTTCACTAACAAGTCTTAAGGCATCTAAAGCTTCTTGATCTGTTACTGATCCATATTCTGCTCTACCTATATCTTTTAAATGGCTATGTTCAGGACCTACTCCAGGATAATCTAAACCTGCACTTATTGAGTGAGCTTCTTGTACTTGACCATTATCATCTTGTAAGAGAAGACTCATTGATCCATGCAAAATTCCAATTGACCCTCTAGTGATAGTGGCAGCATGTTTATCAGTATCAACTCCGCTTCCTGCAGCTTCAACTCCAATAAGACGCACAGAAGTTTCTTTAACAAAAGGATGGAAAAGCCCCATTGCATTTGATCCCCCGCCTACACAAGCAAGCAAAATATCGGGAAAAGATCCAAATGATTCCAAACATTGTTTTTTAGTTTCTTCACCTATAACTGCATGAAAATCTCGCACAATCTTTGGGAAAGGGTGTGGGCCGGCAACAGATCCTAAAATGTAGTGTGTGGTTTCGACATTAGAAACCCAATCTCTAATGGCTTCACTAGTAGCATCCTTAAGTGTTGCAGTTCCAGAATTTACAACTTTAACTTCAGCTCCTAGAAGTTTCATTCTGAAAACGTTAAGGGATTGTCTTTTTATGTCTTCAGCACCCATGTAGATAATACATTTCAAGCCAAATCTCGCACAAACAGTTGCAGTAGCAACTCCATGTTGACCGGCTCCAGTTTCTGCAATTATTCTTTTTTTGCCCATTCTTATTGCTAATAAAGCTTGTCCAAGGGCATTATTAATTTTGTGAGCACCAGTATGATTTAAATCTTCTCTTTTAAGCCATATTCTAGGAGTTGCTTGTTTGGTTTTGTAATGTTCAGTAAGTCTTTTGGCTTCATAAAGTGGTGTTTCTCTTCCTACATAAGTCTTTAGTAGATGATTTAATTCTTCTACAAAAAGTTTATCTTTCCATGCATTAGACGCAGCTTTTTCAAGCTCAAAAAGAGCAGGCATTAGCGTTTCAGGAACATATTGGCCACCATATTTCCCAAATCTTCCCTCTTTGGAGGGTTGATTTAAATCGTCATTTTTATAGTTTTGATCTTTGCGAGAAAATGTACTTACCACTTTTTCTATACAATAAGTATTAACTAACTATAGATTATATTGAAAATAATGGGAAAAAAGAATTGGATTGAATTTGATAATCAAGAAAAAAAATCTGAAGAAACAGCTAAGATAGATACTTTCAATAAAAGATCAAGAATAAACATTTCAAAACAAAAAAAAGGTAAAAAGGGCAAGACTATAACTTTAATTAGAGGTTTAGGTACTGAGGATGAAATCTTATTAAAAGAATTACTAAAAAAAATTAAAGTTTTTTGTGGGACTGGAGGAACATTAATTGATAGCAATATCCAGTTACAGGGCGATATGGTATCGAAATCAATTGAGTTTCTTCGTAAAGAGGGATTTCATAATTTATGAAGCAAGGGTTAAGATAGGTTTTTAATTTTGATGATGCAAACAATGAAAGAACAAGATCAAACAAAGTCAACCAATATAAAGTGGCACAATTTAACAATTGATAGAGAAAAGTTAGAGAAAATGAGAGGTCATAAAGGTATGGTTATCTGGTTTACAGGTTTATCTGGTTCTGGTAAAAGTACTTTGGCCAACGCCTTAAATGAAGTTTTACACTTAGATGGTTTTTCGACTTATGTGTTGGATGGAGATAATATTAGGCACGGTTTATGTAAAGATCTTGGTTTCTCGGATGAAGATAGAGAAGAAAATATAAGAAGAATTGGAGAAGTTGCGAATTTATTTATGAATGCTGGGATAATAACTATTACGGCATTCGTTTCGCCATTTATTAGCGATAGAGATAAGGTGAGAAAAATTATTGGATCTAAGGATTTTATTGAAGTTTATTGTTCTGCTGATATCACAGTTTGTGAAAATAGGGATACTAAAGGTCTTTATAAGAAAGCTCGTTCGGGTGAAATTAAGGAATTTACAGGGATTTCTAGTCCATATGAAGCTCCTCATAATCCTGAAATTGTTGTTGATACAGGTTCGTTAGATTTAAATTATTCCGTTAGAAAAGTTATTAACTACCTCAAAAAAGAAAACTTTCTTAACAAGGCCTAATAGAAAAATATTAGTTCATTTATTTTGAAGATAATTGTCAGGTCCAATAGTTGATAACTTATTATTTTTATTTCTTACCTGTGTATGTAGATTTTCTCGGAATTCTTTTAAATTTTTTTTTATGGATTCATCAAATAAACTGACCATCCCTATTGCCAATAATCCAGCATTCTGTCCTCCATTAATTGCAACTGTTGCAACTGGAATTCCAGAGGGCATTTGAACGATTGATAAAAGAGAGTCAATTCCCTTCAGTGTCTTACTCTCTACTGGTACTCCAATTACAGGAATGCAAGTTATGGATGCCAGCATTCCTGGAAGATGAGCAGCACCCCCAGCACCGGCAATTATTACTTTTATGTTTTCTGATTCTGCATTTTTTGCATATTCCATCATTTCAATAGGTGTTCGATGAGCAGAAAGTATACAAACTTCAGTTTTTATTCTAAATTCTCTTAAAATATCAATGGCTGGTTTCAATGTATTTAGATCTGAATCACTACCCATTACGACAGCAATTTTATAAATTTCTTTAGAATTCAATTCTGACAAAATAACAAATCAATTCTTTCCTATAATGGCGCGCAATTAATTTGGTGCCAGTTAGTTAGTATGAAAAGAATAAATTTTCATAGAATATTATGACGTCAAATAAGATTATCGAAAAAAGTGAAGTCAGGGAGTATTTTAATGGAACTGGCTTTGAGAGATGGAATAAAATTTATAGCAAATCTGATGAAATTAATACAGTTCAGAAAAATATTAGGAAAGGACATCAAAAAACTGTAGATGATGTAATCTCATACATCAAAAATTATCCTGAACTAACAAAAAAAAGTTATTGTGATGCAGGCTGTGGTGTAGGAAGTCTTTCCATACCTTTACTAAAACTCGGTATAAAAGAACTACAGATGAGCGATATTTCTTCTGAAATGATTAAAGAAACAAAAAAACGCATTCATGAATTAGGTTTGAATCAAGGTAAAATAAAATATGAAATCTGCGATCTGGAAAAATTAAAAGGTTTATTTGATGTTGTAGTTTGTTTGGATGTATTTATTCATTATCCTCAGCCGGTCGCAGAAGAAATGGTCCAACATCTATGCGATTTAAGCAAAGAAAAACTAATCGTTAGCTTTGCTCCTTATACCCCAGTTCTTGCTATTCTAAAAAATATTGGAAAATTATTTCCTGGGCCAAGTAAAACTACAAGAGCTTATACATTGAAAGAAAAGGGTATTATTAATGCTGCCAAAGAAAGAGGATTTAAAGTTGTTAAAAAGAAATTAAATCAAGCTCCTTTTTATTTTTCAAAACTAATTGAATTCGAAAAAATTAAATAATTTATTTTACTAAATGATTTTCAAGTGCATAACGAACTAATTCTGTTCGGCTTGATGTACCTGTTTTGATAAAAAGTCTACTTACATATTTCTCAACATTTCTAATAGATGTTTCAAGCTGTCTTGCAATTTCTTTATTCATCAGTCCCTCTGCTACTAGTTGAAGCACACTTGCTTCTCTAGGAGTGAAACTAGGAAGATTTATTTTATTTTCTGGATTAGTCTGGTTTTGGTCTGAGAGCATAGATTTTATTTCAGTAATTTGTTTTGCCATTTTGCTTACGTCAATATCTGCGAATCGTGCCGCTTCTTTTAATAATCGTTCTTGTCTGTTGATTACATTTTTGACTCTCGCAGCTAATTCATCGGGATCGAAAGGTTTGGAAATATAATCATCAACTCCTGCAAGATAACCTTCTGTTCTGTCTAGGGTCATTCCTTTTGCAGTTAGAAAAATTACTGGAGTTCCTCCTAATTTTTCATCCTCTCTAATTTTTTCTAATAAAGCATAACCGTTGGCTCGAGGCATCATAACATCGCTAATTATCAAATCGGGGAAGACTGTTTGAGCTTTTTCCCAACCATCTTCTCCATCAACTGCAATAAATATTTCAAAGCCTTCATCTTCAAGAAATGTTTTAACAGCTGTTCTTAAACCAGGCTCATCATCAACTAATAAAATTCTTGATTTTCTTACCGGTTCATTATTTATTTGATTAATTTCATTCATTTTTTTAATTCTTTAATTTGATTTTCTAGTAATAAACAGAATTTTATATACTAAACATAATGCTATCAACTCCCATACTACTAGACTATCAATCTTCGACTCCTTGCTCTAAAGATGTCGTTGATTCTATGAAACCTTTTTGGAGTGAGATATTTTCTAACCCTGCAAATAAATCTAATTTGGCGGGGATTAACGCAAGCGCTATATTGGAAGCATCAAGAGAAAAAATAGAACAAAATTTATTTCTTAAGAATAAAAAAGTTATTTTTACAAGTGGGGCAACTGAATCTAATAACTTAGCCTTATTAGGTTTTGCTAGAAATTTCTATAAAAAAACAGGCAATTATGGACATATTATTACCTTAAAAACCGAGCATAAAGCTGTTTTAGAGCCCTTAAACCAACTAAAAAAAGAGGGATTTATGGTTACAGAAATTAATCCTGAGAAAGATGGCTTAATTTCAGAAGAACAATTCAAAAAAAAAATAAGAGAAGATACATTTCTGGTTAGTGTCATGTTGGCAAATAACGAAATAGGAGTTATTCAGCCCATAGAAAATATTTCAAAGATATGTAAATCGAGAGGAATAACATTTCACTCTGATTTTGCACAATGTTTAGGTTATATGGCTTTAGACAATCTTTTATCAGATGTAAACATGATAACGATGAGTTCTCACAAAATATACGGCCCTAAAGGGATAGGACTTCTTTTGATTGATGAATACATTAATCTTGAGCCTTTAATTGTTGGAGGAGGTCAGGAATATGGTCTTAGGTCTGGCACATTACCTCTTCCTTTAGTAGTTGGCTTTGCTAAAGCAATAGAGATAGCAGTTCTTAATCAAAAAAATAATGCTGAGAAATTACTTTTTTATAGAAATAACCTTTTGGAGGGGTTGTTACAAAATAATTCTGGTTTATTAATTAATGGCTCCATAGAAAAAAGATTACCTCACAATTTAAATTTGACTGTATTGGACTTAAATGGAGCAAAGTTTCATAAACTTTTAAAATCTAAAATAATTTGTTCTACTGGATCTGCATGTAGTAATGGTGAACCATCTCATGTTTTACTAGCCTTAGGTAGATCTCTTAAAGAAGCAGAATCTTCAATAAGGTTAAGTATTGGATTAAGTACTAATTCAAAAGATATAAAACAAGCAATTAATATTCTTACAAATACAATCAGATCATTACGATAGAAATTATTGGCTTTTAATTTAATTGAGCAATTCTTAATTTTCCACTTCTAGCTCTTTTATTAAGTTCGACTTCTTGTTCTGAAGGAGTTATTGGCTTTTTTGTCAGGTTTTTTAGTCTTTGATCATTCTTAAAACAACTTTTAACTAACCTATCCTCAAGAGAATGAAAACTAATAACAGAAATAATACCCCCTGGCAAAAGCCATTCTGGTACAACTTGCAAAAATTTTTCTAATACTTCAATTTCTTTATTAACAGCAATTCTTAGTGCTTGAAATGTTCTTGTTGCTGGATGTATTTTTTTATATCTTTGCTTTGGTGGGAAGCAGCCTGCAATTGAGTAAGCTAACTCTTTTGTCCCAGAATATTTTCCATTTTCCTTCAAATCCAATTTTATTTTCCTAGCAATCTTTCTTGATAATCTCTCATCTCCATATTTATAGATTAGGTTGGCTAGATCTTTTTCATTTAAAACCTCAATTAATTTCTCTGCATCAACATCAAGCAAAGGATTCATGCGCATATCAAGCGGACCATCTTTTTGGAAACTAAATCCTCTTTTAGGGTCATCAAGTTGGTTACTATTTACTCCAAGATCTGCAATCACAAAAGAAACTTTTTCTTTTGGTACAAAATCAGCAAAATTTGAAGCCCTTATATCAATCCTACTTTTAAACTCATCAAGTTTTTTTAATGCTGATTTTCTTGCGAATGGATCTTGATCAAGTCCAATTATATTTAAATCCGAATATTTTCTCAATAAATGATAAGAGTGCCCGCCTCCGCCTAAAGTTGCGTCTATTCCCTTAATTTGATTGTTATGTACAAGTGGGTAATGCTCTAATGAGGCTATAATCTCATCTGTCATAACTGATTGATGATTGAAAAAAGATGAATCAGATAGGTCAGTTTGCATAACTTTCGACTAAGATTTGTTTAGAAGTTAAATTTCGAATGGCTCAGCTAGAGACTAGAACAGAACCAATGGTGGTCAATTTTGGCCCTCATCATCCCTCAATGCATGGGGTTTTAAGGTTAGTTGTAACTCTTGATGGTGAGAATGTCATTGATTGTGAGCCAGTAATTGGATATTTACATAGAGGAATGGAAAAGATAGCTGAAAATAGAACAAATGTAATGTATGTCCCTTATGTAAGCAGAATGGATTATGCAGCAGGAATGTTTTATGAAGCTATTGTAGTAAATGCTCCTGAAAGATTAGCTAATATTCCAGTTCCCAAAAGAGCTAGTTACATCAGAGTTCTTATGCTCGAACTTAATCGTATTGCTAATCATCTTTTATGGCTTGGTCCCTTTTTAGCAGACGTAGGAGCTCAAACTCCATTTTTCTACATTTTTAGAGAAAGAGAGATGATCTATGATCTCTGGGAAGCTGCTACTGGACAAAGGCTAATAAATAATAATTTCTTTAGGATAGGCGGTGTCGCATGTGATCTCCCATACGGATGGTTAGAAAAATGTATAGACTTTTGCGATTGGTTTGGTCCTAAGATAGATGAATACGAAAAATTAATTACAAATAATCCAATTTTCAGAAAAAGAATTGAAGGTCTAGGGACAATACAAAGAGATCAGGCAATTAATTGGTCTTTATCTGGGCCAATGCTTAGAGCTTCTGGAGTTTCCTGGGATTTAAGGAAAGTGGATAGTTATGAATGTTATGACGATTTTGATTGGCAGATTGCTTCGGAAAAAGAAGGAGATTGTTATGCGAGATATCGAGTAAGAGTTGAAGAGATGAGACAATCACTAAGCATCATTCGCCAAGCCTGCAAAATGATTCCAGGAGGTCCAACAGAAAATTTAGAAGCTCAAAGAATGTCGACTGAAGATAAGAAAAGTGAAATATTTGGTATCGACTATCAATATGTAGCTAAGAAGGTTGCTCCAACTTTTAAAATTCCTAACGGAGAATTATATACAAGATTAGAGTCTGGCAAAGGAGAAATAGGTGTATTTATTCAAGGAAATAATGAAGTTACCCCATGGAGATTTAAAATCAGAGCGGCTGATTTAAATAATCTGCAAATATTGCCTCATATTCTTAAGGGTGCCAAAATCGCTGATATTATGGCAATCCTTGGTTCAATAGATGTCATTATGGGATCTGTTGATAGATAATTTCTTTAAATGAAACCCTCTGACTGGTTAATATTGCAGAAGAAGGTAAGGTTTGGTGATTGTGATTCTGCAGGTGTAATTCATTTTCATAACTTATTAAAATGGTCGCATGAAGCTTGGGAAGAAAGTATTGAAATCTATGGGATCCCTTGTCATGATATTTTTCCAGATTTTTCTACACGTAAAAGTCAAATTATTTTTCCAATAGTAAATTGTGAAGCAAACTTTCATGCGCCTATAAAAATTGGAGATTTATTAAAAGTAAAAATTGCCCCTCATAAAATTAATACTCATTTGTTCCAAGTAAATAGCTTTTTTATAAAAAATGGAAATAAAGTAGCCGAAGGGAAAATTATACACTGTTCTTTAGATGTTGATTCAAGAAATAAAATAGAAATTCCCGATCAGTTAGAAAGATGGATAGAGGCTTCTAATGTGAGTACAAATTTAAAAGAATGCTGATTATTATTTTTGAAATTTATAGTTTATTTTTTCTGTAATGCTATTTTTGTTTTTAACAATCCATTTTTCAGGCTTTTCATGTTTAGGCCAACTTTGAGAAAAATTTTTTAATAAATTTAAAGAAATTTCAATATTTTTATCATTTGTAAGTTCTCTAAATTCAACTATTACTTTAATTTTATTTCCCCATAATTTGTTAGACACTTTCGAAATATTGAATTTATTAATTGGGATATTTTCTTTCATAATGAAATCATTTAATCTAGATTCAATTACTTCAGGAAAAACAACTTCTCCTCCTGAATTAAAGGCATTATCACTTCTTCCAAGAAATTTTAAATAGTAAGAATTATTGATTTGCTTAATTTCACCTAAATCACTTGTTTGCCACCACCCATTTTTATTTTTGAAATTATCAGTTTTTAAAGAATCTATTATTTCGATTCCAATTCTGGATGATTTTATTTCGATTAATCCTTGTGCGTTAATTCTTATTTTTGTATCAGGTAGTATTTCTCCAACATTTTTAAAACCCATTAAGAATTCTTTTGGTTTTAAACTCGTAACCATTGCTGCTGTTTCAGTTGAGCCGTAACAAGGTGCTAATTTTATTTTTTCTTTTATACATTTTTCTGCAGTTTCGTCTGAAATTGAAGCTCCACCTACCCAAATTAGATCAAAAATTTTTAGCCAACTAATTCCATCTTTTTGAGCTAAAAGTCTTTGTAATTGGGTAGGTACTAATGACGTAATCAAGTGCTTTTTGTTTTTTTTAAATTTAATTGTGAAAAGTAAAAGTTCTCGAGTTTTTTTTATCAAATTCGGAGAAATATTAATACAATCACATCCCCAAGTTTGACTTCTAAAAATTGGCATTAATCCACTTATATGGTTCAGGGGTAAAGTATTTAAAATTAAGCAGTTTTGTAATTCAAATCCTTGCTCTATTAGCCATTGACCTGATGTAGTTGCAGATAATTTAAGATTATTTAAATGGTGAAAACATTGTCTCGGTTTTCCAGAACTACCACTACTGTTTAAGATAATTGCTGGCCCATTTTCAGTAATTGAATCTAATACATCTTTGTCTTCATAAAATTTGTTTTTTACATAAATAATTTTATTCTCTCTAATTTTTTCAATAATTTTTTCTACAGATTTAGTTTCGTTATTTTCAACTTCAATAGTATGAATTTTATTTTTCATAGTTGATCCCATATTTTTTTTGCTTCATTTAAAAATAGAAATGAATTAGGGAATTTATTCATTGCTAAACCAGGAACTTTTGGCGTTGGTCCTTGTAATTGTAGAGAAGATAAATGATGGAGCCATCTTGTTCCTATTCCAGTTTCAAATGAGGTACTTATAGATATTAAAGCTTTTTTATTTTCTAATTCTCTTAAAAGCTTAACTGGATTATTTTCTTGAGAAGGCCTTCTAATTTGCCATCCCTTCCACTCATCAATCAAAGTTGGAAATTTTAAAAGTGATTCGTCTAAGGCTATTGGAATTTTTTTGTTTAGTTCTGTCAGTCCATCAATATCATCAACACAGAGAGGTTGTTCTAACCAATCTATATTTTTATTATCTTTCAAAATATCAGCCCATCTATTAGCTATGTCTCTTCCCCAAGAACCATTAGCATCTATTCTTAACTTGATATTATTACCTATTTTGCTTAAAATTTCTTCTAATTTTGTTTCTTCCTCATGGTTGTTTTTTAGTGCTACTTTCCATTTTAAGGTTAATGATTTTCCAATATCACAATGTCTTTTTTTTATATCATTTAGATCTGAAACTACATTTTCATGATTTAACAATATAGCTGTTTTATCAATTTCATCAAAGTAATAGTTTTTTTTAAATATTATTTTTCCATTGATCTCAGCTAATGCAGAATTTATTGCAGATTGAATGCATGGGTGAAAAATATTTATTTGCTCAGATAAATTAAATTCCTCTATATACTCAGGGATCATATCTAGTTGTTTCGCACACTTTTTTAAGTCTTTTTTATGAAGCGGCGAAACTTCTCCAAACCCTATTTTTTTATCATTACTTATTAATTTAATTATCCAACCCGATTTTGTATGGTAATTGGTTTTGGAATTTTCTATTTTGGCCAATAACTTAAAGCTATAAGATTTTTTTTGAAATATTAAGTTCATTTATTTAGCAAGTAATTAAATATTAATCCTGTGATTAAACCAATTCCATTAAGAGTTTGAAATTTTATTGCGACGAATTTGCAATTTTTTATTGCAGAAGGTTTTGCATAAGAAGATTTTAATAAATTTATAAGTCTTATTGCTTGAGGAAAACTAAGCAAATAAAGGATGCAAAACACTGGAATAAATCCATAAACTATTGTGAAAAGTTGAAAAATATATATTGTAAAAATGATCCAAGGCACAAATTGAGAACCTTTTTTTGCCCCTAAGCGAACTAAAGGTGAATTTTTCCCATGCTTTTTATCTTCAGAAATTTGATGAAAATGAGAACAAAATAATACAAGAGTTGTTGCCAAGGAAGGTCCTGAACCAAGTAATAAAGAAACTTTCCATGGAATATCTTCGAAGTAAATATTAGACGGATTTAACGCAATTAAGACTGCAGAGTAAGCAAAAGGTCCAAATGCAAGCCAGCATAATGGTTCTCCTAAACCTTGATAGCCCAATCTAAAAGGAGGACCTTGATATAAATATCCTAAGAAGCAGCAAGCTGCCACCAACATAAATATGTTTATACTTGTTGATACTGAAATAATTAAAATTATTAATAAACCAATAACTAAAGATGTATATGCAATAAATGGAATTATTTTTTTATTTTTTACTAGATTTACAATTGAATGGAATTTAAATTCATCGATTCCTGTTTCTGCGTCGTATAAATCATTAGTTAGATTTTCCCAAAGTAATATCAAAATTGCAGCTAAAGTAAATGAAATCAAATTATAAATTTTTACCTCTTCATATTGATTGAGCAAGTAAGCCCCTGTTATTAAAACTGGAAGTATGGCAACAGAATAGAGAGGCCATTTTATTGCTTTTTTCCATAATTTTTTTTTATCTTCGTCCATTTTTAATTAACATGCAAAATTAGATAATTATTGAATGTAGTTTATAAATTGAGTTACATTTTTTACTTTATTGCATCATTTTTAGTTATTTTCAATAAGTAATGAAAAATGATTTAAACTTAACAGATTTTTTAAAAGATGTATTTTCCTCTTTCGATAAGAAAGTTGAAAATTCTGGATTAGTAAGTATTTGTGTTGAGATTCCTTGTATTGATTTATTTCAAGTTTATGAATTGTTAATAAATCAATATCCGTTTTCTTCATTTTGGGAGGAATCTGATGGCATTTCATATATAGCTTTCGAGAAGTGTAAATATGTTACTCTGGATGGCCCAAAAAGATTTGAGGTAGCAAAAGAGTTTAATTCTGAGAATTTTAAAAATTTAATTAACTTAACTAATGAATCGCACAATTCTGCACGTTCAAAAATAATTTATTTATTTTCTTTCTCTGAAAATTTGAATAATAAGAATTTACCTTCAGATATCCCTAGTTTGGAAGCCATTTTGCCAAAAATATTAATTACTAAAAGTGGTAAGAATTGCTGGTTAAGAATCAATGGTCATGTTGAAGGTAAATCATCCTTAAGAACATTAATTGAAGAAATATGGACAATTAGAAATCAAGTTATTAATTCTGGCTCCGAATTAATAAAATCATCTGGCTTAAAAACTAGTTTTGATTCTCCTTTTATTGATGATTTCTCACGTTCATTAGAAACTTCTAAAAAAAATATGAAAAAAGTAGTAAATAGAGGAATTCAATTAGTAGAGAAAGATATCCTCGAAAAGATAGTTTTAGCGAATAGGATTAAAATAAAACTAAAAAATAAATTAGATTTAGTAGAAATTTTAAAAAGATTTAAAAAGAAGCAACCAAATACCTGTAGATACGTTTGGAAAAGGAATAGTAAAGATATTTTGTTTGGAGCATCTCCAGAAAAATTATTTTCTTTCTCTAAACCTAATTTAATTTTAGAGGCTCTTGCTGGAACTATCTCTACTAATTCAAATTTCAAGAAACTCCTAAAAAGCACTAAAGACTTAAAGGAACATAATTATGTAATACAACATTTGATTAAATCTTTAGAAGTTTCAAAAATAACAAACTTTAAAAAAAGTGATATCAAGGTAAATTCATTTGGAGATATTTCTCATTTGCAAACACTAATTTTCTCTAAAGTTGAAAATATTTGTCCTTTTGAATTGCTTAAAAACTTACATCCATCTCCAGCTGTTTGTGGATACCCAAAAAATGCAGCATTGGATTGGATAAACACTCTCGAGTCTTTTCCTAGAGGAAATTATGCTTCTCCAATGGGTTGGGTTGATTCATCAGGCAATGCTTCATTTCTTTTGGCAATAAGAGGCGCAAGATGTATTGAAGAAAATATTGAATTTACTGCAGGTTCAGGTATAGTTTCTGGCTCCGTTTTAGAGAAAGAAATAGATGAGATTAAATTAAAATTTGAATCTATAGTAAAACAGATATTTTGCGCTAAAAATCCTAGATAATTTCTACTAATTTTTCAATAACTTCCGCTGAAACATTTTTATTGGATAAATTTTCTATCTCTCTTAAACCTGTTGGACTGGTTACATTAATCTCGCTAAGCATTCCATTTATTACATCAATACCTACAAAAAATAAACCCTCATCTTTAAAATGTTGAGATAATTCTGAGCAGATACTTTTTTCTTTTTCTGTTAATAATGTGGGTTCAGCCTTGCCTCCCATAGCTAAATTACTCCTAAAATCGCCTCCTTGAGGAATCCTATTTATTGATCCAATTGCTTCTCCGTTTACGATAATTATTCTTTTATCACCCTCTATGACTTCAGGAATAAATTTTTGCATCATAACGGGTAATTCTTCTTGAGAAGTGATTAATTCAATGATTGATTTAATTCCTGGAGAATTTTTATTTATTCTTATAACACCTTGACCACCTTTTCCTCCAAGAGGTTTTATGACTACTTCATTATTTATATTTGCAAAATTAATAAGATCTTTTACCTTACTCGCAACTATTGTAGGTGCCATTAAGTGGCTGTATCTTAAAGCACCTAGCTTTTCATTCCACGCTCTTAACGATGAGGGTTTGTTAATTACTTTTACTCCTTTTCTTTCGGCAACTTCTAAAAGATGGGTTGCATATAAATAAGCCTCATTTACAGGAGGATCTTTTCTCATCCAAATGCAATTAAATTCGGCGAGAGGTATGCAATCATTCTCTTTGAAAGAAATCCACGGAATTACTTCAACTTTTACGGAAGATGCCCATACTTCATCACCTCTAGCTTCAAGGTCTTGAGGAGTACAACTCCAGATTTCAATATTTTTTTTTGATGATGCTTGCATTAAAGCAGCAGTTGAATCTTTTAAGGGATTTATATTTTTAATTGGATCTATTACGAATAGAAATTTCATAAGATCTAGTTTAATAATGCTTCTAATTTATTTTCATTTTCTAATGCGTAGAGATCATCGCAGCCTCCGATACCCACATTATCTATAAATATTTGTGGTAATGTTCTTCTACCATCAGCTCTTTCAATCATCAATGCTCTGGCATCTTCGTCGCCATCTATTTTATATTCTGTAAAATTTACATTTTTTTTCTTGAGTAGTGATTTTGCTCGAATACAGAATGGGCAATATTGCCAAGTATAAATTTCAACTTTGGACATTTTTTTAAAATAATACTTAGTTTATACTATTAAACAAAAGTGCTTGTTAGATTATAAATAACGATTAAATTCTATTTTGATAGATATTACAGATTTCAAAAAAGATCTTTCGGAACTAACAGAGCGCCTGGGTAATGCTCAGGATTGTCTTTGACGTTCCAAGATTAAAAGCGAAAAGGAAAGAGTTAGAGCAAATTTCTGCTCAGCCTGAATTTTGGGAAAATCAAGAAGAAGCTAAAAAGCAAATGTTAATTCTTGATGATGTCAAAGCGCAACTCGATTTGTTAGATAAATGGAAAACTTTTATTTCTGATGCTAATGCCTCTCTTGAGCTTTATTCTCTAGAACCCGAAGAGGAAATGATTTTAGAATCGCAGCTGGGATTAAAGAAATTAAGAGAGAATTTGGATAAATGGGAATTTGAAAGATTGTTATGTGGTGAATACGATAAGGAAGGAGCAGTAGTTTCTATTAACGCAGGTGCGGGTGGAACAGATGCGCAGGATTGGGTAGAGATATTATTAAGAATGTACTCAAGATGGGCCGATAATAATCAAATGAACCTTGTCATTAATGAATTATCTCAAGGAGAAGAAGCAGGTATTAAAAGTGTAACTTTCGAAATTGATGGAAAATATGCATACGGCTATCTGCAACATGAAAAAGGAACTCATAGATTAGTAAGAATTTCTCCTTTTAATGCCAATGGCAAAAGACAAACCAGCTTTGCTGGGGTAGAGGTTATGCCAAAATTAGATGATAATATTTCACTTGATATACCGGAAAAAGATTTAGACATTACAACGAGTAGATCCGGTGGGGCTGGAGGTCAAAATGTTAATAAAGTAGAAACAGCAGTGAGAATTGTTCATTTGCCTTCAGGGATTTCAGTAAGATGTACTCAAGAAAGATCTCAATTACAAAATAAAGAAAAAGCTATGTTACTTCTAAAGTCTAAACTATTAGTGATTGCTAAAGAACAACGAGCTGCTGAAGTCGCTGATATTAAAGGTGATATTGTGGAAGCTGCATGGGGCAATCAAATAAGAAATTATGTTTTCCATCCCTATCAAATGGTAAAAGATCTTAGGACTATGCAGGAGACTAACGAGTTAGATAGTGTTTTAGATGGTGGACTTGAACCATTTATTCATGAATTATTACGTATGAATATTTCTTCTAATGAATCTATTGAATAACTAATGGAAAATAAAAACGAAATTTTAGAAAAAAAAGTTTCTCCTCCAAGCTTTATAAAGCTTGCTATGAGAAATATGGTAAGGAAAGGCTCAAAAAGTATTTCTCATTTTTCAATAACCTTTCTAATTTTATTTGGGATATTAATACTTGTGGCCACAATAGGTAAGCCCAATATTCCAGTTTAAGAATGTATGAAAGAAAAAATTATTTCTGAAATAAATTTAGATTTGGTTTTTAAATGTAATGATTTTTCTCAATTTTCCAATAAGTTAAAAGATACTAAAACTCATCTTATTTTTGAATCTATTTTTTGGGAGAAAGTTTTTTTATCCTGGATAAATTCAATATTAAAAAAAGAGGATTATAAATTACCAAATTATATTTTTGAAAAAAAATCTTTTTCATTAGGCTTACAGATAATATCTAATCAAGAAATTACTTCTTTGAATAAGAAATGGATGCAAAAAAATGGACCAACAGATGTTCTATCTTTTCCAATTATTTCTGATGAATCTC
The DNA here is from genome assembly GCA_003280915.1 of Prochlorococcus sp. AG-355-I04. Classification (GTDB taxonomy): domain Bacteria; phylum Cyanobacteriota; class Cyanobacteriia; order PCC-6307; family Cyanobiaceae; genus Prochlorococcus_A. The sequence goes on along the minus strand of QCDL01000001.1, from coordinate 58,021 downwards.
TAAATAATTTAGATCATATAGAGTTGGGAGATATATTCATATCATTAGAGATGGCACTTGAGCAATCTTATGAATATAAACATTCAATCTTTAGAGAGATGATCTGGTTGGCTAGTCATGGATTTTTACATCTTTTGGGATGGGAACATAATAATGAGTATGATTTAGAAAAGATGTTAAATTTCCAAGAATATTTAATTACTCGATTAGATTAAAAATTAATGGAAAAAAAAATAAACTATTTAGAAAATAGAAAAGAATCATACAAAACTTCTAGTAATGTATTTTTAAGTTTTAAGTATGCTTTCAGTGGTATTAGTTATGTATTAAAAACTTCAAGAAATTTTAAAATTCAATTAATTTTTGCAGTTACAAGTTTAATAATTGGTTTTTATCTCAAAATTAGTCTAAGTAATTATGTTATTTTGATTGCAACAATAATGTCTGTTTTAATATTAGAAATATTGAATACATCTATTGAATCAATAGTGGATTTAGTAGTGAAAAAAGAATTTAGTTTTTTGGCTAAAATTTCAAAAGATACTTCTGCAGGTGCAGTATTATTAGCTTCCATTAATTCTGTTATTATTGCTGTATATATCTTTGTTCCTAAAATTAAGTTGTTATTTTAAATTGATATAAATATGTTTCTTGTTATTGATAATTACGATAGTTTTACTTATAACCTTGTTCAATATTTAGGAGAACTTTCAGTTGAGCATGAAATAACAAAAGAATTAATAGTTAAAAGAAATGATGAAATTAGTTTAGAAGAAATTATCAAACTAAATCCTAGTGGTATTCTATTATCTCCAGGCCCAGGTAATCCAGATCAATCTGGAATTTGTCTGCCAATACTAAAAAAATTATCTAAAACTATTCCGATATTGGGAGTTTGTTTAGGTCATCAAGCTTTGGCCCAAGCTTTCGGAGGTAAAGTTATAGTTGGGAAAGAACTTATGCATGGTAAGACATCCAAAATTTTTCATAATCAAAAAGGATTGTTTAAAGATATCGAGACTCCATTTGTGGCTACTAGATACCATAGTCTTATCGTTGATTCAAGTTCTTTACCATCTTGTTTCGACGTAACTGCGACTTTAGAAGACTCAACTATTATGGCTATCTCTCATAAAGAATATAAACATTTACATGGGGTACAGTTCCATCCTGAAAGTGTGTTAACGCAATTTGGTCATAAATTAATTAGTAATTTTCTAAAAATGGCTGAACAAAAGTAAAATAAAAAAAAATTAATATTATGATTTCTCAAATTAAAAACTTTTTATTTTTGATATTAGTTAGCTCTTTTTTACCTACCTCTTTATTGGCAAGGAATTTAGTAATAAAAAGTTTGGGACATAGTAGTTTTTTAATTAATAGTGCAGATAAATCTATTCTTATAAATCCCTTTAAAGCAATAGGTTGTGCAAGTAATTTAAAGGAGCCAAAAGAAGTTAACGTAGATTTTATTTTGGCTAGTTCTAGGCTTCCAGATGAAGGATATAACCCTAACAATCAATTAATGTTTGTAGAGCCAGGAATCTATCAATTTGAGGATATTTTATTAAATGGAATTTCCGTCCCACATGACAGAGTAGATGGAAGAAGATTTGGGATGGCAACTGTTTGGAGTTGGGAGCAGAATGATCTTAAAATTGTTCATATGGGAGGCGCTGCTGGTGATATTGATATCAATAGTCAAATTATTTTGTCTCGCCCAGATATCTTATTTATTTCAATTGGAGGAGGAATAAAATCTTATGATGGGCAAGAGGCTTCAAGAATAGTTAAGCTTCTAAAACCTGATGTAGTTATTCCTGTTCACTTTGCTCGTGGCAAAAAAATTAACAAAGAATGTGATTTCTCAAATGCTGATTTATTTATCGAAAATATGAAAGATTTTAAAGTAAAGTATGTTGGAAAAGATTTTCAAATAAAACCCAAAAGAATCGATCAAAATACAATTTATATTTTCAGTAATTAATTTTTTAAATCTAAGATCTTGTAATTTTCCCAGAAAAAAATCATTTGTTCTTTAGTTCCAATACTAACCCTTATTGAATCACCGATGTCTTTTTTGTTTTCCATACTTCTGATAAGAATACCTTTTTCTCTCATTTGTTGTATTAAGATTTTAGGATCTTTTGCTGGCCAAATTAAGAAATAATTACCTCCACTAAAGTGAGTTCTGATTTTTGTTGATTTAAATTTATTTAAAATCCATTCCCTTGCTTTTTTTACTTCTAAAACATAATTATCAATATATGATTTGTCTTTAAGTGCCGCTAATGCAGCTGTTATAGCAAAGCTATTTACATCATATGGTCCTGTAACTTTATCAATGTACTGAATTAAACTTTTATTGCCAAAAGTAAAACCTATTCTTAAACCAGCTAGACCTGCAGTTTTTGAAAGAGATTGTATTATTATTATATTTTTATTCTTTTCAAAATCTATCGATTCAAGAAGACTATCTCCATTAAATTTTTCATATAGTTCATCAACAACTATTAGTGAATCTTTATTGATATTGGCTAAATTAATTATTTCATTAGAGCTTATAACAGTCCCTGTTGGATTATTTGGATTGCAAATAAATATTAACTTTGGATTATCCTTTATTATTTTTTCCCTAAATTCTTCGATGGGGAATAGAAAATTTTCTCCAATATAAGAACAACTTATTTTTTTCATTCCTCGAATTTCTGCACAAGGAGAATAGTAACCAAAAGTTGGATTTGTGGTTAGAAATATTTGATCTTTTTCTCCAAAGCAATTGAAAATTGCATTTATTGCTGCATCTGCTCCATTGAAAATTCCAATTTCATCATTACCAAATTTTCTTGAATCAAGATATTTATCACATAAAAATTTTTTTAAAAAATTATATTCTGGATAAATTGAAATCTCATCTAATTTTATCGCTTGTAATGCCTCTAAAACCATAGGACTTGGACCTAAAGTATTTTCATTAAAGTCTAAGCGGAGTAAATTTCTTCTATTTTCTAAAGGTGCAGAGTAAGACTGCATATTTATTATTTCTTTTCTTGGTTTTGGGAAAAGATTATTTAATGGATCAAAATCATTCATTACATTCTTTCTAAAGTTTCAATTCCTAAAAGCTCTAAACTCAATTTTAGTGTTTTTGCAGTTAGGTCACATAAATTAAGCCTAGAAATTTTTATATTTTTTTCTTCTTTAAGGATTGGAACTTGATCATAAAATCTATTAAAAGTCTGACATAGCTCGAAAAGATAATTGCATAATCTATTTGGCATTAAGTCTTTTTCAATAGAAATTATGACTTCATCGAACTTAAGTAATTTTCTGATAAGTTTCCACTCAGATTTATGCTCATAATTTACATACTGAAAATCTTTAGAGTCATAAACAAAATCATTTTTTCTTTTAATTCCTGAAATTCTTACAAGTGTATATAACAAATAAGGAGCAGTATTTCCATTAAGGGAAAGCATTTTATCAAAACTAAATTGATAATTAGTAATCCTATTTTGACTTAAATCTGCATACTTTACAGCTCCTAATCCAATAATTCTTGAAGTATTTGTAATAAACTCTTCTGTCTCATAACGATCTTCATCTTCTATTCTTTTCAATAAATCTTCCTTTGCTCTTCTAACTGCTTCATTTAATAAATCTTTTAGGCGTATTGTTTCACCTTCTCTTGTCTTTAGTTTTTTGCCATCAATTCCTTGAACTAACCCAAAAGGGACATGGTCTACTTGACAATTTTCCGGGATCCATTTTGCTTTTTTTGCAACTTGAAAAACTCCAGCAAAATGATTTGCTTGTCCATGATCAGTTACATAAATAATTCTTGAAGCATCATCGCCATTAGGAGCTTTATTGAATCTGTATCTTATGGCAGCAAGATCTGTGGTGGCATAATTAAAACCTCCATCTTTTTTTTGAATAATTAGCGGTAAAGGTTTGCCTTCTTTATTAGTCATCCCATCTAAAAATACACATTTTGCTCCTTGATCTTCTACTAATATTTTTTTTAAATTCAAATCATCAATCACTGATTTTAAGAAGGGATTATAAAAAGATTCACCTCTTTCTTCTATTTTTATTTTTAAATTTTTATAGATTTCATCAAATTCTTTCCTTGATTGATCACATAATAATTTCCAAGCTTTAATCGATTTAATATCTCCACTTTGTAACTTAACTACTTCCTCTCTAGATCTTTGTTGGAATTCAGATTCGTTATCAAATCTTTTTTTTGATTCTTTATAAAATTCAACTAAATCACTTATCTTGATCTTTCCTATTTCTTCTAGATCATTTGAATATAAATCTTTGAGCTGAGTAATAAGCATGCCAAATTGTGTTCCCCAATCACCAATATGATTGAGTCTTAATACTTCATAACCTCTTAACTCGAAAATTCTAGATATTGAATCACCTATTATTGTCGATCTTAAATGCCCTACATGCATTTCTTTAGCAATATTAGGACTAGAAAAATCTACAATAACTTTATTAGACAAACCACTATCTAAATCTTTTTTAATGAGAGGTATGCCTGCCCTATTGCATTGAATACTTGACTTGATTGCATTTATTAGAACTTCATCTTTTAATTTTATATTTATAAATCCAGGTCCTGCTATTTCTAGACTCTTGCATAATTTTGATATCCTTTTATTTTTATTTAAAAGATTAACAAAATCATCAGAGATCTCTCTTGGTTTCTTTTTATAAATTTTAGATAAACTTAGACAAACATTGCATTGATAATCACCAAACTCTTCTTTTGATGATTGTGTAACTAAATTTTTTCTAAGATTGTCAAATTCTCCTTTTTTATCATATTTTTCAAGACTATCTAAAAGAGATTGTTCAAATTGTTTTGTTAATTCTTTAAAAATGATTAGCATTAATTATTCAATTATTTATCTATATAATTAATTAATATAACGCATACTTAAATCAATCCAATTACTTTTGGTAATTGAAGAACTTGTTGAAATCAAATCAATACCTTTTATTAGATATTTACTAATTTCTTTAGGGTTAATTCCAGAAACTTCTATTATCAAATTTTTATTGACTTCTTTTTTTAAGCTATTCATTGATAAATCTCTTAATTCTTGAACATTTTTTTTGATTATTTCAGGGCTAAGTTCATCCAATAAGATACTATCCGCTCCTGCTAATACTGCTTCTTTTGCCTGTTCGATATTCTCAGCTTCAATTATGATATGAGTTGTAAAAGGCGAATTTAGTCGAATTTTTTTTACTGCATTATTAAGATTATCTGTCCATGCAATGTGATTTTCTTTTATCATAGCTGCGTCGTATAATCCCATTCTATGATTCACTCCACCTCCGCATTTGAATGCATATTTTTCAAATATTCTTAAGCCCGGAGTAGTTTTCCTAGTATCAGCTAATTTTATATTTGTACCTTCTAACTTATTTACAAGATTCTTTGTATATGTTGATATTCCAGATAAATGCATTGCTATATTTAAGCCTATTCTTTCACTAGCTAGCAAACTTTTTGAGGGTCCATATATTTCCAGGAGTTTTTGATCCTTAACAAATTGATCTCCATCAGAGATATTAAATTTTGAACTGATTTTTAAATCAATTTTTTTAAAAATTTCTTTTATAATTTCGACACCACAAAAAATACCACCTTCTTTTGCAATCCAATATGCATTACCATTATCCTCCGTAATAGAAGGGCTTGTAAGATCTCCCCTTCCCATATCTTCATCGATCCAATTATCAATGATTTTACTTATTATTGGAGTATTTAAATCCACTAAACTTAAAAATAATTAATTAATAAAAATAAAACTGAAGTTAGAGAATCAACTATATATCACTATGTAATTTAACTCAAATTTATTTACCAATACAAAACTTAGAAAAAATATTATCTAGAAGTTCCTCCGTTAATTCTTGACCAGTTATTTTAGATAAGTTTTGGATTCCATCTCTAAGTTCTATTGATAACAAATCAAATGGCAATTTATTTTTAATGATTTCATCAGTATCATTTAAATTAGATAGGCAAGCAGACAAATTTGTTAGATGTCTTTCGTTTAAAAATATATTGATATTTTCTACTTGTTTTAATCCACATTTTTTTACTATTGTGTCGATTAATAATCTTTCACCATCATTATTCTTAATGCTCATAAGAATTGTGTTTTTTAAATCATTTGAATTAATATTTTTGCAATCAATTAAATCTTTTTTATTGCCTAAAATAGTAATTAATTTTTCTTTGGGGATTTCTTCTATTATTTTTTTGTCTTCTTTATTAAATCCTTCTTCAAGACTATAAATATAAATTATAAAATCTGACTCTTTAATTTTTCCAAAACTTTTTTTAATTCCAATACTTTCAATTTGCTCATGAGTTTCTCTTATGCCAGCAGTATCAATTATTTTCATTGGAATATCATTAATGATTAAATTAACTTCAATAACATCTCTAGTTGTTCCAGGAATATTAGTTACGATTGCTTTCTCTTTTTTTGCAAGCAAATTAAGTAAAGAGCTTTTACCAACATTTGTTTTACCTATAAGAGCAATGGATATTCCATTGTGAATATATGAATTTCTTTTTGCATTTTCTATTAGTAATTCTATTTTTTCTTTGACTTTTTTGATGTTTTTTAGATATTTGGTGTAATCAAAATCTGTGAAGTCTTCTTCAAAATCAACTCTCGCTTCTATTTCGCAAAGTTGATTTATAAGGTCATTTTTAATATCATTAATTTTTTTCTTTATTTCTCCTTGAATCCCACTAAAAGCTAACTCTGCTGATCTTGTATTGTTTGCATTAATTAATTGATTAATGGACTCGGCTTGAGTAAGGTCTATTTTCCCATTAAGAAAAGCTCTTTGACTAAATTCTCCTGGGTTTGCAAGTCTAACTTTAGAATTACTAGATAGTAATCTCTTAAGAACTTTATTTACTATGATAATTCCTCCATGGCAATGAAGTTCAACAACATCCTCTCCTGTAAAGCTATTTGGTGATTTCATCACTAAAATTAAAACCTCATCTATAAATTTATTTTGTTTATTTTCCTGAATAAAACCATGAAAAACTCTATGTGATTCCCATGCATATTTAGATTTAGTTTGAACAATTTTTTTGCAAGAATTTATTGAGTCTTTCCCTGATACTCTTATTATCGCAACTCCTCCTTTCCCTATACTTATAGCTGAAGCAATTGCGGCTATCGTATCTTCTGTAGTAACTATCGAATCCATCTCTCGCTTTGTTATGGATAATTCAGTAAGATTATCAGGAATTTTGAAATTTTCTTTCTGAATGAGATTTAAAAGAGATATTACCTATAAGAAAATTCTATCATTATTTAGGAATCAGAATGGTAGTCCTTTCTTTAATGCTAAAGGTTTAGCTATAGGAGTATTTAGTGGCTGCTTTCCTTTTTTTGGGTTTCAGACTTTAATAGGGGTATTTTTTGCGAAAATAGCCAAGGGAAATATTGCTTTAGCTGCAATTGGTACCTGGATAAGCAACCCTTTTACTTATATTCCACTTTATTATTTTAACTATAAAGTTGGTTCGATTTTTTTAAATAATTCTTCTAATAAAGTTCTTGAACAAAGTTTAGTTATTGATGACTTATGGAAACAAGGTAGAATTTTCTCCCTAAAATTACTCTTAGGTTCATCTTGTGTAGGTATTTTACTAGCTTTGATTTGCGGCAGTATCGTTTTTTTTATTTATAAGGTAAAAAATAAAAAATAGATTGATCTGATTTTAAAATTAACTTTGTCCAACTCTGGCAATATCCAAAACATCTGCCATTGATTTAATTTGTTCAATTGTTTTGTGAAGTTGATTATAACTTTCAAGACCTACACAAAGATTTATAATAGCTGGTTTACCATAAGCAGTTTTAACATTGGCATCGCTAACGTTTATACCTTTATCAGATAACCGCATAAGAATATCTTTAAGAACTCCAACTCTATCAATTACTTCTATTCGTAGCTGAATTGGAAACTTATTATCGCCAGTTTTATTATCTTGATTCCAACCGACGGGTAATCTTCTCTCTATTGGAATTGGTAATACATTTTCACAATCTTCCCTATGTATAGTTATCCCGTGGTTGCCGAGCGAAACAGTTCCGATAATATCCTCGCCTGGAAGCGGGGTACAGCATTTACCTATTCTGTAATCAAGACCTTCTATCCCGGAAATTGGTGATTTAGCTGCCGTATTAGATTTATTAGTGGATAAATTACTATTACTTTTAAGAGATTTTTCTATTTCAGAGTCAGAATCATTTTTTACATCTTCTGTCTGTAATTTTATTTCTTCTCTTAGTCTGTTTAAGACTTGATGCAAAGTTAAACCACCAAAACCAAGAGATGCAAGAAGGTCTTCAGTAGTTTTTAAATTGCAACGATTTGCAACTTTTTGCATGGCTTCACTAGAGAGTAATGCTTCAAAACCATTTCTACCTACTTCTTTTTCAAGTAAATCTCTACCTCTTTTAATCGTTTCATCACGATGGCTTTTCTTATACCATTGGCGAATTCTATTTTTAGCAGTTGGCGTAACTACAAAGTTCAGCCAATCCAAGCTTGGAGTAGCATTATTACTTGTCAAAATTTCTATGAAGTCACCATTTTGAAGTGCTGTAGATAATGGAGAAAGCTTTTCATTAATTCTTATTCCATTACAGTGATTTCCAACTTCAGAATGAATTCTGTAGGCGAAATCTATCGCGGTAGATCCTTTCCTTAAACCAACAACATCTCCTTTCGGAGTGATCACAAATACTTCTTCATCAAATAAATCTTCTTTAATTGAAGCTAAATAATCATTATGATCCTTTTCATTACCTTCTTGTTGCCATTCTACTAATTGTCTTAGCCAATTAAATCTCTCGGCATTACTTTTAGCGGGAGAACCACCCTCTTTGTATTGCCAATGAGCGGCAATACCGTATTCAGCAATTTGATGCATCGAAGTAGTTCTAATTTGAACTTCAATAGGTCGATGTCTTCCAATCACAGAAGTGTGTAAGGACTGGTATCCATTGGGTTTTGGTAATCCTATATAGTCTTTGAATCTACCTGGAATTGGTTTGAAAGTATCATGAACAACTGCTAAAGCTCTATAACAACTATCTGAATTGTCCACGATAATTCTTAGGGCAGCAACATCATAAATCTCGTGAAAATGCTTTTGTTGTCTTTTCATTTTGCTCCAAATGCCATAAAGATGTTTTGGCCTTCCTGTTATCTCAAAATTTTTCAAACCTGCTGAAACCAAGTTTTCCTTCATAAGATTCAAAGTTACTTTTAATCTTTTTTCTCTATCACTTCTTTTAACAGCGATTTGATCTTTAAGATCTAGATATTCTTTAGGCTCTAGGAATTTAAAAGCTAAATCTTCTAATTCCCATTTAAATCTGTTTATTCCTAGTCGATTAGCTAATGGTGCATAAATCTCTCTTGTTTCTCTGGCTATTCGTAGTTTTTTCTCATCATTTAGCCATTCAATTGTTCTCATGTTATGAAGTCGATCTGCAAGTTTTACTAAAACAACTCTGATATCGCTTGCCATAGCCAAAAACATTTTCCTAAGATTTTCAGCTTGTGCTTCAGTCCTATTGTTAAAGTGAATGCCACCTAATTTTGTTACACCCTCTACAAGTATTTTTACTTCTAATCCAAAATTTGTTTCTATTTCGGATAAATCAATGCCAGTATCTTCAACAACATCATGTAAAAGGCCTGCAGCAATAACAGATGAACTAGCACCTATTTCTTTGAGGAGATTTGCAACAGCAACTGGGTGGATAATATATGGCTCGCCGCTCGCGCGGAATTGTCCATCATGAGCTTTAAAAGCAAGTTTAAAAGCTTTTACTATAAGGTTTTGATTCTCATCAATTTCTTTATTTGATTTTTCAAAATTATAAATATCTTTAAGAAGCCAATCGGGAATTTTTATTTGATAATTCAAAGATTCACTTTCATATTTTTTATTTTCAGGCAAAATAGTTTTGGAAACTTCAATTTCGTTTTTTTCTTTTGAATTTGCAGCTGCCTCGGTCATTTTATATTGCTTTAGATGTATTTTATTTAGGTCTTGAAAAATTTGCTATAAATCATGGAAAAAAATAAAGAAAAAATTATTTTAGTTAAAAATCTTACTGTTAAATATGCTCTAAAAGACCAACCTATTATCAAAAATTTTAATTTGGAAATAGATAGTGGAGATCATTTGGCCATAATAGGACCTTCTGGATGTGGAAAGACCACTTTTGCAAAAACATTAGTAAATATATTGCCTGAAAAGGCCACCTCAAAAGGGTATCTATCGCTTTCTGGTGTAGATCCTAGAAAAATAAATAACAAAGATGCACAATTATTTAGAAGAAATAATTTTGGATTTATTTATCAAGACTCTATAAAAAAACTTAATCCGCTAATGAGAGTTGGGGATCATTTATATGAATTATTTAAAACACATGACCAAACTAAATCAACTATAGCTATTAAAAAGTTAGTTAGAGAAGTTTTTCAAAAAGTAGGAATTGATGAAAGTAGACTTGATTCTTTCCCACATCAATTTAGCGGTGGGATGAGACAGAGAGTTTCTATAGCAATGGCACTTGCTTTGAAACCTAAATTATTAATAGCTGATGAACCTACAACAAGCTTAGATACCAAAACAAGTTTTGAAGTTATGCAAGAAATAATCCATCTATGTAATGAATTTGATACTACTTTAATTTTAATTAGTCATGATATTAATCTTGCAGCAAAGTGGTGTAAAAAAGTTGCAATAATTGATAAGGGATCGATTGTTGAAAAAGGGAATATATTAGATATTTTTCAATCACCAAAATCAGATATTGGGAAAAAGTTGGTGAATGCTTCAAAAATAGTCTTAGAACCAAATACTAAAAATAATGCTCGAGATGATGTCGTTCTAGAGGTAAATAACCTAAGACATTGGTATAAATTAAATTCTTCAATTTTCATTAATAAATGGAATAAGGCTTTAAATGAAGTGAGTTTTAAGTTATATGAGAATGAAACTCTTGGAATAGTTGGTTCTTCAGGGAGCGGTAAAAGTACATTATGTAGGGCTTTAATTGGACTTCTAAAAGTAAGAGGTGGTGAAATTAAAATTTATGATAAAAATCTTGCATCGAAAAAAAATAAATCTTTTAAAAAGCACAATAATGTGCAAATTATTTTTCAAGATCCTTTTTCAAGTTTGAATCCGAAAATGACAATTAAAAATATTTTGGAAGATATATTTTTAATTCAAAAAATTTCAGATAAAAGAAAAATCGAAAAAGAAATAAAATTAATGTTTAGAAATTTAAATCTTCCCTTAAATAATGATTTTTTTAATTCTTATCCTAACCAATTATCTGGTGGTCAATTGCAAAGAATTTCATTAGCCAGGGCGCTATTGTTGAAGCCAAAAATTTTAATTTGTGATGAGAGCGTAAATATGTTGGATGCTTCAGTAAAAATAGAGATTCTTGAATTACTTAGAGTACTTCAAGAAAAAATGAATTTAACGATTATCTTTATTACCCATGATTTAGGCATTGCAAAAAGATTTTGTGATAGGTTGCTAGTCATGAATCAAGGAAAGATAGTTGATGAAGGAGAAAGTTCTACAATATTCACTAAAACTCAAAACACGTATACAAAATCGCTTCTAAATTCTTCTTTAAATCTCATTTAACTTTAAGAACACTTAGTAATTTTTTAAAATCAAATGGTAATTCTGATTCAAATATCATTTCTTTACCATTTATTGGATGTATAAGTCCAAGCTTAATGGCGTGTAAAGCTTGGCCATCTAATTTACATGGTAGTTTTTTACATCTTCCATATAATGGATCACCCACAATTGGATGATTAATGTGAGCGCAATGAACTCTTATTTGATGCGTTCGCCCCGTATCTAGTTTGAAACTCATTAATGAGTAATTGCCAAATCTTTCTTTTAATTTCCAATAGGTACAGGCATATCTTCCTGAACTTTCTTCAACTACTTTATATTTCAATCTATTTAATTTATCTCTGCCAATGTGTCCCACTATTTGGCCTTCTTCAGAGTTAGGTGCTCCATGAATTACTGCAATATATTCTCGTGATGCTATTTTTTCTTTAATTTGTTTCTGGAGATTTACTAATGCCTCTTGGCTTTTTGCAACCACCATACATCCTGAGGTATCTTTATCTAATCTGTGAACTATCCCAGGTCTTAGTTTCCCATTAATTCCAGGTAGATCTTTACAGTGAAAAAGTAATCCATTCACTAAAGTGCCTGATTTGTGTCCAGGGGCTGGATGAACTATTAGACCTGATTGTTTATTGAGTACTATGATGTGCTCGTCTTCAAAAAGGATATTTAAATCCATTTTTTCAGGTTTCAAATAAATAAGAGGTTCTGGAGGAGGCATCCATATTTGAACATTGTCGCCATTTTTTAATGGGGTCTTTGCTTTCGCAGTCTTGTAATTTACAAGTACTAAACCTGAATTTATAAAATGTTGAATTCTTGCTCTACTTTGTTCTGGTCTTTTACTTACCAACCATCTGTCTAGCCTCATAGGAAGAGGTAGCTCATAAATAATTTCTATAAGCTCACCTTCTCCAATGCCGAAAGAATTTTGATTATTTAATTCCATATTGGGACTTCTAAAGAAATTTCACCTAGCATTTGATTTCTATAATCTTCTAATAACTTATGAGACATTCTCCTTATATCGCTTGAGGTATGTTTTGAAGCTGCTTCTTCGATCCAAGCAGAAGGACTCTTAAAGCCTTTTGCAATATCAACTCCATATCTATTAGATATTTTTTTAACTGAGATATTCGCATTCTTATCTTTGTTGAGAGTGGATATAATTTTGATAAATCCAATTGCGACACTCTCTATTTCATAAGCGGCTTCACCAATATCGTCACACAGTGCAAGATTAAGTGCTGATTTTTGATCTTCTAAATTTGGAGGTATAACACCAGGAGCATCTAGCAGATCTATACCACTTTCTAATTTTATCCATCTTAAATTACGAGTAACGCCTGCTTTCCTAGCGCTATCTACAACTCTTCTTTTTGCAATTCTATTAATCAATGCTGACTTCCCTACGTTTGGGAAACCAAGTAAAAGGGCTCGGATTGGCCTAATTCGCATTCCTCTAGAGAGTCTTCTATCGTCGATTGACGACCTAGAATCTTTGGCTGACTTACAAATTTCTTTAATACCTATTCCTCTTTTAGCATCACACCAAAGAGGATATTGATCTTTAGCATGAAACCATTTATTCCAACTATTGATTGTATGAGGGGAGATCATGTCTGATCTGTTAATAACAAGCATATGTTTTTTATTATTTATCCATTTATTTAAGTGTGGATGTCCCGTTGACAAAGGAATTCTTGCATCTCTAACTTCTATAACTAAATCTACTTTATTGATAACTTCAGATAATTTCTTTTCTGCTTTTGCGATATGGCCTGGGTACCATTGAATTTTGGGTATGTCCACTTGAATAAATCAAATAAAATTTTGTATTCCTTTTAGTTTTTATAAGTTTCAAAAGTATTTACTTATAAAGTTTAGTATAAATTTAATGACTGAAAAATTTTTATAATCGTTAATTTTTAAAATTTATTAAGGCATAGGTAACAGTAACTACTTTTTAACCCAATAAGCCCAAATTAACGTTAGGGTCTTAAGATTAAAAATTAAGCTTGTTTAATGTCAAAATTATCTCTTTCCAGTCTTGATAAGACATATTTAGAAGGAAAAAAAGTTCTTGTAAGAGTAGATTTTAATGTTCCATTAAATGAAGATGGTCAAATAACCGACGATACGCGTATTCGTGCAGCGATCCCAACTATTGAATATCTTATTAATCATTCTGCAAAAGTTATTTTAGCTGCTCATTTTGGCAGACCAAAGGGGCAGGTAAATGAAAAAATGAGATTAACTCCAGTAGCAGCAAGATTAAGTGAATTGTTAGAGCAAAATGTTGCTCTTACTAACAGCTGTATTGGTGATGAATCAATTGCACAGTCAAAAAGCTTAAGTAATGGGGATGTTCTTTTACTTGAAAATGTTCGTTTTTTTGGTGAAGAGGAAAAGAATGATTTAGATTTTGCTAAAAATTTAGCATCACATGCAGATATGTATGTAAATGATGCATTTGGTGCCGCTCATAGAGCTCATGCTTCAACTCAGGGAGTTACTAATTATTTAAGTCCATCAGTAGCTGGATTCCTTTTAGAAAAAGAATTAAAATACTTACAAGGAGCGATAGATGCTCCAAAGCGTCCGTTGGCAGCAATAGTTGGAGGATCAAAGGTAAGTAGTAAAATAGGCGTTCTCGATTCTTTGCTAGATAAATGTGACAAAATTATGATTGGTGGAGGTATGATTTTTACTTTTTATAAAGCTAGAGGTCTAGATGTTGGAAAGAGCCTTGTAGAAGAAGATAAACTTGAGCTTGCTAGGGATTTAGAAGCAAAAGCAAAAGCAAAAGGAGTCGAATTATTATTACCTACTGATGTTGTTTTAGCTAATGAATTTTCGCCTGACGCAGAAAGTAAAATATCTCAAATTGATTTAATTAGTGGAGATTGGATGGGTCTCGATATTGGTCCAGATTCCATTAAAGTTTTTCAGAATGCTCTGGCAGAATGTAAGACAATAATTTGGAATGGGCCAATGGGAGTTTTCGAATTTGATAAATTTGCAGAAGGTACAAATTCAATAGCTACTACTCTTGCGGACTTAAGTGCTTTTTCTGAAGTTTGTACAATAATTGGTGGTGGAGATTCAGTTGCAGCAGTTGAAAAAGCAGGATTAGCTGAGAAAATGTCCCATATATCTACTGGAGGTGGCGCAAGTTTGGAACTTTTAGAAGGTAAAACCTTACCTGGTGTAGCCGCTTTAGACGACGCTTAGGCTATATTTTATCAACAATATCAATACTCTTTGTGAAAGTAATGATTCCTTCAGGGTGAGCTATGATTCCTGACCAAATTTGTATCCCTGGTTTTGAAGGGGCTCTTGTTATTTTAAAAATTCCCCCAGATGCTAATGGTTCCAATAATATTTCTTGTTCAAACAATGAATCTACTTGATGAGGTTTAATTGCTCCAGCAATGATCACTTCTTCAAGTGGCTTATTTAGGATTATATCTATATCGTATTTTGAACCAGTAAGAACTTTGTCAGGGATTTTGAAACTAATATCTATCTTCTTATCGTCATTCCTTATTGTTGTGAATAAATTTTTAATGGTACCTTCATCAATTTTTCCATTTAGGACTGAAAAAACATAATCGAAATCGGATTCGAGTATATGCATTTCTCCATTAACTATTTTTCTTCCTGTAACTTTTATTCTCAATATTTCGTTATTTGGAATATTTGACTCTAATCTTTTGATTTTCCAATTGCTTTCAGGAAAATCATTGATAATTTTTGAAAACTGTTTTGGTATATTTTGGTTTTCATCATTTCGAAAATTTTTTCTAATAAACTCTAAGTCTCGCTTATTTAATGAGGTTTCTAAATTTCTTATAAAATCAACTTTTAAAGTTTGCGTTATTGCTGAATAGGGGAGAATGAGATAAATAAATAAGTAGAGAGGGAATCCTATATTTCTGAATAAGTTTAAATTCAACATATTTATCATTTATTATTTTCATTCTACTGATTTAAGTTTTTATGTCTAAAAAAAACAATTTATTAGTTGCAGCTAGTGGAACAGGAGGCCATATTTTTCCAGCTTTAGCAGTTTCTAAAGAGTTAGAAGATGAGTGGAATATTCATTGGTTGGGTATTCAGCAAAGACTTGATGCGAATTTTATTCCCCCAAAATATAATTTGAAGACTTTGAATATAAAGACACCAAGAAAAAATATTTTTTTGTTTTATCAATATATAAAAATTTTAATGTCAACTTTTCAAATAATTAGGATCTTAAAAGAAAAAAAAATTAACTTGGTTTTTACGACTGGAGGTTATATCTCTGCCCCTACTATTGTTGCTTCAAAACTTCTCAGGATACCTGTCATTATTCATGAATCAAATTTAATTCCAGGAATGGTCACGAAATATTTTGGTTTTTTGTGTAACTATGTTTTTCTAGGATTTAAGAAAACAAATTCTTATTTAGGAAATTGTAAAACTATTTTCACTGGGACTCCTTTAAGAGATCAATTCTATAAATCTCATCCCGTTCCAGAATGGGTCCCAAAAGGAAAAGGACCTCTTTTGATTGTTATGGGAGGTAGCCAAGGAGCAAAAGCTATAAATCAAATTCTTAAAGAATCTCTTGAATTTTTAATGAAAAAACAGTTTCGGATAGTTCATATTATTGGCAAATGTAATCAACAATCCTTTAATGTAAAAAATTCCAATAATTATGTTCAAAAGAAATTTACTAATGAAATTGCAGCTTTGATTCAAAACTGTGATCTTGTAATATCCAGAGCTGGTGCAGGAACAATAAATGAACTTATAGAAACTGAAAAACCTTCAATTTTAATTCCATTTCCTTATTCTAAAAATAATCACCAACAGAAAAATGCGATGATTCTTGCCGAAAGTGGAGGATCAGTTTTAATGAATCAAAGTAAAATTTCTAAAGAAATTTTTGAAGAAACTATAGAAAGAATTTTTAAGAGAAAATCAAAAAACGGAAAATATTACTATGAAATTCTAGATATTATGAAGAAGAATATGGAAAATAATAATAAAATCAAATCAAAACTTGAGATTAGAAAATTTTTTAGTTATTTTTTAAAGGAGTTCTGAATTTCTTTACATAAAAGAGTGTTATTTTCTCTATTCTGCAAACTTATTCTTGCCCACTTTTCATCCAGAAATCTAAATGAAGTACATTCTCTAAGCAATATTCCCTTATTTTCTAAGTATTTTATATTAGGCAACAAGGATTTTTTACTTTCTATTAAAAAAAAGTTGGTTGAAGAGTTATGAACTTTAAGGTTCTCTATTTTTGATAATTTTTCAAATACTCTTTTTTTTTCAATATTTATCCAGCTATGAATCTGTTTTGTCCACTGTTCATAGAATTTCTTATTACTTAGTAGATCAATTCCGGCTTTAATAGAAAATGAATTTAAAGGCCAAGGATCTCTATTGATTTCCCATTGTTTTAGTATTTTCGATGAGCCAATAACGTAACCTAATCTAAGACCAGGAATATTGAAGATTTTGGTTAAGCTTCTCAAGACTAATAAATTGTCAAATCTTTGGGTTAATGGTATTAAAGATTCTTTCTCTCCATTAGGTGTTATCGATAAGAAAGCTTCATCACAGATAACTAATTTATATTTTTTTACCACTTCCTCCAATGAATTCTTTTTCCATAATTGGCCGGTTGGGTTATGTGGATTTGTTATCCACATAACATCACCTTTTGGATGCAGAGGAAATGATTGAGGAAAAATATCATTCCAGTTTTTTGGTAATTCGCAATGTATAAAATTGCTATTCCAACAATTTAAAGATCTTTCATAATCAACAAATGATGGAGAAGGAATACAACTTATTCCAAATTTGGATGCTTCATAACCTGCCCAGGTTATTAGTTCAGAAGCTCCATTTCCAGGCAATATATTGTCTGGATTTATCCCATGAAATTTACCGATTATTTCTTTCAGATCATTCAAGTTTCTCTCTGGGTAATATCTAAAACCAAGATTCTTAATTCCAGCATTTAATGAATCTATTAGTATTTGAGGTGGATCAAAGGGTACTAAAGAGGCACTTGCGTCAATAATTTCAGAGGGTAATAAATTTAATTTTTTTGCATTTGCATATACATTTCCTCCATGCTTTAAGTTTGATATTTGCATGGCTAATGTTGAGTAATCATTAGTTTTCGGATTTTTCATTATTCATTTTCTAGTTTTTATTTAACCCATTTTAAATTTGATCCAATGGCCTCTTTTATATTAGATAATTGATGTTTATTGAGTTGCTTTAAAATCCCTTCAAGTATATTAGGGACTAATTGTGGTCCCTTATATATCCATCCCGTATAAAGTTGAATTAATGATGCTCCAGAACAAATTCTTTCCCAAGCCGATTCTGGACTATCGATTCCTCCAACGCCAATTAAAATAATCTTTTTATCAATATTATGAATATGTTTTATTATTTGATTTGCTTTTTTTTGTAGAGGCTTTCCACTTAATCCTCCATTTTCTTCAGAAAGTAATAATCCTGTTTGCCTGATCTTCCTATTTTCAAGACCTAATCTATCTATACTGGTGTTAGTAGCAATTATCCCATCGATATTTTCCTCAATTATTAACTGGCAAATATCTTCAATATCTTTAAGTCTTAAATCTGGTGCAATTTTTACAAATAATGGCGGACAATTAGGTAAGTTTTTAATTTCTTTAAGAAGTTCTTTTAGAAGAATCGGATCTTGCAACTTTCTTAGTCCTTCAGTATTGGGAGAACTTACGTTTATTGCTGCATAATCGCAATATGGAATTAATAATTTTAGAGAAGTTAAATAATCATCTTTTGCTTGAGATAAATCTGTAATTTTAGACTTGCCAAAATTTATCCCTAAACAAATATTCTTTCTATTTTTTTTAAACTCAATTCCTTGTTCTACAAAATTTTTAACTAGATTTTCAGCACCATTGTTATTAAAACCCATTCTATTTAATGCTGCTTCTTCCTCCGCTAATCTAAACAACCTTGGTTTGGGATTTCCATTCTGAGCAAATTTGGTTACTGTACCAAGTTCGGCAAATCCAAAACCAAAATCTTTCCATATATTTGCAGCATTTCCATTTTTGTCAAAACCCGCAGCTAAACCAATTGGATTACAAAAATTTATACCACATATGCTCTGAGATAACCTTTTATCAACTATAGAAAATTCTTCATTTAGATTTTTTAAGATAGATGAAACTACTGGCCAATTATATTTTCTTGAACTGAATGATAAAAGGCTAAGAGATAAATTAGTTAAGTATTCTGCATCAATTCCAGAGTCTCTTTTTAATACAGGGGTAATCAAGTTTTTATAAAGATTTTTAAATCCCCCTTTCTGTTCATTCATAAAAAAATTAGGCTTCTTTTTTTTCTATTATCCAATATTTTTTATCTTTAGGAATCAATCTCCAATTACGCCATTCAAAAAGTGAATATAATTTGATCTTTAAGTGGTTTTCTTCACCTAATAAAGTGCTTAGTTCTGGCGAACTTAACAAATACTTTTTGTCGGCAAATTTTTGAATTAATTCATTCCTTGAAAATAATTCCTGAATTTCTGAAGGGGCATTTTTTTCAAAAAAGTCAGCTGAAGATTCTGACTCCTTTAATTTACTTTCTAAAGATATACCTTTGCTATAGTTGGTTGCAATTTTATCAACTCTATCATTTTGTTTGTCACCACTATGACCCTTAACATATTCCATTACAAGGCCATTAATTCTTAATTGATCAATTTTTTTCCATAAATCAAGATTTTGAACTGATTTTCCTGAGCTTGTTTTCCATCCATTTCTTTTCCAATTAGTAATCCATTTTGTATATCCTTCTATGACATATTTACTATCAGTTCTTAATTTAAAGTTCTCCTTTAATTTATAGGTTTTTAATTTCTCAAGTGTTTTTATAGCAGCAGTAAGTTCCATTCTATTATTGGTAGTATTTTGCTCGGCACCACCTATTTCTAATTCACTTTTGTCGTCAAAAATTATTAGTCCACCCCAACCACCTGGACCTGGATTACCACTGCAGGCACCATCAGTTGCAGCTTCAATTGCAATAATATCAATATTCATAATTTTTGAAGCCGATATAAAGTCTATCGGCTTGAAAAAATATTCTCTTACTTAAGTGTAACTTTACCGCCAGCTTCTTCAATCTCTTTCTTTAAAGATTCGGCATCTGCTTTAGCAATTCCTTCTTTTACTGTTTTTGGTGCAGATTCAACAAGTGCTTTTGCATCGCCAAGACCTAGACCAGTTGCATTTCTTACAACCTTAAGTACTTTGATTTTTGCGGCTGCATCAAAGCTTTCGAGAACTACATCAAATTCAGTTTTTTCTTCAGCAGCGCCACCATCTGCGTCACCGCCAGCTGCGCCTGGAGCTGCCATAACTACACCTGCAGAAGCTGCAGCAGATACACCAAAAGCCTCTTCAATTTGCTTTACAAGCTCAGATGCTTCTAAAAGTGATAGAGATTTTAATGATTCAAGAATTTCTTCAGTTTTTGCGGACATTTTCTTAAAAGTTAATTAGGTTTTGAATTTAGGATTCTGATTTTTCAGAATGTTGTTTAAGTGATCTAGCAAGTCCAGAAGGTACTTCATTGATAGAGATCGCAATTTTTGTTGCAACGCCATTAAGAGCGCCAGCAATTTTTGCCATCAATACTTCTTTAGATGGAAGACTTGCAATTTCTTTTATTTCAGAATCGCTAAGAAGTCTGCCTTCAAATAAAGCTCCTTTGGTCTCGGATTTTTTGGTGTCTTTTTGAAAAGATTCGATTGCTTTTACAGCACCACCAACATCTTCTTTAATTAAGACAAAAGCATTTGTTCCGGTCAGTAAAGATTCAAGATCGTTCCAGTTACTATCTCCATCAATAGCTTTGCGCATTAATGAATTTTTAGTAACTTTGCAGATGCCGTTAGTAGTTTGCAATCTAGATCGCAAATCTGACATCTCTTTGATAGTTAAACCTTTATAGTCAAGAACTACAGCCATTTCCGAGTCGTCTAAAAGAGATTTAATCTCAGTAACGATTTTTTGCTTATTCTCTAGTGTTCGGCCCATTGATGTTTTTTGGATCGTAATTTAGGGAGAGCAGGAAATGCGGCAAAGTTCTTTAAAAGAGGCCGCTTTTATTAGATCCAAAAAGAAATAATTTAAGACGAGTCCTCGGTAGGAATTAAAAATTTAGATTAACTAAATTAACCTACTTTCTTTGGCCGTATTATTGCAATTAAAATTATACTACAAAGCGTTAACCTTCTGGTTGGTAATCTTGTACAGCATTTATATCAACTTGAACTGAAGGCCCCATTGTTGAAGTTACATAAAAAGTTTTCCAATACTTTCCTTTAGCCCCACTTGGTTTATTTTTATCAATTGATTCTTGTAAGGTTTTTAAGTTATCAAATAGAGCCTCTTTTGTGAAACTTGCTTTTCCAAAGCGGACATGAACGATTCCAGCCTTGTCTGCTCTAAATTCGAGCTTACCAGCTTTGAATTCTTTTATTGCATTAGCAATGTCATTAGTTACTGTCCCAGCCTTAGGATTAGGCATTAAACCTCTAGGTCCTAAAACTCTTCCTAATTTTGCAACCTTTGGCATCATATCTGGAGTTGCAATAAGTAAATCAAACTCCATATTTCCTTTGTTGATGCTCTCAACAAGATCTTCTTCGCCAAATAAATCTGCACCAGCAGCCTTAGCTTTCGATACATTCTCACCGCTTGTAATTACTGCAATTTTTATGCTTTGGCCAGTACCATGTGGTAATGCAACAGTGGTCCTTAATTGTTGATCAGTATATTTTGGATCAATACCTAGACGTATATGTGCTTCAATAGTTTCATCAAATTTTGCATTAGCATTTTCCTTGATAATACTAATAGCTTCAAGTGGTGCGTAAATGCGATCTTCTATCTTTGTTGATAGAGCCGCCATTCTTTTAGATAGTTTTTTCATAATAATATTGGGTGCAAACGGTTATTAATTAACCTCCCCTAAATAGTGAGAAATTGTGTATTGAACTCAATCAGTGATAGAGACGCCCATATTACGAGCAGTACCCTCAATTACTTTCATTGCTGATTCAACACTAGAACAGTTTAGATCAGGAAGCTTAGTTTTGGCTATTTCTTCTAGTTGAGCTTTACTAATATTCCCAACAGAGCCTTTTGCAGATTCACCTGAACCTTTCTCTATACCAGCTGCTTTTGTTATTAAGACGGAAGCAGGAGGAGTTTTTGTGATAAAAGTAAAGCTTCTATCTTCAAAAACAGAAATCTCGACTGGAATTACAAAACCTGCTTTATCTTGTGTCCTTGCGTTGTATTCTTTGCAAAATGCCATGATATTGACACCATGTTGTCCTAAAGCTGGCCCTACAGGAGGAGCAGGATTTGCTTTGCCTGCTTGTAGAGCAAGCTTGATGACTGCAACAATTTTTTTTGCCATTAGATTAGATAATTTATGCTGGAGTAGAAAATCATAATTTTACTCGATAACCAAGAACAATTAGAAATTAATTTTGTTTATTGATTTGGGAGAATTCTAATTCTACAGGAGTCTCGCGCCCAAATATTGAAAGTAATGCTTTTAATTTATTTCTTTCTCCGGAAACTTCTATAACTTCTCCTTGGAAATCCTTGAATGGACCGCTAGTTACTATGATTCTATCTTTTTCTTCAATATCTAACTTGATTACAGCTTTTTTCTCTGATGCGCGCTTAAAGATTCTATTAACTTCTTGTCTTGATAATGGTCGAGGTTTGATATGACCTCGCGATCTTCCGCTGCCTCTACCGTCTTCAGCACCGACAAAGTTAATTACATTTGGAGTACTTTTAACAGCCATCATTGTATCTTCATCCAAAATCATTCTTACGAGAACATAACCTGGGAAAACTTTTTCTTCAGTAGTTTGTCTGCTTCCATCTTTTTTTAATTTAATTCCTGGAGTTTGGGGAATTTCAATTTCAATGATTCTATTATTAACACCTAAAGTTACTGATCTCTGCTCAAGAGTCGCTTTTACTTTTTTTTCACAGCTGGATGCTACTTGAACTGCATACCATCTTGCGATGCTTGTATTTGCCTTTGAAGAAGCAAGGTTTGTAGTTAATTCATTACTCATTTTTCTAGAAGCTTAATTAAAATCTTTATTAATGGATATTTGGGAGATAATTCAACCAAAAATTTGCGAGGCTGCCCATCCATAGAATCTGCTAACAGAAGCAATGGCTGCAGCAGAAAAAGATACCATAATTATAACTGCTACTGATTCGCTAAAAAGTTGTTGTTTGTTAGGCCACACGACAAGTTTAAGCTCATCGTAGGTAGATCTAAAAAAATTATTCTTTTTTTTAGGCTCTTCAACTTCAGGAGAATCCTTTTTAAGAGGTTCTTTATTAGTAGTAGGACTTGTCACAAAATTTTTTTGAAATTAAGCTTTATGCTTTAGTTTTTATTTTAGCTTATTGATTTACTCCTCAGCTAGGTTTGAAAACGATCTCATCTTTTTTTGCAGGGTTAAGTTTAATTGTTATATTTTTTTTATTTTTGAAGTTATCCTCTAAAAGTTTTGCTGCCAAGGGATTTTCTATTTGTCTTCTAAGTTCCCTGCTAAGTGGCCTAGCACCATATTCAGGTTCGTAAGAATCGTTTGCAATTTTGTTGATAACTTTTTTGTCTATAGTGATATTTATTTTCTGCTCAAGTAGCAGGTTCTTTAAATCTTCTGTTTGTAGAATGATTATTTTTTGAAGTTCATCAATAGATAATGGATCAAACTTTACCACTTCGTCAATTCTATTTAAAAATTCAGGTCTAAAAATTGAAGACAATGCATTATTAATTGAATCATCTAGAGTTTGTTGATCTTTTTCTAACTTTCCTTCACTTTTAGAAATCTTTTGTGAATACTCCAGTATAGATTTACCAGCTAGGTTACTTGTCATAATGATTACCGTATTTTTGAAATCTACGGTCCTTCCTTGAGAGTCCGTTAATCTTCCTTCATCTAAGACTTGCAAAAGGATATTAAATACTTCTGCATGTGCTTTTTCTATCTCATCAAGAAGTATTACTGAATAGGGTTTACGTCTTACAGCTTCAGTTAATTGACCTCCCTCTTCATAACCAACATAACCTGGGGGAGCTCCTAAAAGTCTTGCTACGGCATTTTTCTCCATATATTCACTCATGTCTAATCTTAAAAGTGCATCTTCTTCATCAAATAAAGCTGTTGCAAGAGATTTTGCTAATTCTGTTTTACCAACACCAGTAGGACCCATAAATAAAAAAGATCCTATAGGTCTTTTAGGACTTTTCATACCAACTCGAGCTCTTCTAATTGCAGCAGAAACAGCTTCTATAGCTTTTTCTTGTCCAATAACTTTTTCACTTAGTTCTGTTTCTAGATTGACTAATTTCTTACGTTCATTTGAAACTACTTTAGAAATTGGAATACCTGTGATTTTTGATATAACATCTGCAATATCATCAGGTTCAACTTGATATTTAAAGGGGAAATTTCTATTTTTCTTTATTTTATTAAAGTTCTCTTCAATTTTTTGTATGTCATTCTCTATTTCACTTAACTCTTCTTCAAGCTTTTCTGAATAATCTAGATCATTTCCAATTTCGCGATTTGATTTATCTTTTATTTGTTTGGTTAGATTATCTTCTTCTTTCATTAAAATAGATAATTCCTCCATTTCTTCACGTAAATTGTTCCAATTTTCTAAAAGAACGTTTAATTTTGCCTCTGATTGTTGTCTATTATTCAATAGTTTTTCTTGCGCTTCGATATTTTCT
Source organism: Prochlorococcus sp. AG-355-I04 (assembly GCA_003280915.1). Taxonomy (GTDB): domain Bacteria; phylum Cyanobacteriota; class Cyanobacteriia; order PCC-6307; family Cyanobiaceae; genus Prochlorococcus_A. The sequence continues at coordinate 33,405 of QCDL01000001.1, read as the reverse complement.
CCTTGCAAATTATTCAATTTTTCATCAATAGTATTAAGTTTGTTTTCTTGTTGGAGAATGATTTGAGGCATATTATTAGAATCGATTTTCAACTGTGCAGCTGCTTCATCAATTAAATCTATTGCACTATCGGGTAGACATTTATCGCTGATGTATCTATCGGCTAATTTTGCAGAATAGTTTACAGCCTCTTCAGAAATTTTTATGCCATGATGTAATTCATATTTCTTTTTGATCCCTTGTAATATTTTTGCGCTTAATTCTACTGAAGGTTCATTAACAGCTATCTTTTGAAAGCAATTATTTAATGCCTGATCTTTTTCAATAGTTTCACGAAATTTCTCAGGTGTTGTTGTACCTATACATCTAAGTTCTCCTTCAGCTAGTAAAGGTTTTAAGATATTACTGATGTCGGTAGAAGATCTGTCAGAACTTAATATTGAGTGAATTTCATCTATAAATAGAATCATTCCTTGGTTTGGATTATTTAGTTCTTGCATTATTAAGCTCAGTCTTTCCTCTAGTTGACCTCTAAATTTGGTACCAGAAACTAATGCACCTAAGTCAAGTGAAATAATTTTTAAGTCCTTTAGAGTATCAGGAACTTTTTTGTCTACAATTAAATGAGCGAGTAATTTTGCAATTGAGGTTTTACCAACTCCAGGATTGCCAATAAGTATAGGGTTATTTTTGTTTCTTCTGCAGAGTACTCTCATTAAATTATTTATTTCATTTTCTCTTCCTAAAACGGGATCCAGTAAGCCTTTTTTAGCTGATTCTGTTAAATCTTTTCCATAAATTGAAAGAGCATTTTCATCTTTTCCAACTTGTTTTTTGGTTTCAATTTGAAGTTCACTTTTCGGTAATGGAATAATAGCTTTTTTCAATTTTTCTTCTTTAACTAAAGCTTCTTTCTTTGATTCAAAATTAGATTGATTATTTATTTCAATTACATTCCCATAATTAAAAGAATCTTTTGATTGATTAATATTTGGGTAAAACTTTAATTCTTCCTCTAATTTTTCCATTGAAAGGTTTCCTTCTTCAAAAACATAATTTCCAATTCTTAAATCTCTTCCAAGAGCAATTAGTAAATGAGGGATTTCTATTAATCTTGATCCCCATTGAGTTTTAATCTGATTCGCGTTATCTAATAAAATTTCTAAATCTTCTCCGATAGTAAAAATATCTGACTCATTTGTTGGTGTCTCTTCTAAAAAATCTTCTGTTATGTCCAAAACTGTATCTTGGTCGATTGATAATTTTTCAATGAAAGCAAAGAATTCACTTGATGAGAACAATGTATGAATTATGTGTTCAATATTAAATTCGCTATGATCCCATTTTTTTGCGGTTTCTTCCCCTAATAAAAGAAGTTTCCAACTGATATCGCTAAATAGTTCAGGACTGGATGTAAGGGTTTCTCTCATAAACTATAAAACTACAGTTGATTATTAATTAATATTCTAAAGAGGATCTGCATTAATAATCATCCAATAATTTTAAATTGTAAGATGAATTTCAAAAATATTTTTATGAGAGGGGTTGCGGGGCTTTGGAATTAATAAAAGTGTTAACTAATTATATATACTGTTATGAAACAAAAAAATTTTAATTGTTTAAAATATATATTTCAGATATTAGCCAAATAGTTCAGCTATTAATAGGATTTAAATAGTAATAATTAAATTGTGAAAGAAACTATTGATTTTCTTATTGATACTGTTGAAGCAAGACAAGTCCTTGATTCAAGAGGTAATCCAACTGTAGAGGCAGAAGTATTTTTGGAATGTGGTGCAAGTGGTAGAGCAATTGTTCCCAGCGGAGCTAGCACTGGTGCTCATGAGGCACATGAATTAAGAGATGGTGGTTCGAAATATATGGGGAAAGGAGTTTTGAATGCTGTTAATAAAATTCATGAAACAATATCGCCGGCTTTATGTGGTTTGTCATCTTTAGATCAAACTGCAGTAGATAAATTAATGATTGAAATTGATGGAACTCCTAATAAGTCTAACCTTGGAGCAAATTCAATCCTTGCAGTAAGTCTTGCAACTGCAAGAGCATCAGCAAATGCTTTAGACATTCCCCTATATAGATATCTTGGAGATCCATTATCCAATCTTCTTCCAGTCCCATTGATGAATGTAATAAATGGTGGTGCTCATGCACCAAATAGTCTCGATTTTCAGGAATTTATGCTTGTCCCGCATGGAGTTAATAATTTCAGTGAATCATTAAGAATGGGTACTGAAATTTTTCATTCATTAAAATCATTACTTGATCAAAAAGGTTTATCTACTGCTGTAGGCGACGAGGGTGGATTTGCCCCGAATTTGTCATCAAGCGAAGAGGCAGGGGACTTATTATTAGAAGCAATTCAAAAAGCCGGGTTTAAGCCTGGTGAGCAGGTATCTTTAGCTTTAGATGCTGCTAGTACTGAATTTTATAGTGATGGTACTTATAAATATGAAGGTAAAAGTTTAAATAGTTCTGAAATGATTTCATATCTATCAAGACTAGTTTCTAATTATCCAATAGTTTCAATAGAGGACGGTTTAGCTGAGGATGATTGGGAAGGTTGGTCAGAATTAAACAAAGAATTAGGAAATAAAGTTCAGCTTGTTGGTGATGATTTATTCGTTACTAATACAGAAAGGTTAAGGAAAGGGATTATGGAAAAGTCTGCTAATTCAATCCTAATCAAGGTAAATCAAATTGGAACATTAACTGAAACTTTGGAAGCTATTGAGTTAGCTAAAATGTCTGGTTTCACAAGTGTTATTAGTCATAGAAGTGGCGAGACTGAAGATACAACAATTGCAGATTTATCTGTCGCCACAAGATCGGGTCAGATCAAGACAGGCTCTTTGAGTAGAAGTGAAAGGATTGCAAAATACAATAGGCTTTTAAAAATTGAGGAGGAATTGGGAAATCAAGCAAGATTCGCTGGAGCTTTAGGTTTAGGTCCCAAAAATATATAGTTTTTTAGCGCTTAAGTTTTTCTAAACGTGAGCCTTTTCTCATACTTAATTGGCACTTTATCCAGTCAATACTTATTGGTAGTGCAAAAAAAAGTGGCAATAATGCAAAATTATTTTGTTTATTGGTTACAAGTAATGCAGATGCAATTGATAAGCTTCCTATAAGAATTGAATGGCCTAAAGTTTTTTGAGCAGTAAACATTTTTTTGAATTGCCTATCAGACTCTCCCATTCTTATTTGCAATTGTAAATCGCCCTGCTCTAATCTTTCTAAACTTTCATCTATTCTTTTGGGAATCCCAACAGCTTTTGATCCTAGTTCACCTACTTGCCTTCCAAATTGGTTAATTAAATCGTTGGGAGTTTGATTATTCGAAGTCATAAGTTCTATTAAATAAGGCTTTGTAACTGATACAAGGTTAAACCCTGGATCAAGCATTCTACCAACTCCTTCAAAAGTTGATAAAGCTCTCATCACAAAGATTAAATCTACTGGCAGTTGAAAAGGTGTTTCATAAACAAGTTCGTATAAATCTCCAGATAATTTTTCGATAATATTTGGACTAAATGGAGGAGTTAAGGCTTCTTTAAGCATCAATCTGACTAATCTTCTGACTGGTCCTACATCTATATCTTTCGAAATTAGCCCAGCTTGTTGTAATTGACTAACAAGTGATGAGGCGTCTCTAAGAGCAGCAGCTTTTACCATCCCCCCTAATCTTGTTTGAAGATTATTTGAGATATTGCCCATCATTCCAAAATCATAAAAAATCAATTTACCTTCATTTGAAACTGCTAGATTACCTGGATGAGGGTCTGCATGAAAAAAACCATAATTTACTAATTGTTTTAAATAGCTGATGGCACCTATTTCTGCAATCTTGGGTAAATCAATTTCTTGTGATTGTAATTTTTCTAAATCGCTTATTTTTGTTCCTGCTAAATAACTTAAACAAAGAACTTTTTCACTGCTCATATCCCAAATTACTTCAGGGACTTCAACATTTTCATCATCAAGAAATTGCTGTCTAAATCTTGCTGCATATTGTGCTTCACAAGTAAAATCAAGCTCTTTCATTAGAACTTTCCTACACTCTCTAGCAATTTCAACCCAGTTTCTACCTCGACTCCAATTCTTGTTTTTCTGTAACAATCCTGCTATTTGCTGCATTATGCCCAAATCGATAATAAACAATTCTTTTAAATTGGGTCTTTGAACTTTAAATACTACTTTCTTACCATTTTTTAAAGTCGCTCTATGAACCTGAGCTAGTGATGCTGATCCAACTGGATCATATATTATTTGATCTATTTCATTAAACTTAGACCCCAGTTCATCTCTAATAGTTTCTTCAACTTGCGCAAATGAAAAATTAGGAACTTGATCCTGCAATTTAGACAATTCCTGTATCCAGGTATTAGGAATCAAATCAGGTCTTGCTGATAATAATTGTCCAATTTTAATAAATGCTGAACCAAGCTTTATTAATTGATTAGTAAACCACCTGGCCCTTTTAATTTGGACCCTACTTTTTTCATTGCTTTTAGTTTGGAAAATTGTAAATTTAATATTATCTATCCACAAAATTGTTAAAAGCGAAATCAGAGTTATCCAAATTAGAAAGGCCCTCTTCAATTTTTTTAAACGATAATGAAAAATGTGATAACTCATTTAATGTGATTATTTATAGTTTTATTAAGGAGATCAATTTGCTTATTGATACCTTCAATTTCATTTAAAGCTTTTTTTATTTTGGAATCTTGATAAGTATTTGAGGACTCATTTTCTTGAATATTTTCCGCTTGTTCCATTCTTGAGGCTTCTTCGATTATGGATTCTTTCAAACTATCAAATTCTTTTTTGAGAATTTCTGGAGCATCCTGAGCAATATTTGTTGCTTCTTCAATTTTTTCGACTAATATCTCGTTTAATTTTTCTGTTACTTTCTTAATGGCAGCTTTTAAAAGGTAGTCAGAGTTGGTCATAAAAAATATATTGTTTCTTCGGCAATTGTTTTTTCGATATGAACTAATAATAGATCAATACAGAACATTTCACGTAACTGATAATTTTAATAATTAATTTTTTATGTTTTTCCTATGTAAGTTTGTTTCTATATTATGCTTTTTTCTCTTTTTTCTTTTAACTTATATTTATAAACATGGTTAGGTATTTACATTAAAGATTTCTTCTAACCAAGAGCTCATCTAATTAACTACTAAAAAGGAGTTTTATTAAATTGGAAATCATTGAGTCAGATGTAGTTATTATCGGAGGAGGTCCGGCGGGATGTACTTGCGCACTTTATACATCTCGTTCAAACTTAAAGACAGTAATTTTAGATAAAAATCCATCTGTTGGAGCCTTAGCTATAACCCATCAAATAGCTAATTATCCAGGTGTTCCGGTTGATATAAGTGGGGAGAAATTACTTACTTTAATGAGAGAACAGGCTGTGCAATATGGTACAGACTATAGAAGAGCACAAGTGTTTGGAATAGACGCTAGTGGAGAATGGAAAATGGTTTATACACCTGAAGGCACTTTCAAAACTAAAGCACTAGTACTTGCAAGTGGTGCAATGGGTAGGCCTGCATCATTTAAGGGCGAAGCGGATTTTCTTGGCAAAGGAGTAAGTTATTGCGCTACATGTGATGGGGCTTTTTATAAAAATAGAGAAGTTGCCGTTGTTGGAGTGAACAAGGAGGCAATTGAAGAGGCAACTGTCCTAACTAAATTTGCATCAACTGTGCATTGGATTACTTCAAGTGACCCTAAATCAGATAATGAAGAAGCTATGGAATTGATGGATAATTCAAATATAAAACATTGGAGTAGAACAAGATTATTGGAAATATTGGGTGATGAAATGGGTGTTAATGGGGTTGTTGTAAAAAATAAGCAAGAAGAAAATCCTATCAATTTAAATTTAGATGGAGTCTTTGTCTATATGAGTGGTTCAAAGCCGATTACTGATTTTTTAGGTGATCAAATTGCTTTAAAAGAAGACGGAGGAGTAATTGTGGATGACTTTATGTCTACAAACTCTGATGGAGTATGGGCTATTGGAGATATAAGAAATACACCATTTAAGCAAGCAGTAGTTGCGGCTTCTGATGGATGTATTGCTGCGATGTCAATTGATAGATATTTAAATAGTAGAAAAAATATAAGAGTAGATTGGATTCATTCTTAAAAAAATATTTCTGCTTTAATTTAAAGAGGTGTTGCTTCAGAAATATAAGCTACTCCTCCGTAGTAGCTTAAATCGTCCCTGATATTATCTCTCATTTTATCTATTAATTCTTGCTCACAAAAAACAATTACATGAGCATTTGCTCCTAATCCTGTAAATTCCATATCTTCAGTAACAACTCTTTCAGGACCTCTGCCTGTGGCGTGTTTCATAACGGTATATCCAGGAACATTAGCTTTTTCTAATGTTTTAATGATTGCATCTAGTTCTCTTTCACTAAATATTAAGTCTAATCTTTTCATTTTTTATAAAGGGGAAAGTGGGATAATGGTATTTACTAAACTCATATATATGGGAATGCCAAGAACTATATTGAATGGGAAAGTTAGACCTAGTGTAGTTGAAATATAATAACTAGATTTAGCCTCTGGAACTGTCATCCTCATCGCTGCAGGAACTGCTAAATAAGAGGCGCTTGCACATAAAACCACAAATAAAAGTGCGTTGCCAGGTCCCAAAGATAAAAATCTTGCAACGAAAACACCAATAAATGCATTAAATAGAGGCATGAAAATAGCAAACCCAATCAAAAACGAACCCGCATTCTTCAATCTTGGTAATCTTTGAGCAGCGACTATTCCCATATCTAATAAGAAGAAGCATTCTGCTCCATAGAATAATTGTCCAGTAAAAGGCTCCATTTTTGCAATTCCTGAGGGATTACTCGAAGCAGTCAGAAATCCAACAATTAAGCTTGAAAGCAATAAATAAACTGATCCATTCAAAAGTGATTCGTGTAATATTGCGCTTAAATGCATTTTTCTTGATTTTGGTCTATTTTTTGGAGCTGCAAATTTCACAAGTAATAATCCAACAATGATTGCAGGAGATTCCATTAAAGCTAAGGCGCCAACCATAAACCCATCAAAAGCTATTTTTTGACTTTCTAAAAAACTTTCTGCGGAAATAAATGTAACAGCACTAATTGAACCGTATGCTGCTGCTATTGCGGCTGAATTAAAGACATCAAACTTAAATCTTAAAATTAAAAATCCAATCAGAGGGATTACTAGTGACATCAGTATTGCAGCGCTTAAAGTAGGCAATACTTGATTTGTAAACCCACTTTTCTGTAACTCAATACCTCCTTTGAACCCAATAGCTAGGAGCAGATATAAGGAGAAAAGTTTAGGTAATGGAGCTGGTATTTCTAAATCAGATTTAAAGAGTACTGATGTTGCTCCAATCAAAAAGAAAAGAACTGGCGGGGCTAATACATTTTGCAGAATTGGATTTATTTCCATAAATTATGAAGCTATTTCATTTAGAGCAGTTTCTAAAGCTTCTTTTCTTGTTTCAATAATGCCTTCAACTCCAAACTTAGCTAATCTATCCTTCACTTTTTCATTTGCACCAGCAACAAATGCTTTTCTGGAATTATTTTTTGCTTCTTGCATCATATCCTCTATTGCGAGAGTCGCCGTGACTCCAAGTCTTGGTACATCAGTGATATCTAATATTAAAACCTTGTAGTTTCTCACTAGCATCATTCTTTCAGATATTCCTTTAGCTGCTCCAAAACTAAGTGGTCCTTTTAGTCTAAACAACATTACTTCTCCTGAACATCTATCCAGAAGTGCTTTTTCATCAGCAGGCAATGCATTTTTTGCTTGATCATCTTTTGATAAAGGATTATCCTCATCCATACCTTCTAGTTGAGTTTCGGTTATTGAATCAATAGTGAGCATATTTGCTATGAATACACCGACTAAAACTGCCCAAATTAAATCCCAAAAAACAGTCATTAAAAGTACGCCGTACATTACTACTGATGTTTTTAAAGATAATTTGTGAGCCCTCCTCAAGAATCCCCAATCAATAATATCTAGGCCTACTTTTATAAGAATTCCTGCTAGCAATGCAGTTGGTATTTGCTCAGCTAAAGGTCCAGCACCAACTAAAACTATCAACAATACAACTGAATGAACCATACCAGAAATGGGAGTTGATCCTCCAGATTTAACATTTATAACTGTTCTCATGGTTGCTCCTGCTCCAGGTAAACCTGAAAACAGACCTGCTACAGCATTTCCTATTCCTTGACCAATAAGTTCTCTATCAGAATTATGTTTTGTTTGAGAGATATTGTCTGCTACTAGAGATGTCAGTAAGGAGTCAATAGCGCCAAGTACTGCTAGGACTAATCCTGCCTTGAAAATAATTGGGAAATATTGATTAAAACTTGGGAAATTTAAAGATGGAACTCCCCTAGGAATTTCTCCAATTCTATCAATAGCTCCGTCTCCAAAAATTAAAATTGATATTGGAGTTACTATCAATAAGGCCAATAGAGGAGAAGGAACCCATTGACTTATTTTCCTAGGAGTTAGAAAAACTATACCTAGTGTCATTATTGCCACTCCAATAGCAGCACCATTTGGCTGGAAATTTGAAAATACAGTAGATAAAGATTCAACTACCCCACCACGAGTGCTAATACCTAGTAATGGTCCAATCTGAAGTGCAATGATTATGACTCCAATACCAGACATAAATCCTGACACAACAGAATATGGAACTAAAGTAATGTATTTTCCTAGTTTTAGGATCCCAAACAATATTTGAAGTAAGCCACCAATGACTACCGCTGCCATCACTAAAGGTAAAATTTGTCCTGCAGAGAGATCTCTTGGGACCCCAACTGCTGCTAAGCCTGCTACTACGCCAGCAACAGTAACACTCATTGGACCGGTAGGTCCACTAACCTGAGCAGGTGTCCCACCGAACAATGCTGCTAAAAAACCAACTACTACTGCCCCATATAGTCCATAAATTGCTCCGCCAGGTCCTAATGCAGCATTACCAAAAGCAAGAGCGAGAGGTAAAGCCACCACTGCGGCTGTGATCCCTCCTAGAATATCTCCTCTTACATTCTTTAGATGAAATCCATTAATTATTTTCAAAGATACTCTCCTTAAAATAAATACTTAACTAAAAGATATTATCTCTTTATGACGTAAATTTGTGAAAAATGAAGTTTGTGCAAAATATTTTTGTAACTTTTTTTGCTTTTTTTTAATAAATTTTAGTTACTTTTCCTGAACAAAAGTAGTCTCTGATTGATTTATGTGCGAGGCAAGCGATTAATGTATTAGATAAATATTTTTCAATTAATAATATTCAAATGAATTCGATTATTCGTCCAAGAAGATTAAGAAGAACTGAGGCAATTAGAGAAATGGTTAGAGAAAACCATTTGGCGGCATCGGACTTTATATATCCATTATTTATTCATGAAAAAGATTTTAAAGAGGAAATTTCCGCAATGCCCGGAACTTACAGATGGGATATTAATGGCTTATTAAAGGAGGTTACTAGGGCATGGGAATTGGGAATTAGATGTGTGGTTCTTTTCCCAAAAATTAACGATAGCTTAAAGACTGAAGATGGAGCAGAATGTTTTAATGAGGACGGTTTAATACCTAAAGCTATTCGAATATTAAAAAAAGAGATTCCAGAAATGGCAATAATGACAGATGTTGCCTTGGACCCTTACTCGTGTGATGGACATGATGGCTTAGTTGATGAAACAGGAAAAATATTGAATGATGAAACGATTGAAATTTTAAAAAAACAAGCTTTAACTCAAGCTAGATCTGGAGCAGATTTTATTGGTCCTAGTGACATGATGGATGGGAGAGTTGGAGCTATTAGGACTGCTCTTGATAGTGAAGGATTTAGTGATGTAGGTATTATTAGTTATACAGCTAAATATTCATCTGCTTATTATGGTCCTTTTAGAACTGCTTTAGATTCGGCTCCTAAAGAAAATAGTAAGAAAGTAATTCCAGACAATAAGTCTACATATCAAATGGACCCTGCCAATTCAAAAGAGGCTTTAATTGAATCTGCATTAGATCAGTATGAAGGAGCTGATATTTTGATGGTAAAACCAGGAATTTCATATTTGGATATTATATATAGACTAAGCACATTTTCAAATAAGCCTATAGCTGCATACAACGTTAGTGGTGAGTATTCCATGGTAAAGTCTGCTGCTATGAAGAACTGGATTAACGAAAAAGATATTGTTTTAGAGACATTGCTTAGTTTTAAAAGAGCAGGAGCAAAATTAATACTCACTTATCATGCATGTGATGCATCTCAATGGTTGCAGGATACTTAAAAACTCATTATTAACAAAAATTTGGTTTATTCTTAGATAAGTAATAAATTAATTGCTTTGTTTTGAAGTTTTCACAAGGAGTAAATAGGATTGGTCACATTGCACTTAGAGTAGACAATCTCGAAAGGGCGAAATCTTTTTATATTAAGCTGGGTATGAATTTGGTTTGGGATGATAAAGATTGGTCTTATTTAGAGGCAGGTAAAGGGAAAGATGGACTTGCGTTGTTAGGCCCTAGCTACAAAGCTGCGGGACCTCACTTTGCTTTTCATTTTGAAAATAAAAAAGAAGTGGAAAATATTCAAAATGATTTAAAAAATTCTGGTGTAAAAGTTGGTCCTTTACATGAACATAGAGATGGAACAGCATCTTTTTATATGAAGGATACTGAAGGAAACTGGCTTGAGATGCTTTATGTTCCTCCTGAAGGGATTCAATCGAATGTTTGATTCTTTTTTTTTGTATGCAAGAGAAAATTTATTTTAAAAAATCATATTCAGATAACACCTTAGAAGAAGAATCTATAAACCTTTTAGAGTGGGATTCATTAAAAACGCATTTATCTTCATTCGCCTCAACGGAAATGGGTAAACGATCAGTTTTAAGTTTTGTTATACCTACAGAATACGAGGCATCTAAAAGACTTTTGAATGAAACTGTTGAAATTAATGAGCTAGAAAAAAATCTAGATAAATCAATTAGTTTTTCTGGGGTTTTTGATATTAGTAGAAATATTGAAATTTGTTCGAAGGGAGGTGTAATTTCATCTTCTGAATTGTTAGAAATTGCGAAAACAATTGCTGCAGCAAGAAATTTAAAAAAAATCTTATTAGATTTTGAACAAAGGCCTTATATTTCATCATTTACAAAAAATTTAATTGACCATCAGAATATCGAAACGATTTTTAAAAAAGGCATTGAATCGAATGGAAGGATTTCAGACAATGCTAGTAATGAACTATCCATTCTTAGAAAAGAATTTTTATCTAAGAAACTTGAAAGAAAAATATTAGTTGAGAAATTTATTCAAAAGAATTTAGCTTATTTGCAAGATACTACTATTGGAGATCGATATGGAAGGCCTGTTTTAGCAGTGAAAGTTAATTATGTAGATAAATTTAAAGGAATAATTCATGACTCTTCATCTTCAGGAAATACAGTATATTTTGAGCCTGAAAGTGTAGTAACTAAAGGTAATAAGATTGCTTCTTTAGAGGCTAGGATCACAGCGGAAGAATTTAAATTACTTAAGAAATGGTCTCAGGTTGTTAGTGATAATTCAAAAAATCTTATTGAAATGGTATCCATTTTATTAAGATTAGAAAATGCCCTAACTCGTTCAAGATATTCGAAATGGATTGGAGGTAAAACTCCTACATTTGAGAAAAATCCTATTATTTCTTTAATTGGTTTTTCTCATCCATTATTGATTTGGGAACATAAGAAAAAAGGAGCCCCTCCACCAGTAGCTGTCGATTTTTATATAAATAGAAATATTAAGGTTGTAGCCATTACAGGTCCAAATACTGGAGGTAAAACAGCAGCTTTAAAAGGTTTGGGCTTGTCTTTACTTATGGCTAGAGCAGGATTATTGATACCTTCAACTAATAATCCTATTATCCCTTTTTGTCCAAATATATATGTGGATATAGGAGATAATCAATCATTAGAAGAAAATTTATCTACCTTCAGTGGGCATATATCCCGCATAAAAGAGATATTAGATTCACTTGATTATAAGAAAGGATTATCAGTTGTTTTGTTAGATGAGATTGGTTCTGGCACAGATCCTCTTGAAGGGAGTGCACTTGCGATGGCTTTATTAAAAGAATTTGCAAATAAATCTGATATTACTTTGGCAACTACACATTATGGAGATATTAAGGCTTTAAAGTATAACGACTCAAGATTTGAAAACGTATCAGTTGCCTTTGATGAGGAATCTTTGAAGCCAAAATATATACTCAACTGGGGTATTCCTGGGAGAAGTAATGCCTTGTCAATTTCAAAGAAAATTGGTCTGGATGAAAGCATACTTAATGAAGCTGTAAATTATCTAAAGCCAAAAGAAGTTGACAATATTAACAGTATTATTAAAGGACTTGAGGAAGAGAGGATTAAACAACAAAATTCTGCAGAAGCTGCTGCAGAATTGATTGCAAGGACTGAAATATTACATGATGAACTGAAGAGAAATTATGAATATCAAAAAATAAATGCTCAAAAAATCCAGGAAATTGAAAGGTCTAAATTATCAAAACATATTGTATCCGCTAAAAAAGAAGTGATAGATTTGATTAAAAAATTAAGAGATAAAAATGTTAATGGAGAGGATACGAGAATTATTGGAAAAAGATTAAAGGAAATTGAGACGGAACATTTAACCCAAAAAAAATCTGAAAAGTCAATATCATGGAATCCTCAGGTAGGTGATTTTGTAAAGATTAAAAGTCTAAATAGTACGGGACAAATTGTAGATTTAGATAAAAAAGGTGGTTTTTATGAAATTAAATGTGGCTCTTTTAGAAGCACATTATCTGTAAATGACTTTGAAGGCATTAATGGAGAAAAGCCTAATTTCAAAAGTTCAAAAATTGAGATCAAGTCTACAAAAGAAGATTTTTCTTTTTCTAAAATTAGAACGAGTAAAAATACAATTGACGTAAGAGGGTTAAGAGTTCATGAAGCCGAAATAATTATTGAAGAGAAAATTAGAAAATTTCATGGACCGCTATGGATTGTTCATGGAATTGGAACAGGGAAATTAAAAAAAGGACTAAGAAATTGGTTATCAGGTTTAAATTATGTTGATAAGATTGAAGATGCAGCCAACAACGAGGGTGGACCTGGTTGCAGTATTGCGTGGATAAAATAAAATTTAAAAAACCTAGAAAACAATTTAATAAGAGTATTAAGTGCAATTTATTGATCAAGCAAACATTATTCTTAAAGCTGGAAAAGGTGGTAATGGAATAGTTTCATTTAGAAGAGAAAAATTCGTTCCTGCTGGAGGACCTTCGGGTGGAAATGGTGGCAGAGGGGGATCAATTATTTTGATGGCTGATAACAATCTTCAAACATTACTAGATTTCAAATTCAAACGTGAAATCATTGCTGAAGATGGATGCAAAGGAGGCCCTAATAAGAGATCAGGTGCTTCAGGTGAGGATACAATCCTTAAAGTTCCCTGCGGTACAGAAATAAGGGATATTAAAACCGGTATTATTTTAGGTGACTTAACTAAAGACAAAGAGAGTTTAACTATTGCAATTGGAGGAAGAGGAGGACATGGTAATGCTTACTATTTAAGTAATCAAAATAGAGCCCCAGAATCATTCACTGAAGGAAAAGATGGTGAGATTTGGGAGGTTCAATTAGAACTAAAACTACTTGCAGAGGTTGGAATTATAGGCCTTCCAAATGCTGGTAAAAGTACTTTGATTTCCGTTGTATCATCTGCCCGTCCAAAAATCGCAAATTATCCTTTCACGACTCTAATACCTAATTTAGGTGTAGTAAGAAAAATCGATGGGAATGGTTGCCTTTTTGCGGATATTCCTGGATTAATATCAGGTGCAGCTGACGGAGTAGGTTTAGGGCATGATTTTTTAAGGCACATCCAAAGAACGAAGATACTTGTTCACTTAATTGATGCAATTGCAGAAAATCCTTTACATGATTTTGAGATTATTGAGCAGGAATTAAAAAAATATGGGAAAGGTCTTTTAGATAAAGAGAGAGTAATAGTATTGAATAAAATGGAACTTGTAGATGATGATTATTTGAAAATAATTACAAAAAAGTTAGAAGATTTATCTAAAAAGAAAGTTTTAGTTATTTCTTCATCTTTAAAAAAAGGTTTATCTTCACTGCTTTCTGAAGTGTGGAAAAGGATATAACTTAAATTAAAAATTTTTTTGTAAAAAAATATACTTGATTTAATAATGAAAATTAGTCATAAATAAGGTACTTCTTTAAAACAATATGAATTTCTATACTTGCTTTGATGAACAAGGAAAAATAATAGCAAGATGTCAAACCATCCAGGATATTGAGGTTTTGAAGAAAATGGGAAGACCAATTGTAGAAGTCAAGGAAATGAAAAACGAGGAGTCGGTTGTTTGCTCGCTTACAGGAAGTCCATCCGACTTTAATAGAGATTACTAAAGGACTTAACAAATAAAAAAAGGGCTTTAAAGCCCTTTTTTTATTATGCAGTATATAAAAGAAAACTTAATCATCATAAACAAGACATTCTGGTTCATCAGGGTTAGCATCGCAGAATAGTTCCAAAGCATTAGGATCATGTTTATCCTCTGGATGATGATCCTTATATTCTTCGAGTTCTTTGAGCTCTTCAGTTAAATGTCTGACCTTTGGAAGATTGCCCTCTGCTTTTGCAGATTCGATTTCCGATTGATCTTTTTGGATGTGTTCGTCAATGGATTTCATTTTTAAGCTTTTCGTACTTTAGTAGACATACATAACATAGTTAATTTCTAATGAAATTGCATTATCTATGAACTAAATAAGTGTTCATTACAACATCATTTTTTTTCAAAAATTAATTTATGTATTTTTTAGGTCTCTACTTTCATTATTGCCTTTAGCGATGGTAAAACTGGGATTATTTGATTTGGGTTTAAAGGGAATAAAGCCTTGTAATAATCTTTTTTCCATTCATTGTCGAAGCATGTCCTATTTACGTTTGATAATTTAAAGAATTTTAATCTCCATTCAATAATCTTTTCGAAACTTGATAGTTCTCGTTCAGTACATTTGAAAAGTTTGCTATATATCAATTCCCATCTTATAAGTGTTGGAAAAAGGTAAATATCTGCATAGGTTAACTCTTCTCCAAATATCCAGTCCCCTTTGTTTTTCTGTAGAAAATTTTCAACTTCATTAATAGCTTCGAAAAGGTTTTGACTTGCATTTTCGTAAGCTGACTGGTTTCTGGCGAAACCACATTTATATACGCCATCATTAATACTGTTATTAATTAAATCTAAAAATTTTTGATTACATTCTTTAATAATTAATATTTGAATTTTTGATTGAATTTTTATTGAATTGAGTAATCTTATAATTTGTGAACTTTCATTAGACAAAATATTTACTTCATCTTTTACAAAACTAATTAAAAGAGGTAGAGTCGCTCTAAAAATAATCTTTTTGTTAGCTTTTTTGTAAAGGTCTGAAAGTCTCATGCATCCCTTAAACTTTCTATTAAAAATCCATTCGCCATGCTCAAGATCTGCTTTTAAAAAAATAATTTTAACTTTTTTAGATAAATGTTTTATTTCGTGGACGAGTAAAGTTCTTTGACACCATGGACAAGAATTCCCTACCAATAAATAAATTTGTCCATTCTCATTATTAATATCGTATTTACTATCAATTGTTATACCTTTAGGCCTTTTGTAGTTACCATGTAAATCTGATGGTGCGAAGCCATTCATTAATTGGGTCCAAAACCATAACCAGAATTTTCTGGTGGCTCTTATAAGGTATTTATTTTGCATAAAATTTTATTTTTAATGAAAAAATGACTGTTCAAAGAATACTTATCGTTTCAGGCACTCATGGTAATGAAATTAATCCTGTTTGGGCGGTTAAGGAATTTAATAGAGAGGAAAACATTATAAATCATGGTATCGAATATGAGTACATCATAGGGAATCCTGTTGCCTATGAAAAAGGTTGCAGATATATAGATGTAGATTTAAATAGATCTTTTAAAGAAAGTGATAATTTTGATCAACATAAGAATAGCTTTTATGAAACTAACAGAGCCAATTTTTTAGTAGATCAATTTGGAATTGAAGGCTCTAAACCCTGTCAAATTGCAATCGATTTGCATACTACTACTGCAAATATGGGAACTAGCATTGTTTTGTATGGGAGGAGATTCAAAGATTTTTGTTTAGCCGCATTACTGCAGAACAAATTTGGATTGCCTATTTATTTACACGAAAAAGATCAAGCTCAAACTGGCTTTCTTGTAGAAGCTTGGCCATGTGGTCTAGTTATTGAAATAGGAGCTGTGGCACAAAATCTTTATGATCCAAAAATCATAGATAGATTCTCAATAATTATTGGCTCCCTAAGAGAAGAGATAGATAAATTAAAAAACAATCTTATAGAACTTCCAAAGGAATTAGTTGTTCACGTTCATCAAGGGAGTATAGATTATCCAAGAGATGAAAAGGGAGATATTGATGGCCTAATTCATCCTGAGAGAATAAACCAAGATTGGAAAATGATTAAAAAAGGAGATCCATTATTTATGGATAGCCAAGGAATAATTCAGAAGTATGACGGAGACCAATTGATTTGGCCTGTTTTTATTGGAGAAGTAGCTTATAAGGAAAAAAAAATTGCCATGAGCTACACTAAAAAAGAAGTTATTCGTTCCAATAAACTATGGGTTCAAGAGTTTGAAAGTCTTTAAATTAAGAAACCGGAACAATAAATCGCTGAAAAGTAATAAGGATTTTTTATTTCATAGATAAGTTTATTTAATATTTGATAATTTTATTTTTTTTCTAATTTTTAAACCTTAAAAACCTAAATTCTTTCACTCCAATAAATAACAGCTCCAAAAGCCTCTAATTGCAGTCTTCTATGCTTAGCCTCTCTTAAGGAAACTACCTCTCTAGATCTTTTTCCGTTAAGAAGCCATTCGATTATTACCAAGTTGAATCCTCAATAACAAAGAAAATCTTAAGACATGGAAGTTCTTTTCTCCTGTTTTCCAAAAAATAAGTTTACTTAAAGAAAAAATATTTACACATTTTTAGCGATTTTGGTCTAAAATCTTCGAAGCGGAATTTATTTTCCGTTTTTATTTACACGTCTCACTTTAGAGACATACTTTACGAACTCATGACAACTATTCAGCAGCAGCGTTCTTCGCTGTTAAAAGGTTGGCCACAGTTTTGTGAGTGGGTAACATCAACTAACAACAGAATTTATGTTGGTTGGTTCGGCGTCTTAATGATTCCATGCCTTCTTACAGCAGCGGCTTGCTTCATCGTTGCATTCATCGCAGCACCACCAGTAGACATCGACGGAATTAGAGAGCCAGTTGCTGGTTCATTCCTATACGGAAACAACATCATCTCAGGTGCAGTTGTTCCTTCATCAAACGCTATTGGTCTACACTTCTACCCAATTTGGGAAGCAGCTACTGTAGATGAGTGGTTATACAACGGTGGTCCTTACCAGCTTGTAATTTTCCACTTCCTAATTGGTATCTCAGCATACATGGGAAGACAGTGGGAGCTTTCATACCGTCTAGGTATGCGTCCTTGGATCTGTGTTGCATACTCTGCACCAGTTTCAGCAGCTTTCGCAGTATTCCTTGTATACCCATTCGGTCAAGGTTCATTCTCTGACGGAATGCCTCTAGGTATCTCTGGAACATTCAACTTCATGTTTGTTTTCCAGGCAGAGCACAACATTCTTATGCACCCATTCCACATGGCTGGTGTTGCTGGTATGTTCGGAGGATCTTTATTCTCAGCTATGCACGGTTCACTTGTTACTTCATCTCTAATCAGAGAAACAACTGAGACAGAGTCTCAGAACTATGGTTACAAGTTCGGACAAGAAGAAGAAACATACAACATCGTTGCAGCTCATGGCTACTTCGGTCGTTTGATCTTCCAATATGCTTCATTCAACAACAGCAGAAGTCTTCACTTCTTCCTAGCTGTATTCCCAGTTGTTTGTGTATGGTTAACTTCAATGGGTATCTGCACAATGGCATTCAACCTTAACGGTTTCAACTTCAACCAGTCAGTTGTTGATGCAAACGGTAAGATTGTTCCTACATGGGGTGACGTTCTTAACAGAGCAAACCTAGGTATGGAAGTAATGCACGAGCGTAACGCTCACAACTTCCCACTTGATCTAGCAGCAGCTGAGTCTACAACAGTAGCTCTTTCAGCTCCAGCTATCGGTTAAGCTTAAAGTTCTTAAATTCACAAGCCCCCTTTTTTGGGGGCTTTTTTTTGTTTAATTTTCAATTGGTTTCATATAATGTTTATATATAGATAAAACATTTGATATTTCTATGAGTAGTAGTTTTGGAAAAATTTTTCGTGTTAGTACTTTTGGAGAATCACATGGTGGTGCAGTAGGAGTTATCCTTGATGGATGTCCACCTAAGTTAAAAATAGATATAAATCTGATACAAAATGATTTAGATAGGCGCAGACCTGGCCAAAGTGACATTACAACACCCAGAAATGAAGAAGATAAAATTGAAATATTAAGTGGGATAAAGGAAGGGTTAACACTTGGAACTCCAATAGCAATGTTGGTAAGAAATAAGGATCAAAGACCAGGAGATTATAATAATTTGGAGCAGGTATTTAGACCTTCTCATGCAGATGGTACATATCATCTGAAATATGGAATTCAAGCAAGTTCTGGCGGTGGAAGAGCCTCTGCTAGAGAAACAATTGGAAGAGTAGCTGCTGGTGCTGTAGCAAAACAATTATTAAAAACCTTCTCTAACACTGAAATACTATCTTGGGTAAAGCGTATACATGATATTGATTCTGATATAAATAAAGATAAGATTTCTCTCAAAACAATAGATTCTAATATTGTTAGATGTCCTGATGAAAAGGTATCAACAGAAATGATTGAGAGAATTAAGGAATTAAAGCGTCAAGGAGACTCTTGCGGTGGTGTTATTGAATGTCTAGTAAGAAATGTCCCCTCTGGTCTTGGAATGCCTGTTTTTGATAAATTAGAAGCTGATTTAGCAAAGGCTTTGATGTCTTTGCCTGCCACCAAAGGCTTTGAAATAGGTTCTGGTTTCTCTGGAACTTATTTAAAAGGAAGCGAACATAATGACGCCTTCATCAAGTCTGATGATAATAGTAAGTTAAGAACAACATCAAACAATTCAGGAGGTATACAGGGCGGAATAAGTAATGGTGAAAATATCGAGATGAAGATAGCTTTTAAACCTACAGCAACCATCGGGAAAGAACAGAAAACAGTAAATGCTGAAGGTAAAGAAGTACTTATGAAAGCAAAAGGGAGACACGATCCATGCGTTCTACCAAGAGCAGTTCCCATGGTTGATGCTATGGTAGCTTTAGTACTTGCTGATCATTTGCTTCTAAATCATGCTCAATGTGACTTAATAAATAAGTAGTAGTTTTGTTGAATAAATTATATTTATCCTTAACTTAATTATTTTTGAGCCACTCATATATTTTTGGATCAAAATTTTTATTTTTGATAGCTTTATCTCCAATTACAACTGCTTTATACCCTAAAGATTTATAAGTTTTTAAATCATTTATTGATAGTCCTCCAGCAGCAATGAAATCAATATTTTTATAGTTGAGTATATTTATCGAACTATCTTTACTTTTTATTGGGTAAATTTTGATAATGTTGCAATTTAAATCTATCGCTTCCTTAAGATCTTTTAAATGATTAATTCCAGGAATTAATAAATAATTTTTTGACTGCGCATAATTGAATAGATCTTTATCCCAAAATTTCATCATCGAAAAATTCAATCCCATCTTTAAAGAATCTTCTATTGATTGCTTATTAACTATGGAGGCAGAGCCTAAATTAATTCTTGGATATTTAATTTTGATATCGGATACAAAATCGAACCAATTTTCGTTCTTAGACCAACTTATTTCAATATTCTTTAATCCTAATTTTACTAAGTTTTCTAATTCTTCAAAAAATGAATTTCTTATAGAGGTATTTGAGTAAATATTATCTTCAGGTTTTATAAGTAAAAAAAAAGACTCAATTTTCAGGTACTCCGAAAAAGAATCTTCTTTATTATGCATTAAAAATTTAAAATTCCGCGTTAAATATAGTTTGCGACTTTTACTTCTGAGCGGTTGAGCAAGTCTTGGATATCTTCAGTATCTATAGTTTCTCTTTCGATTAGCATTTGAGCCATTTCGTCAAGAACAATTCTATTGTCTGTTAAAACTTTTGTAGCTCTCTTATAGGCAACATCAACAAGTTCTGAAACTTCTACATCGATTGTTGCGGCTGTGTCTTCAGAGAAGTCTCTTGTAGAACTCATATCTCTTCCGAGAAACATTCCACCTTGAGATTGACCTAGAGCGACTGGACCTATTTTGTCACTCATACCAAATTTTGTGATCATTTGTCTTGCTACATTGGCAACTTGTTGTAAATCATTTGAAGCTCCGGTTGTTACTTCTTCTTCGCCATAGACTATTTCTTCAGCAACTCTTCCACCAAGAGCTACAGCCATTTGATTTTGAAGGTAAGAACGAGAGTAAAGACCAGATTCCATTCTTTCTTCACTTGGAGTAAAGAAGGTTAGACCCCCAGCTTGACCTCTTGGAATAATTGAAACCTTTGCTACTGGATCATAATCAGGCATTAATGCTCCTACGAGTGCATGACCAGCTTCGTGATAAGCAACTAATTCTTTTTTCTTATCACTGATGACTCTATCTTTCTTTTCTGGGCCAGCCATAACTCTTTCAATGGCATCACCAACTTCATCGTTACTTACTTTATCTAAATCTTTTCTAGCTGCTAGTATTGCTGCTTCATTTAAAAGATTAGCTAAATCTGCACCAGTAAATCCTGGTGTTCTTCTGGCAACTTTATCTAAATCAACGTCTTTTGAAAGAGTTTTATCTTTCGCATGAACATTTAATATCTGCAATCTTCCAGCATAATCTGGGCGATCTACTGTTACCTGTCTATCGAATCTTCCAGGACGCATTAAAGCTGAATCTAAAACATCTGGTCTGTTGGTTGCAGCAACAATTATTATTCCTGAATTACCTTCAAAACCATCCATTTCTGTTAAGAGTTGATTTAATGTTTGTTCCCTTTCATCATTTCCTCCGCCCATACCAGCTCCTCTTTGTCTTCCAACTGCATCTATTTCGTCAATAAAAACAATACAAGGAGCATTCTTTTTAGCTTGTTCAAAAAGATCTCTAACTCTACTAGCTCCCACCCCAACAAACATCTCTACAAATTCTGAGCCAGATATTGAGAAAAAAGGTACACCTGCTTCTCCAGCAACTGCTTTAGCTAACAATGTTTTTCCAGTACCAGGAGGACCAACAAGAAGAACTCCTTTTGGAATTTTTGCTCCGACTGCAGTAAATCTATCTGGGCTCTTAAGAAAATCTACAACTTCTGTTAGTTCTAATTTTGCACCTTCTACACCAGCAACATCTGAAAAGGTTACTTGTGTAGATGGTTCCATTTGAAGTCTAGCTTTGCTCTTGCCAAAACTCATGGCAGGATTACCACCTCCAGCATTACCGCTTTGGGATCTTCTGAAAAGAAAAAATAAGCCCCCAATTAAAAGTACTGGGAAAATTAAGCTACTTATAGCTTGTTGCCATGGGTTGGCTAATTTTGTAGGAGTTACAGCGATATCTACATTATTCTCAGTCAGAATTTTTAATAAATCTTTGTCAGGGGCTAAATTGACCTCAGACCTGCTCCCATCATTTTCAACAACTTGAGCTGTAGCATTATCTGGAGATATTAAGACTCTACTGATTTCTTTATCTTGAACTGCCTC
The DNA here is from genome assembly GCA_003280915.1 of Prochlorococcus sp. AG-355-I04. Classification (GTDB taxonomy): domain Bacteria; phylum Cyanobacteriota; class Cyanobacteriia; order PCC-6307; family Cyanobiaceae; genus Prochlorococcus_A. Next base: position 11,457 of record QCDL01000001.1, on the reverse strand, counting down.
TATAAAATCACTATATCTCAAGGTCTTTGTAGAACTTTCAGTACTAGGTTTATCAAAAACTGAAGTACCTATGAAAATTACAGTAATGACAGCTAGAACATAAAGTCCTACGTTTCTCCAACGTTTGTTCACGATAAAAAATCTTTAATAAATCTATAATACTAATAATAAAACAATATTAAGAGCTTCTTAGAACATCTACTACACTTTTGAATGCAAACCATTCAGGAATTGGTTCGCCATTCCTCAATTTCTTTCTAAATTCCGTACCACTAAGTTTCATAATTTCATAATTAAATTCTTTGGCTTCTTCAGCTGTTATATATCCTTTTTCCTTCGTATAAACTAAATTTTTTGAAGGAACAGTTTGCATCATCAATTCATCTGCACACTTATTCGCAAAATTCTGGGCATCATATGGACCATAAAAATCTTCACCAGTTGAAGACGACTTACAACCAGCCATATCTCTACCAATAATAAAGTGGGTGCAGCCATAATTTCTTCTTATTATCATATGTTGAAGGGCTTCTCTTGGCCCTGCCATATGCATTGAATAAGGTAAAAAAGCCCATTTTATTCTTTCATCAGATATTTCCTCTTCTAATTCTTTGTAGGTCAAATATCTAACTTTTCCAGGAATATCATCTTGTTGAGTTGGTCCACAAGTAGGATGAACTAAAACAACTGAGTTAGAGGAGACATTATCAGAAAGTAAGGCATTAGTAAATAATTCATAATGTGCTCTATGAATTGGATTTCTGCATTGAAATGCAACTACATCATGATTTGATGGCAGTGTAGATCTAACTTCTTCTGGGGTTTTGCAGGGGAATTCTCTAGTTGGTAGTTCGAAACCATAAACTCTTCCTCCAATATAAAATCTACCTCTCTCGTTAAAAATCATCTTAACAGCAGGATGATCTAAGGAATTAGTACCATAACAAAGTTCAGCTTCTAAGGATTTGTCAGGCTCCCATTTTGAGCTAACTTCTAAAACTGCTATTTTTTGTTTTTTATAGGTAAGTAAAATTGTCTCTCCAGTTTTTACTTTTTCATTATTTGAATCAAATACAATAGGCAAGCCAAAAAGCAACCCGCTTGTATTTCTATTATTTTTAATGACCGAATTATAGTTATTTTCATCCATAAAACCTTCCAATGGAGAAAAAGCTCCAACCATCAAAAGTTCTACATCGCATGCATTTCTCTCGCTACATTCAAACTCATAAGTAGCTTTAGAAATAAGTTCATTTTTAAGGTTTTTATCTTTGATAATTAAATTTTTTAGTTCCCCTCCATATGGCGGTATTAGTCCATCAGTATTTGTTTTAGTTTTTTGTTGTAATTCCATTTTTAAAATTGATAAAGAAAAATTTTGAAAAAAAAAGAGGGGTTTAACCCCCTTTTTCTCTTGAGTAGGATTTATGCCTTTCTTCCGTAAAGCTCACCTATTATTTTTACATCAAGTGGATCCTTTGAACCCATGTCTGTATCTGAAGGTTGGATTGCTTCAAAAGTACCAGCAAATTCATCTGTGTCAGAATCTACATTGTTGATTGAAAGAGTAATAACGCCAGTACCGTTTACATCAACTTTAATATTTTCTTTTGCAAGTTCTTCGTCATCGCCTCCTAATGCAACTAAACCTTGAGCATATTCAACACCAGTATTTTTAGCTCTTGCCTTAGGATCTAGAAAATCACCAGTTCTGTAGTTAGGAGTAAATGTTGAACCACTGACCTCAGTGCCTGGCTCAATTGATGAAGGTAAATCAGCTGTAAGATCTTTTGCTGAGAATGCAAATGGCACCTCTAAACCACCAGGAGTTAATACAGTAATAAGTTGAAAATCAATACCACCTTTTTCAGTGAATGTTCCTGAATCTATATCTCCATAAACTTCTGTCACTGTGGTGTTATTTCTAGGACTAATAATTTTTGTAGAAACAAATTCTGCAGCTTTTCGTTTTGTGCCTGGCACTTTTACATAAACTTCTGTTGGATGCATGCATATTCCTTTAAGGCTATCTCCATTCCCTAAAGATATTGATCCTACAAGAGATGAGTCTAATGTAGGACAATCATTAGCTTTTCCTGTGTTAACAACATCTGTAAATTGTGCATTTCCTCTTTCAGAAAAAGCAAATGTTTTAACAGGTACGAAAGCAAAAGTTATACAAATTGAAATAACAAAAGCTAAGAAAGAACGTATTCTCATAATTAAAGTTGCAGTAAAGTTCTGTGACGATAGATTAAAGGTCATCTAATAAGTTCAGTACGGATATTACAAGGGAAAGGACCATAAAAGATAGGACTATTAAATCCTCGAAACAACCCGTAGCTTTTTAGATTTTAAAAAACTGGAATTATTTTAAGCTATCACATTATTTTTAATGATTAAGATTACAAAAAAATACAAATTAAAAAATTTTTTTTATTTTTTTAATGAAATAATTTGGGTTATTAATTTATTTGCTAAATCAATTTTTGATGTTTTGTTAATGTAGTGTTCCATATTATTAGTATCGAATAACCAACCTTCATTTTGTGCCCAAAAGCCAAATCCTTGGCCTTCAAGATCAATTGGATTTGCGAATAGATAATCGCACCCCTTTTGAATTATCTTTTCTTTAATTGTCATTCGTGCTTCTTCTATAGATCCTGTAAAAGCACAAAAGCCTACAAAAACTTGGTTATCTTTTTTTGATTTACTAATTGTTTTTAAAATATCTGGGACTAGCTCAAAGTTTTTATTCAAATGAGAATTAATTTGATTTTTTGGAATTTTAGCTGAAGTATCAGAGGTTATTTTGAAATCAGATACTGCTGCATTCATGAAAAAATAATCGCAATTTGATATTTCATTATTAAGTGCCCTAATTAAATCAATACTAGTTTCAATTTCATATCTTTTTATTCCATCAGTAAGATTCTTATCGATTTTCAGAGGACCATGAACATATTTTACTTGTGCTCCCCTGAACCTCGCTACTTGAGAAAGAATTAGGCCCATAGCTCCAGAACTCTTGTTAGTAATGTGTCTTGCCGCGTCAATTTTCTCTGAGGTACACCCTCCAGTTATTAAAATTTTTTTATTAAGTAAATCTTTGCGATATTCATTTTGTTTATGTGAAGCTATAAATTCAAGAGCTAATTGGATTAGATCATTGGGAGGTATCTTACCGATGCCAATAGCATCACATGCTAAGAGGCCTTCACTTGGTTGCAAAGACAAAACATTTGCGTAATTCTGTAAATTCTCATAATTTTTTTGGACAGCTTTATTTAGCCACATTTGTGTATTCATTGCTGGTGCAACAATAATTGGCTTTATATTTGCTATTAAGATGCTTGAGATTAACCCCTCTGCATTTCCAGTTACCCATTTTGCTAATGTTGTCGCTGTTAAAGGGGCGATGATTAAAATATCAGCCCAATTACTTAGTGCTATGTGAAGAGGTGTTGATTGACCATCAGACCACTGATCATTTTCTAAAATGCACGGGTTTCTACTTAAAATAGAAAGAGAAAGCGGCTTTATTAATTTTTCTGCATTTTTTGATAAAACGCACCTTATTTCATAATTTTCTTTCGCTAATTGGCTAACTAATAATGGAACTTTTACAGCTGCAATACTTCCAGTTATTAATAAAAGAACCTTTATTTTGGAGTCCTTACTTTTAATTTTCATCGAAAGGTTCCTGATCGAGGAGGTGGGTATAATTAGTTGTTAATTCAGGCCTATTGATTGCAAGAGCCCTCAGTAAGTGCCAGTCTTTTAAACCATCAAATGGAGTATCATAATTATCTTCCTCTAGCCTTTTAGCGAGCTTAAAGGTCATTTCTTCATCAAAAGAATTTACTAGTTCCTCACTTATATTATTTTCAGAAATGAATTTCATATTGAGTAAAGTCAATATACTCTAATAATAAGCCCTCAAGTAATTATTTAAAATTGATATAAGAATTAAGTACACATTTTCAAGGATATGATAATTTTCAATTTTCATATCTTTTCAAATTGTTGTCAGGTCATTTATCTTCATTTTCAATCATAAATATGCAAAATCTCCTTTTCAAAAATATTCTTTCTTAAAATAAATATGCAAAAATTTATATCATGTCGCAAACCAAAAGAGAGCAAGTCATTAGTCACATACGCTATTTAAGGCAAGAGCTCAGAGAAATGTATTTAGGAATAAAAGAAGATGACCTTTTCCCCGAGCCAGGCGAATTAAGAGGGTTAATGGCTCAGTTGGAAGCATTACTTGAATTAATAGAAGGAAATACTAAAATTCAATCAAACTCTGAAGCGGCTTAGTTTAATGCAAAATGGTTGTTAAACCCCAAAAGACAAAATTTCAGCTAAAAATTGTGGAAAATATTCAGACATTAAGTATTTGGGCTAGTAATCCATGGCGAAGATATTCAATATCATTGATTACAATTTTAATCGGATACTTTTTTGGAAGTTCTCTTGGTATGGTAAGTGCCGTTGTGGAACTCATGGATCCTGTAGCCGCTTTTTTATCAGTAGTTTTTATTGAGTTTTTAATAGTTTTGAGAAGAAATTTTAGATTTAAAAGGGAAAAGAAATTTTTAGTACTTTTATTAGATTCTTTAAGATTGGGATTATTTTATGGTTTCTTTACTGAAAGTCTTAAGTTGCTATAAATTTACTTGTTGTGTTTCTGTAATAGATAAAGCAAAGCCATTCTTATAGGGATACCATTTGCAACTTGATTATTAATTAAGCAATTAGGATATCGATCTACCACTTTGCTACTAATTTCAATATCTCTGTTAATGGGACCGGGATGTAGAATTGGAATTTCTTTATGATTTAAAGATAATTTTTCTGGGGTTAAGCCATAATCCAAACTATATGAATCGATGCTACTTAGTAAGTTTTCCATCATTCTCTCTTTCTGGAGTCTTAAAACTATAATCGCATCTGCAATTTTTATTGATTCTTCCAATGATCTAGAAATTGTTATAGAACCTCTTGATTTAACAGGATCTTCTGTTTGATTTGGCGCGGGGGTTTTTAAAAAATTGATAAATTCATCAGGTATTAATGACTTAGGACCACATAAGATAATATCGGCGCCGAATGCACTCAAAGCCCAAAGATTTGACCTTGCAACCCTTGAATGATTAACGTCGCCAATTATTAAAATTTTTTTGGAATTTAAAACCTCTGGATTCAGTGTTTTTTGGGAAAAGAATTTTATCAATGTATAGATATCAAGTAATCCTTGGCTGGGATGACTATGTAATCCATCTCCCGCATTAAGAACGGAAGTCTTAGCATTTATTGCATCAAGTTTCTTTGCGATCTCAAAGGTTATGTAACTTGATGAATGTCTTATAACTAATGTATCTGCCCCCATAGCAGAATAAGTTATGGCTGTATCAATTATTGTTTCGCCTTTTGTTAAAGAGCTGGAGGATGGCGCAAAAGTTTGGACATCGGCAGAAAGTCTTTTTGCTGCAAGCTCAAAACTATTTTTTGTTCTTGTACTAGCTTCAAAAAATAAAGACGTTACCAAAGTCCCTTGTAAGGCCGGTATCTTTTTTGTGCCTGCATTCTTTAGCGCATCAAATCTATTAGCTACTTCAAATACTGACTCATAATCTTTAATTGAAAAATTAGCTAGTGTGTGGATATGTTTATGAGGCCAAATTTGCATTACGCTTAAAAAGATAAATGATTATTGAAATTTAGGTGTTCTGTCACCTTTTAATCTTTTACTTACACTCCTACTATTTTTGAGATACCAACGCCATTTTATATTTTTTCCCTTTGATATGCCAATCCTCGTAGTTTGAATAAGATCTTTTTCTTCTAGAGTGGAGTCTCGTGGGGAAATCCATAAAGATTTGTTATTAAGAACTTCAAGAGAGTTTAATGAAATGTCTACACTGAATGTTTTTGTTACTAGGCCAGGTCCAGAAGCTAATCTTTCATCATTATTAGAGATAAAAACTGATCTTATCAAAACACCACTCGCAAAATTTTCTTTATCAGTAACTATGTTTAAACAATGATGAATGCCGTAAGATTTGTAAATATAAAATGTGCCAGGTTTGCCAAATAATGATTTGTTTGATTCAGTCATTTTGCGGTAGCCATGACAGGCCTCTTCTTCCTGTGAATAAGCTTCAGTTTCAACAATTATCCCTTTTACTTGATCTATCTCATTATTTTTTTTTATGAGGTAACAGCCTATTAAATCAGGAGCAACAAGTTTAGAGTGCCGATAAAAAAAATTTTTTGGAAAGAGTTTTTCTTCTATTTTTCAATATCTATCTAATAATATATTTAGCTGAGAAAAATAATTAAGGCTATCAATTGATATTGATTTTCAAAAAGATGTGAATTTTTTTAAATTATTTGAAATTCAAAGGATACGTAAATAATTTTGTTCTTAATAAACTATTATTTAATAAGAAAGATATTAAATGTATGACAAAAATAACTAAAGAGGAAGTTAAAAAAGTTGCTCACTTAGCGAGATTAGAACTTAACGATAATGAAATTAATAATCATGCTCAACAATTAGAAAAGATATTGGATTATATAAGACAACTTGAAAAAATTGATACAGATGATGTCCCCTGTACAACGAGAGCTATAGAAGTTGTAAATGTATTTAGAAAAGACGAAAATAAAAATTCTGAATGTAATGAAGAAATTTTAGAATTGGGTCCATCGAGAGAAGATAAATATTTTAAAGTACCAAAAATTATTAATGAATGAGTAAGTTAGTTGCTTCCAATAAATGTTTTGTTGACTATCTTTAATAGAAATTTTTTCATCTTAAAGCTTGGATATAAATTTATGATTTTTCTTATTTTCCCCCTCTTTTTGCTGTGACTCCTTACACCTATTAATAAATCATAAATAAAGTTAAAAATGTCTTCCTTACTTTCAAATATTCCAACTCTTTGAGGGGAGCCTTTTTTATCCAATAAAGGCTTAGTTTTTTCATAAGCTATTTTGTATTCAAACCAAGGAATCGAAGGCCATAGATGATGAATGAGATGATAATTTTGTCCCATTATTAGTAAATTCATAAATTTGCTTGGATAAACTCGAGAATTTATCCATTTATTTCTTGATCGAAATGGTCTATGGGGTAAATAATCAAAAAATATTCCTAAAGTAACTCCTACCATTAATGCTGGACCAAACCATAAATTATAAATTAAATTCATAAAGTCAAATTTCAAACCTGCCAAGATAATTGTTAGGAATATGGATCTTTCAATCCCCCATTGTAGTAATTCATATCTTCGCCAAAGTTTTCTTTGAAAGAAAAAAACTTCATGATAAAAAAATCTTGGAGCAATTAGCCAAATTGGACCAAAAGTACTGACAATATGATCTGGATCATTTTTGGGATGATTTACGTGAATATGATGTTGTAAATGAACTCTCGTAAAAACTGGGAAGCTAAACCCTAATAGAATAGCTGAGCCATGGCCCATTGCTTGATTTATCCAAGGAACTGGATGAGCAGCTTTATGACAGGCATCATGAATAACAGTACCTTCAATATGTAAAGCTAAAAAAGCAGTGGCTACAAGTAAAGGTAAAGGCCAAACACCTCTATACCATTGCCATATGCTAAGAAACGCGAGAAAATAACCGCCAAAAAATAAACCTAATGTTGGATTCCAAAAACTTGGCGGACCTACGTAATTTTTAATCTCTTTTTGCCAATTAAATGTTTTTGAAGAATTAGTATTTTTCGTTGTATTTTTACTGGTTAAGTTTGAAATCGTTTCTTTAATTCTTTAAATAATATAACTAATATTTTAGTATGATTGCATGCTCAAACATTAAAAATTTCTTTTAGGAGATTTTTAATTTAATTTTAATGTGTCAAATTAATCATCTTAAGAAAAAAAATTTTTAAAATAAACCTCTTTCAATTATTATTTTATTTGAGCGGTCGTGGCGGAATTGGTAGACGCGCGAGTTTTAGGTACTCGTATCTTCGGGTGTGGGAGTTCAAGTCTCCCCGACCGCACTTAAGGAAATTCTGATAGATAGTTTGTTTATTGATATCAACTCTTATACTTTAATGAAGTAGTTAATTCAATGAATAGTTTGATATTTTATTTGGGAACTTTTTATATTTTAGTTGGGACCATTTTTCTAACTGTACCGATAATTTATCTTGAGCTCGGTAAACCAAAAGATTTAATAAAAGCTTTTTTAAATTTTTTAATAGGTTTGATATTGATTATTAAAAATAAAACACTAGATGAATCATTTTTTGTAATTTTCCTTTTATTAACAGCACTAGTTATTTTTTATCTAGTAGAGCTTTTTTTATCTAGATGGTACCAATTGACTGATAACGAAAAGAAAAAAATTATAACCTTTTTGGAGTTTAAAAATAACTTTTTGAAAATAGTAAAATCTATTAATCTGGTATTCGGTGATTTCACAAAACCTTCAAATTTTTTTAATTTTGATAGTAATAATAAAAATACAACCCAAAAAAAGTGGGTAAGAAATGATAAAAATGATAATATAAAAGTCTGAAATCAAATAAATTGGTTATTTGAAACTTCCCCAAAAAACTACAGGTCAATTAAGAAAGAATATAATGAATTAGATTTATTTAAATAATTCTTTTGATCACCAATATTTCTTATATCGTCGTATGAAATCTCAAAATAGCAAAGAACAAAAATCAGTCTTTTCTTATAAAGAAACTTTAAATTTATTAAAAACTGACTTCTCAATGCGCGCTAACTCAGTTGTAAGAGAACCTGAGATTCAGAATTTTTGGGCTAAGAATGATATTGATTTCCAATTAGGTTCAAGTAATTCAGGCGAAATATTTACTTTACATGATGGCCCTCCCTATGCAAATGGGGCTCTTCATATGGGTCATGCCCTCAATAAAGTTTTGAAAGACATAATAAATAAGTATAAAACCTTAAGAGGTTTTAGGGTTCATTTCGTACCTGGTTGGGACTGTCATGGATTACCTATTGAATTAAAAGTTCTTCAGAATTTAAAGTCTGATGAAAGAAAGAATCTTGACACTCTCAATTTAAGAAAAAAAGCAACAGATTATGCCCATATCCAAATTAATAATCAGAAGGAGGGTTTCAAAAGGTGGGGCATATGGGGAGATTGGAATAACCCTTACTTAACTCTTAAGAAAAGTTATGAATCTGCTCAGATTGGAGTATTTGGGAAAATGTTTTTAAATGGTTACATATATCGAGGTCTAAAACCCGTGCATTGGAGTCCAAGTTCAAGGACTGCGCTTGCAGAAGCGGAATTAGAATACCCTGATGAACATTATTCAAAAAGTATTTATGTTTCATTAAAAATCACTAAAATACCTGAGGAAATTCAATTAAATTTAATCGAAGAAAACCTTAATATCAAAAAAGATTTTTTTCAAAATAATTCTTTCATAACTATTTGGACAACAACTCCTTGGACTATACCTGCAAATGAAGCAGTTGCAGTAAATCCAAAAATAAAGTACGTTTTTGCTATCGATGAAGAGAAGAAAATTTACCTTTTTGCAAAGGATTTATCTTCTGAAATAAGTAAGAAATTTAATAAAGATTTCAAGGTGATTTTAGAGGTAAAAGGCTCCAAATTGGAGAATATTGAATATCAACATCCTTCTAAGAATAAAAATTGCAGAATTGTGATTGGGGGAGATTATATTACTACAGAATCAGGGACTGGAATTGTTCATACTGCGCCTGGTCATGGGATAGATGATTTTAATGTGGGTCAAAAATATGATTTACCAATAACGTGTGTCGTTGATGAAAAAGGTAATTTAAATGAATATTCTGGTCAATTTAAAGGATCAAATGTCCTGAAAGAGGCAAATGATTTAATTATTAAACATTTAAAAGGAAATAATTTACTTCTATTAGAAGAAAATTATAAGCATAGATATCCCTATGATTGGAGAACCAAAAAACCAACTATTTTTAGGGCAACAGAACAATGGTTTGCATCTGTAAATGGCTTTAGAGCATCTGCATTAAAGGCAATCGAAGATGTTGAATGGATGCCAGAGACTGGAAAGAAAAGAATTTATTCTATGGTTGTTGGTAGAGGAGATTGGTGTATTTCTAGACAAAGGTCATGGGGAGTCCCTATTCCAGTTTTTTATAAAAAAAATGGTAATGATATCTTACTTAATAACGAGATAATTAATCATATTCAAGAACTTTTTAGTGAACATGGAGCAGATATTTGGTGGGATTGGGATGTTAAGAATCTTTTGCCTGAAAGTTATGCAAAAGAATCGGATTTCTGGGAAAAAGGTACAGATACAATGGATGTTTGGTTCGATTCAGGATCTAGCTGGGCCGCAGTGTGTGAACTGAGAAGTGAATTAAAGTATCCAGCAGATCTTTATTTAGAGGGCTCAGATCAACATCGAGGATGGTTTCAGTCTTCTTTGCTAACATCTGTTGCAGTCAATAATAAACCTCCCTATAAGAAAGTTTTAACTCATGGTTTTGCACTTGATGAAAATGGAAGAAAAATGAGTAAATCTTTAGGAAATGTTGTTGACCCAAATATAATTATTAATGGAGGTAATAATAAAAAAACTGACCCTGCTTATGGAGCTGATGTTTTAAGGCTATGGGTAAGCTCTGTAGATTATTCAGTTGATGTTCCAATTGGTTCAAATATACTCAAGCAACTTTCAGACGTTTACAGGAAAGTTCGTAATACTGCAAGATATCTTCTAGGTAATATTCATGATTATGATCCTAATGTTGATAGTTTTGAAATTGATGAATTGCCTCTCTTAGATCAATGGATGTTAGGCAGACTAGTTGAGGTTACAGATGAAATATCAAATGCTTATGAAAATTATGAATTTTCAAAATTTTTCCAAATTTTGCAGAGTTTTTGCGTAGTAGATTTATCAAATTTTTATTTAGATATTGCGAAGGATAGGTTGTATGTAAGTTCTAAATCACATTTTAGGAGAAGATCATGTCAGTTCGTCATGTCAAAAGTTGTTGAAAATTTAGCCGTACTTATTTCTCCAGTGCTTTGTCATATGGCTGAAGATATTTGGCAAAATATACCATATTCAACTAAAGAAAAATCAGTCTTTCAAAGAGGATGGCCAATATTTTCGCAGTCATGGAAAAATCAAATACTTAATGAACACATTACAAATTTAAGAAATTTGAGAGTTGAAATTAACAAGGCTATAGAAGGATGTAGAAACAAACAAATAATTGGAGCAGCTTTGGAAACTGAAGTTAATTATTTACCTGAAGATAAAGTTTTAAAAGATTCACTTACTTGGCTAAAAGAATTTGGCAATCAAGATGTAGATTTATTTAGGGATTGGCTTATAGTATCAAACTTCCAAGTGGTATCTGATTTAGAGGAAAATTCTCTAATTATTGATAACAATGCACTTGGAAA